>JAYTTZ010000272.1:0-4385 GCA_043744805.1 Gammaproteobacteria bacterium
CGGTGCCGAATGGACGGCTGCGGTCGGTTCGCAGCCGACGCTCCCCAAGTCCGACAGGCTGCTAGACAAGCGTCATGAACAGGGACCAAGGTCCCACCAGTACGGAGACCTGAGTGTGACTCGATCCCTTCTTCGCCTCGCGTCGGCTGTCCTTGGCGCTGCGCTCGCGGTGGCCGCCCACGCCCAGGACACCGTGCCGCCCGCGCCCGCCGGAATCGCAGCAGCACCCGCCACTGAAAAGCCCCGGTCCCTGACGCTTAACTTCAAGGACGCCGATATCCGCGCCTTCATCGGGGCGATCTCTGAATTGACGGGGCGAAATTTCGTGGTCGACCCGCGTGTGCAAGGCAAGGTGACCGTAATTTCTGCCGCCCCCACGGATCCAGACGATCTCTACCAGGTGTTCCTGTCCATCCTGCACGTCCACGGCTTTACCGCGATCACCAAGGACGGCATGACCAACATCATTCCGGAAATGCTGGGCAAGCAGGACGCCACGCCCACCGTTGCCGTGGGCACGTTCCGCAAGGGTGAGGAAATGGTCACCGGGGTCATCCCCGTGCATTACGTCTCTGCCGCCGAACTCGTGCCGGTGCTGCGTCCGCTCCTGCCGCAGGATTCCCACATGGCGGCGACCGCCGGCACCAACGTCCTCATCGTTGCCGACACGGCATCGAACGTCGATCGCATGGTGAACATCATTGCCAAGCTCGATATCGACAACAGCGCGGGCATCGATCTCATTCGATTGCAGAACGCCACCGCCGCGGATGTCGCCAATACGCTGGACGCGCTGGCGACCAAGACCCTGGCCGGCGCACCGCCGAGCAGTGGCTCCGTCACTGCCTTCGCGACCGACGAGCGGACCAACACCATCCTGCTGGCGGGCAGCCCGCAGGCCAAACTGCGCTACCGCAGCATCATCGCCAGCCTCGATGCCTCGGAATCCGAAAACGAAATCATCCGGGTGGTGCCGCTGCGTTACGCCAACGCGCGCGACTTGAGCGACGTGCTGGCCGAAGCTTCCGGCGGTGCGCCTGCCTCACCCCGCAGCAGTGGTGGCAGCGGGTTTGGAAGCGCCGAAGGTGGCGGTGGCGCCCCGGCGCCCACCGCCGGTGACGCCGAGCCGCACGCAGCGACTTCCGGCGGTGGCAGAGGCAAGCCCGGCGGCACGCTTGCCGCGGTGATGATCACCGCGGACGAAACCACCAACGCACTCATCGTGCAGGGACCCCCGCGCGACGTGAAGAAAGTGCTGGACGTCATCACCCAACTCGACGTACGCCGCGCCCAGGTCCTGGTGGAAGGCATCGTGGCTGAAGTGTCCGGCTCGAAAACCGACGAACTTGGCGTGCAATGGAAGACCAACCTGCCCGGCGACGGCGTGCTGGGCGCGACCAACTTCAAGGGCAGCAACGCAGGATCGATCGACAGTCCCTTCAGCACCAAGGACGCCGCGAGTTTCCTCGGTGGACTCACGCTGGGTTATTTCACCGGTGGCGACCTGCGCACCCTGGTGCGGGTCCTCGCCGGCGACTCCAGCACCAACGTGTTGTCCACGCCCAGCCTGATGACGCTCGACAACGCGCAGGCTGAAATCGTCGTCGGCCAGAACGTGCCGTTCGTCACCGGGCAGTTCAGCAACAGCACGACCACCCCCGACAATCCGTTCCAGACTATCCAGCGCCAGGACGTCGGCATCAAGCTGCGCGTGAAACCCCAGATCAACGAGGGCGACACGGTGACGATGGAAATCGAGCAGGAAGTCTCCAGCGTCGACGAAAGCACCCGCGGCGCGGACCTCATCACCAACAAGCGATCCATCAAGACCAGCGTGCAGGTGGATAACGGCGCCATCGTCGTACTGGGCGGCCTGATCGGCGACGACGCGCGCGCCAACCAGGACAAGGTGCCCTTGCTGGGGGACATCCCGGTACTGGGCAACCTCTTCAAGAATGCCCGGCGCAGCGCGACCAAGACCAACCTCATGGTGTTCCTGCGGCCGCAGATCGTGCGCGATCGCGCGGGTTCGGTTGCCCTCAGCAAGACGCGCTACGACGACATCCGCGACAAGCAGCAAAAGCAGAACGAGAACCAGACCGAGTACCTGCTGCCGCACCGCGGCGCGATCCTGCCTGATGGCATCCTCGAGTGAACGTTCCGTTTGCCTTTGCCAAGCGCCACGGCGTGCTGGTGGATGACGCCGGGGACGGCACGCCGCTGGTGCTGTTCACGGCGGACACGCCGGCAGTCGTCTTGCAGGAATTGCAGCGCGTACTGCGCGGTGACGTGCGGTTCGAACGTTACACCGGCACGGATTTCGATCGTCGCTTGCAGGGCGCCTACGAACAGGACGCTGCGCGTTCCGAGGAAATGATGGCGGATCTCAACGGCGCGCTGGATCTCACCGCGCTGGCGAGGGAACTGGACGAACCTGCCGATCTGCTGGAAAGCGCCGACGACGCGCCCATCATCAGGCTCATCAACGCGCTGCTTGGCGAGGCCATCGTGGAAGGCGCGTCCGACATCCACATCGAACCCTTCGAACACCGGCTGGCGATTCGCCTACGCGTCGACGGCGTGATGCGCGAGATCATGCAGCCGCCGTCGGCAATCGCACCGCTCGTCGTGTCCCGCATCAAGATCATGGCCAAGCTCGACATCGCGGAAAAGCGCCTGCCGCAGGACGGCCGCATTTCGCTGAAGGTGGCCAACCGGCCGGTGGACGTGCGTGTCTCGACCATTCCCTGCGGCCACGGTGAACGCGTGGTACTGCGCCTGCTCGACAAGCAGGCTGGGCGCCTGCAACTCGAGCAAATCGGGATGGACGTCGAGACCACAACGCGACTCGACACCATCATCCATCGCCCGCACGGCATCTTCCTGGTCACCGGTCCCACCGGCTCCGGCAAGACCACCACGCTCTACGCGGCGCTGTCGCGCTTGAACGATCGCAGCCGTAACCTCATGACGGTGGAGGATCCCATCGAATACCTGATCGATGGCATCGCGCAGACCCAGGTGAACATGAAGGTCGAGATGACTTTCGCACGGGGACTGCGCGCCATCCTGCGCCAGGACCCGGACGTGGTCATGGTGGGTGAAATCCGCGATCTCGAAACGGCGCAAATCGCCATCCAGGCGAGCCTCACGGGCCATCTGGTCCTGTCGACCCTGCACACCAACACGGCGGTCGGCGCCGTGACCCGGTTGCGGGACATGGGCACTGAGCCCTTCCTCCTGTCCTCCAGCCTCGTCGGCGTGCTGGCGCAACGCCTCGTGCGGCGACTCTGCCCGCAATGCGCCACGCCCGTGGTGCCCGATTCCGTGACGCGCGACTGGCTGGAACTGGCGCCGGACGCCACGCTCATGTCCGCCGTGGGCTGCAATGCCTGCAAGCGACTCGGTTACCGCGGTCGCGCCGCCATCTACGAACTCATCTCCATGGACGATCAACTGCGTCGCATGATCCACGACGGCGTGTCGGAACAGGACGTCGAAGCCCACGTGCGCAAGAGTTCACCGAGCCTAGAGGCAGTCGGCCGGCGCGCCGTGCGCTCCGGATTGACCACGCCAGAAGAACTGCTGCGCGTGACGCAGGGCGGCTGAGCACTTCGCGATGGCCGCGTTTGCCTACGTTGCACTGGAAGCCAATGGCCGCAAGAGCAGTGGCCTGACCGAAGCCGATTCCGAACGCCACGCGCGCCGCCAGTTGCGCGACCGCGGCCTTGTCCCACTGTCCGTCACGCCCACCACCGTCAAGGCGACGGCCACCACCCGCGCGCCGGTTTCGCGTTTGCGGCTGAAGCCGTCCAGCGTGGTCCTCTTCAGCCGCCTGTTGGGTTCCCTGCTCGAATCCGGTTTGCCGCTCGACGATGCGCTGTCGGCCATCGCGCGCCAGAGTGGCGACCCACTGCTGCGCCTGGTGGTCATCGACGTGCGTTCGCGCGTGCTGGAAGGCATGAGCCTCGCCGATGCCGTGAGCCAGTTCCCGCGCTCCTTCCCCGAGGTCTACTGCGCGACGGTAGGCGCCGGCGAACAAACGCGCCTCCTGCCGCTGGTCCTGCAGCGCGTGGCGGACTACCTGGAGCGCCGCCAGACGGTCCAGCAGAAAATCCAGATTGCGCTGATCTATCCGGCGGTGCTGAGCCTGGTCTCGGTGCTGGTCGTCGGCGGCCTGCTCACCTTCGTGGTGCCGGAAATCGTGAAGGTCTTCGAGCACACCGACCATGCCTTGCCCGGCATCACGCTTGCGCTCCTGGCCGTGAGTGGCTTCACCGCCAGGTACTGGCCGCTCCTGGTTGGCGCTGCCGTGGCCGGTGGCTGGGGCTTCCGTGTCGCTACCCAGCGCCCGCGCTCGCGTCGGTTCCTCCACGCGCTTGCCT
>JAYTTZ010000273.1:0-17198 GCA_043744805.1 Gammaproteobacteria bacterium
ATTTGATCCCGGGCGGGATGGATTCGCGTTCGCTGGCGCGAACACTCACCCCTGCGGGGCGCGCTGCGCGCGTGCAGCCTCGCGCTGCGAGTCTGTCGAACCGGCGGGTGCGCCGTGCTACCCGCCCTCTCCGCCATAAAAAAACCCGCATGAGCGGGCATTTTTATGGCGGAGAGGGCGGGATTCGAACCCGCGATAGACTTTCGCCTATACACGCTTTCCAGGCGTGCTCCTTAAACCACTCGGACACCTCTCCGGATGCGACTCGTAGCGCAAGGCGGCGCAGGGTAAACCAGTTGGGGTGGGCGGAACAAGGACGGCGACGGTCAGGCCGCCTGGTTGCGCTGCTTGAAACGTTCCAGCAGCGCCGCCTCTCCGCGGGATAGCGCACACATCCGGGTGATCTGCTCGACACCCAGGCCATTGGCCATCAAGCGCTCGGCCTGATCGACGGCTTGCGCGCCATCCACCTGCTGGGCCAGCGCGTTCAGCTTCCCGGCCAGGGAACGCTGGCGACCGTCGTAGCCGCGGATCTCTTCGCCCAGTTCCTTCGAGCAGGCGATGAGGGCGTGGAGATCGTAGGCAAGCGACTCCCGCTCGCGCCGTTCGTCCTGCAACGCCTTTCCCAGCGACGAGGTCACGCGCGACTGGTTACGGACGAACGTCAGCAACATGGCCACGGCGACCGACAGGCTTACCGTAAGGATCACGATCACCGCCGAGGGGAGCAGGATGTCCATGCCGGGTGCTCAGAATCCGCCCTGGATGAACTGGGCGTCGAGCGTCATCAAGCGGTTGAGATCTACCAGGATCAGGATTTCTCCGTTCTTGCTGAACACGCCCTGGATGTAGCGTGAATTCTCCTCGTTGCCGATGTTCGGCGCCGAGTCGATATCGGAATTGAGGATGTTCACCACCTCCGCCACGCTGTCCACCAGCAGACCGACAATCATGTTGTTGATTTCAACAATCATGATGCGGGTCTGTTCGGTGGGTTCGTTGTGCATGAGGCCGAACAGCTCCCGGGCATCCACCACCGTCACCACGTTGCCGCGCAGGTTGATGATGCCGAGCACGCAACCCGGTGCGCCGGGCACTGGCGCGATCTCGGTCATACGGAGGACTTCCTGCACCTGCATCACGTTGATGCCGTAGATTTCCTCGGTGAGTCGGAACGTCACCCAGCGGTTGAACTGGTTCTCGGGCTTTTGCAATACGGCGCTCATGCGTAAATCCTCGGTGGTTCGTTGTTCACGGGGGAGGCGTCAAGTTCCAGACGCCGCGCCGGTCGCAGTCAACTAAAGCATCCATCGTGCCACCCCCTATTCCGGGCTCCGCAGGCGTCGCATGAAATGCAGTTGCGCGGCGTCGGTATCAACGAAGAAGGCCGGTGGGTCGCGCAGGGTGGCGCCGATCCACGGCGCTGCGGCGCGCGGACCACGGGAAACCAGGTTGTCAGGGCAGATTTCCAGGGGCGCTTCCAGGCGGCAACCCCGGACTTCCAGTCGCCCACCCTTGAACCACACAACGTCGCGACCCTGGTTCAGCGCGGCACCGCGTTGCTGGCGATACGGATCGGGGACGAGGTCGGCCGCCTCGATGACCACGGCACTGGGGCTGTCCGGCATCTCGGCCACGACCGCGTCGGCCGGACACAGGAAGCGAAACGGTCCGGCCAGGAAACTGATGACGGCAAGGCGATCCGGGCGAGCGACCAGCGTCGGCACCATTTCGAGCGCCGGTACCTGCCCGACCAGGTGCTCCTGCAGGTAACTGGACACGAGTTCGATGGTCGAGAGGCGACGCGGCGTCGCGGTCGCGGCGCTCATCCGGCATCCCTCAGCGTACTGGCGTATTCCGCCGGCTCGTTGCGCAAGCTGGCGAGCAAGGCCTGGTAGGCAACGCTTGATCGCGAATAGGGCTGGCGAAGGGTCAGAGGCACGCCGATCCGGCTTGCTTCGCGCAGCTGGGTGTCGACGGGAATGGCGCCTTCCCAGAGGTTGATGTCACGGCGCGCCCGCATGGCCGCCAAGGTATCGGTGGCGGCACGGGTGCGCCGATCAAACAGCGTGGGCACCACCAGGTAGGGCAACGGCGCGCCGCGTGCACTGGTAATCATCTTCAGCGTGGTGAGCAGCCGGTCGAGTGAGCGCTCGGCGAGGAATTCGGTTTGCACCGGCACGATGAGCTGCTCGCAACTCACCAGCGCATTGACCACCAGCACGCCCAGAGTGGGCGGGCAGTCGATGAGGCAGTAGTCGTAGCGTCGCGCAGCCAGGGCCAGGCTGCGCTTGAGCGCAAGGCCCATACCCCGCTTCAAGCCGTAGCGCCGTTCCAGCGTGACCAGCGCCGTCGAGGCCGGTGCGATGGCAAGATCGGGGATGCTGGTTGGCTGCGCGACTTCGTCGATTCCGATGACTTTGTCGTCTGCCGCGGCTGCGAACAGGCCGTAAAGACTGGGCTCGGCCTGGTCGGGATCCAGCCCGCAGTACATCGTGAGCGACCCGTGCGGGTCGAGATCCACGAGCAACACGCGCGCGCCCTCGCGCAGGAGCGAGCCGGCCAGGCTGATGGTGGTGGTGGTTTTACCGACACCGCCTTTTTGCGCCGCAATGGTCCACGTTTTCATTGGTCAATCTCCGCAGGTCCAGGAAGTTCCAGCACCCTGAGCAAGGATTGGGCCGGCTGTGGCGTTTCGACATCAGGCGACTCCTGCGTGGCCTGATCGGCGGCTGCAGCGCCCACCGCCAGGCTCACATGGTCGTTCTTGGCGATGGCAATCACCACGCGCCGGTTCTGGCGTCGACCTTCTGACGTCGCGTTGTCAGCGATCGGACGAAATTCACCGAATCCCGTCGCCGAGATTCGGCGTGGAATGACCCGGCTCGCGACCAGCCGGTCGGCAATAGTTGCCGCTCTGGCCGCCGAGATCCCCCAATTCGAGCCCAAGGGCCCGCCACGCGTAATGACGTTGTCGGTAAAGCCTTCCACGCGCACCGGGTTGCCCATGTCTGCCACCACCGCAGCCACCTTCGCCAGTGCGGGCTCGGCCGCGGGGTTAAGCGCGGCACTGCCGGAGGCAAACAGCACTTCACTGCCCAGTTCGATTTCCAGCCAGTCCGCGGTTTCACGGAGCTTCACGTCATCGCGTCCGCCGAACGCGCCCACGGCGGCTTCGAGGCGCTCGCGCGGCGTACCCACGATGGGCACGGCCGGGGCGACGATGTCGGTTTCGATCCCCTTGATGGCGACGGCGCTGGCGGCTTCATCGACGGCAGCCAGGTGGCGGGTTCCATCCAGGAGGCCATCGCGCGGTGGCCTGCCGCCGCCGAAGTCGACGGGCACCGCCCGCTGCGACTCGACGGGTCGCCTGCGGTGGTCCGGCGGGTTGTTTTGAGTGGTGGTGAGGACGGTCTCGAGGGAATCCGAGAGCACCCGGAACTTGCCGGTATTGACCGTCGATATCGAATAAAGCACGACGAAGAAGGCGAACAGCAGCGTGATGAAATCCGCGTAGGAGACCAGCCAGCGCTCGTTCCCGTGGTCGTCGTCCTCGATTCGCGAGCGCACCGCCCGAATGCGACGCGTCACGCGAGGAGGCCCTGCAGGCGCGCTTCCACCACCCGAGGATTCTCGCCGTCGGCGATGGCAATCACGCCCACGGTGATCATTTCCTCCAGCACGCTTTCGCTGCGCACCACGGCTTTCAGCTTGGCGCCGCAGGGTATGAAGAAAAGGTTGGCGAAGGCCACGCCGTACACCGTGGCCACGAACGCCACGCCGATGCCATGTCCCAGCAAGGAGGGATCGGTGAGGTGGTTCATCACCTGGATCAGGCCGATGACCGCACCAAGGATTCCGAGGGTCGGCGCGTACCCACCCATGCTTTCAAAGACCTTGGCGGCCTGGAGATCGCGCTGCTCGCGCGCGCCGCTATCGAGCTCCAGGGTCTGGCGGATGACTTCCGGATCGTTGCCATCGATGAGCATCTGCAGCGCCTTGCGGGCAAACGGATGCTGGACGGCTTCCACCAACGATTCCAGGCCAAGCAGGCCGTCGCGGCGCGCGACGCGGCACCAGTTGAGGAGCTCTTCGAGCACCGATTCCAACGAAAAACGAGGCGGGAACAGCACCCACGGCAGGATCCTGAGTGCCCGCGAGAACACCGTCATCGGCGACTGGACCATGGTCGCGCCCAGGGTGCCACCCAGCACGATGAGCAGCGCAGGTCCGTTGAACAACATGCCGAACTCCCCGCCTTCGAGGAACTGCCCGAGCAGCACGGCGGAGAAGGCAAGCAGGATCCCGATGATGCTGAGCAAATCCACCGGTCAATGACTCCCGTCGAGTAGCACTGCGAGTTCGGTCGCGGAAACGACCTTGCTGGTGAGTCCGGCGCGAATCACGGCGGCCGGCATGCCGAACACCGTGCTCGACGCCTGGTCCTGCGCCCACACGGTGCCACCTGCCTTGACGAGGCCGGCGGCGCCACGCGTTCCATCGTTACCCATGCCCGTCAGGATCACCGCGAGGGCCTGCGGCCCGACCTCGGTCGCGACGCTGTCGAGCACCAGGTCAATGGAAGGCTTGTACAAGGCATCGGCTGCTCCCGGGAAAACCTCGGTCACGAGCACGCCGTTGCGGCGTTGCAGCCTGGTCTGCATTCCGCCTGGTGCCAGCAGCACCTGGCCTGCCCGGACGGGCATGCCATCGACGGCCTCGTGGACTGGCAGTCGACACCGCCGCGAGAGCCGTTCGGCGAAACAGGTCGTGAACGCCTGCGGCATGTGCACCACCAGCAGGATGGGCGCGGGGAAACCAGCCGGCACGGCCGCCAGGAGATCGCCGAACAATGCGGGACCACCGGTCGATGCGCCGAGCACCAGCAGCCCACAGTCGATTCTTCCCGTGGGCTGCGGGGCGGCCACAGCCTCGCTCGGGGTGGGTTTCGTTCCCTGCTGGGACTGAATGGCTGACGGGCTGCGGCCCGGCACACGGGGCCCGCTGGCCACGGCCCGCAACTGCGCAAACAGCTGGGAGCCGCCATCCCTGGCCGGCCCGCCGCCCAGGCGGCGCTTGGTTATGAAGTCAATCGCACCGGCGTCGAGGGCGCCCAGGGTGGCATTCGCACCTGCGTGGGTGAACGAAGACAGCATGACAATCCGGGTTGGCGTGCTGCGCATGATCTCACGCACGGCATCGATGCCGTCCATGACGGGCATCTCCACGTCCATCGTGATGAGGTCGGGCCGGAGCTGGGCCGCGAGCACCACGGCTTCCCGCCCATTCGCGGCCTCGCCCACCACCTCGAAGCCGCTTGTTTCCTCGAGCAGTCGGATGAGTTGGCGGCGGAAGAACGTCGAATCCTCCACGACCACGATGCGCAACGGTGGGCTGGATGCCTTGGTCGCCTGTTGCATGTCCACCGGGCGCGACCCTTACTGCAGGTTCAGCCGCGGCCGTAGGCTTCGAGCAGCCCGGGGAGATCCAGGATCAACGCGATGCGGCCGTCGCCCGTGATCGTGGCGCCGGACAGCCCCCGCGTGCCGTGGAGCATGGCGCCGAGAGGCTTGATCACCACTTCTTCCTGCCCAAGCAGTTCGTCGACGATGAGTCCAATCGACTGGCTGCCCACCGAGACGATCACGACGTGGCCTTCGTCCACCGCCATGTCATGGACGCCGTCGATCAGCCAGCGACTGAGGTAGAAGAGCGGCAAGGCCCTGCCGCGTACGACCAGCGACTTCTTGCCGTTGACGTCGCGCGCCTGGTCGCGGCGAAAATCGATGATTTCCCTCACGTTGACCAGCGGCAGGGCAAAAATCTGGTGGCCGAGATGCACCATCAGGGTAGGCATGATGGCGAGCGTCAGGGGCACGCGGATGCGGATGGTCGAGCCGACGCCCACCCTGGAATCGATTTCGATGTTGCCGTTCAGCTGCGTAATGCGCGTCTTCACGACATCCATGCCGACGCCGCGCCCGGACACATCCGAGATCTCGTCCTTGGTGGAGAAGCCCGGCAGGAAAATCAGCTCGAAGCATTCTCGATCGGTCAGGCGGAGTGCGGCGTCCTGCGCAAGGAGGCCTTTCTCCACGGACTTCGCGCGTAGCACCTCGGCGTCCATGCCTTTGCCGTCATCCTTGATGGTGAGGAGGATCTGGTCGCCGTCCTGCTCGGCCGACAGCTTCAGCACGCCGGTGTGCGGCTTGCCGGCGGCAAGGCGATCGGCCGGCAGTTCAATGCCGTGGTCGACGGCATTGCGCACCAGGTGGACGAGGGGATCCGACAGCGCTTCCACCAGGTTCTTGTCGAGATCAGTCTCTTCGCCCGACATCTGCAGTTCGACGTCCTTGCCGAGGTTGCGCGCGAGATCGCGGACTACCCGCGGGAATCGACCGAACACCTTCTTGATGGGCTGCATGCGGGTCTTAATGGCTGCCATCTGCAGGTCGCTGGTGACGACATCGAGGCTGCTCACCGCCTGGGTCACTTCAGAGTCCGCCAACTTGGCCTGCAGGTTGACGAGCCGGTTCCGGATCAGCACAAGTTCACCCACCATGTTCATGATCCGGTCAAGCACGTCGGTGCTGACGCGAATGGTATTGGCGTCCGGATTCGCCGCCTCCACGTGCTTGTCTCCACCGTACCGTCCGGCGGGCGCGCGCGGCTTGGCCGGCGACGCGGCGGCGACCGACACCTTGGCGACGGCCTGTCGCTGGTCGAGCAACGCTTCGAATTCCTCGTCGGAGATGAGATTGGGATCGCCGGCGGTCGACGCGGCGGCTAGGGTTTCCGGGGCAACGACCTGCTTGCTGGCCTGCAGCTTGTCGAGGAGTGACTCGAACTCGTCATCGCCAATGAGGTTGGGATCGCCGGCTGGCGCCGCGTGCACCAGTCGCGGGGGGCTGGTGGCAAGGTGCCTGGCGCCCTGCAGGTCATCGAGAAGCGAAGCGAAATCCGCCCCCGTGATGAGATCAGGTGACTCGTGTACCGGTGTCGCGGCGGGTTGGTCGACGCACCCGTGCAGGGAGTCCAACAGGGCTTCGAAAGCTTCGTCCGAAATGATGTCCGCAGCGCCGGCCGCGCCCTGCGTGGGGGAATCCGCTGGCGCACTGCCAAGCATCCCGGCCACCACGTCGTCGAACTCACCGACGTCCGCCGATTGCAACGACTCGTTGCACGGCATTCCCGTGCCCGAGGCCGCCTCGACTGGCGGTGCCGGCGTGGCTTGGATAGCGGGCTGGCCGCTGGCGATCCGGCGCAGCTCGTCGAGGAGTTCGGGCGCTGCAGGCGAAGGCGCCTGGCCGCCGCGGATCTCGTCGAACATGGCCTTCAGCGAATCCAGCACCCGCAGGAACACGTCCATGATCGACGCGTCCAGGACAAAGCGACCGTGGCGGAGCTGGTCGAAAACGTCTTCGCACTTGTGGGCCACTTCCACCAGAGCGTCCAGCGCGAGGAAGCCAGCGCCACCCTTGATGGTATGGAAGCTGCGGAATACGGCGTTGAGCAAGTTGTGGTCGTCAGGACGTCCTTCCAGCTCGATCAGCTGGGAGTCGAGGTTATCCAGGATTTCCTGGGCTTCGACCAGGAAGTCTTGAAGAATTTCGTCATCCATCGTGGCGTTACCTGGAGTTTTGCGCGGTCACGTGTGCGATTTGATCGCGCGCTCAAGCCCGTATCGGCAGGAACCTGCGTTCGCTGGAGGCCTGGCTGCTTGGAAAGTCGCGGGTGACTTGATGGCAAGCGCTGCGCGGGCGAGGAGTTCAGACACCCAGTTCGGCCAACAGGGCGTCTACGTCGTCCTGGTGGTGGATGGCCGCCGAGTCACCAGACATCGCGGGGCCCGTGGGGCCTGTCGGGGCCGGGCGTGATGACTCGCCGGTAGTCGTGATCAGTTCGGCGGTAATGAGCGCGACGAGTTTCCTCTCGACGACTTCGACGAGTTCAATCGTGCGCCGGATGACCTGGCCCGTGAGGTCCTGGAATTCCTGCGCCATGAGGACCTCGGTCAACCCGCCGCGCAGGAATTCCGCGGTCGCGATCGCGTCGTCGACGTAGGCCTGGACTGCCGCCAGCTCCCCCCTGCGCACCGCGGCGGTTGCCCCGGTGACCAGGCGTTCCGCCATCGGCATCATGTCTTCCACCGCCGCGAGCGTGCGGTGCGCTGAGTCTTCGGTCTTCGAAATGACGTACTGCAGACGGTTGCGCGCATCCGGCATGTGGTTCCGCGTTATTTCCACCAGCTGAGGGTCGTCGCTCAGGCCGCGCAGCGACTGGTGGACGTCGCGGGTGAGTTCGGCGAGGTGGCGAAGCAGGGCCTTGGATCTGAAACCATCGATTTCCCGCAATATCTCGACTGCTTCCTGGTCCCGGCCCTCCTCAAGGACGTCGACCAGCCGCCGCGCCAGTTCCAGGCGTTTTCCGTTATCCATTCGGTGTTCCTCCAGGCGACCGCTGCAGCTTGGGCTCAGGCCGTCATCGCGATGCGCTCGAAGATTTTCTCGATTTTCCCCTTGAGCGTCAGGGCCGTGAACGGCTTGATGATGTAGCCGTTCACGCCGGCCTCGGCGGCCAGCACGATCTGGTCGCGACGTGCTTCGGCGGTCACCAGCAGCACCGGTAGCGCCGCCAGGTTGGGATCGGCGCGGACTGCGCGCAGGAGGTCGATGCCCTGCATGCCGGGCATGTTCCAGTCGGTGATGAGGAAGTCGAAATTGCCGGATTTCAGCATCGGCAGCGCCGTATTGCCGTCGTCCGCCTCGTGCGTGTTGTTGAACCCAAGGTCGCGCATGAGGTTCTTGATGATCCGACGCATCGTCGAGAAATCGTCGACGATCAGGATTTTCATGGTGCTGTTCACGGGTTATCCCTCGTAAGTGCCTGCCGCGATCAGGGCAATGCTTCAGTTGTTCCAGTCGGCCATGCGCGCCTTGAGCCGCACGAGCGCCTGGGAGTGGATCTGGCAAACGCGGGACTCGCTGACGCCCATGACTTCGCCGGTTTCCCTGAGGTTCAGTTCTTCCTTGTAGTACAGCGACATCACCAGTCTTTCCCGCTCTGGCAGAGACGCTATCGCCTGCGCCAGCGCTTGCTTGAATTTTTCCTTCTCAACGTTTTCGGAGGGCTCCGGAATCCGCCCGTAGAGTCCTTCGGAAACGACGTCGTCCTTGCTCGGCAGGTCTTCGAAGCTGAACACCTTGTGGCTGGTGGCGTCCTGCAGGGTCTGGTAGTACGAATCCAGGTCCATGTTGAGGCGCGACGCCACTTCCGCGTCGCGCGCGTCGCGGCCGGTCTCCGCCTCGATTTCAGCCACGACGCGGCTGATTTCTCGCACCTTGCGATGGAGTGAGCGCGGCGCCCAGTCGCCCTTGCGGATCTCGTCAAGCATTGCGCCACGGATGCGAATCCCGGCGTAGGTCTCGAAACTCGCGCCCTGCGAGGCGTCGTAGTTCCGGGAAGCCTCCAGGAGGCCGATCATGCCCGACTGCACCAGGTCGTCGATCTGCACCGTGGGGGGCAGCCGGCTCATCAGGTGGTAGGCGATGCGTTTGACCAGCGGCGCTTGCTTGCGCACGAGATCGTTCTGATCCTGGTCACTGAGGCCGGCGCCAGCCGCTGCCTTGTATTTGGCTACTTTATTCATGCGACTGCGTGCCTCCCCATCACTTCGGCGTGGATGATCCGTTCCAGGAAAAACTCGAATTGTCCGCTGGCGACTAGCGGGACCGGCCACTTCCCGACACTGGCAGCGAGCTTGCCAAAGGCGATGCTTCCCGGGCTCGACGGGTAGCCAGTGACCACCGAAGTGCGGCGGCGCGCGGCCTGGGCGACGCAGCGGTCGTAGGGAATGGAGCCTGCATATTCCAGGGCCACCTCCAGGAAGCGATCCGTCGCGACCAGCAGCCGCTGGTGGATCTCGCGGGCTTCGGCCTCGCTGTGCACCATGTTCACCAGCACCCTGAAGCGGGTCCGGCGCGTCCGCTGGTTCAGCACCTTGATCGTGGCGTACGCGTCGGTTATTGACGCAGGGTTGTTACACACCACCACCAGCACTTCCTGCGAGGCTTCGCAGAACTGCAGGGCGTTTGCGGAGATGCCTGCAGCGGTATCGACGATCATCACGTCCATGTCGCCTTCAAGCTCGCTGAACGCGCGCATCAGGCCCACGCGTTCGGCCTCGCCGAGATCCGCCATGTGCTGCACGCCGGAGGCCGCCGGCACGATCCGCACGCCGGCAGGTCCCTGCAGCAGGATGTCGTTCAGCGAACAATCACCGTTCAACACATCGGACAGGGTGCGGGTAGCCGAAAGCCCCAGCAGCACGTCGATGTTGGCCAGGCCAAGATCGGCGTCCAGCAGGGTCACCCGGGAGCCCGCCTGCGCCATTGCAATCGCGAGGTTGATGGCAACCGTCGACTTGCCGACCCCTCCCTTGCCGCTGGTGACCGCGATGACCCGGGTGGGGCGCGGCCGCGTGTTGACCTGGACTAATCCCATGCGTGCGTTCCCCTGGTTGCTCACAGCGCGAAACCTTGTTCGATGTAGGCCGATTCGGCCGGGACGGGATGGGCCTGCCCCATGCGCAGCAGCCGCTCGAACAGGGCCGCGGGCGTCACCGCGTCGAGATCGTCGGGCACCTGCTGGCCCGCGGTGACGTAGGCGACCGGCAACTGGGCCGCGATGGCGGCGGAAAGGGCCGGGCCAAGCGTCGCGGCTTCGTCGAGTTTGGTGAGGCAGCACCCTTCGAGGGGCAGGCCTTCGATCGCTTCCACCACGCGTTGCATGGCATGGAAGTCGGCGCAGGCCGACAGCGTAAGGTAGGTCTGCACCCTTGCCGGCAAGCGGGCCAGCGCGTTCAGCGTGTGGCGGAATGCAGGGTCGGCCGGGGCGAAGCCTGGCAGGTCGATGATCACGAGTTCGCGCGGGCCGAGCTGGGCGAGTGCGTCGCGAAGATCGTCGACCCCCGCCACGGACAGCACCGTGATGCCGACCAGGCGCCCGAAGGTGCGCAGTTGCTGGTGGGCGCCGAGGCGGTGGTCGTCGGTGGAGATGAGGGCGACCTTGTCGGTGCCATGGGCGAGGGCATATTGGCCCGCAAGCTTGCTGGCGAGGGTCGTCTTGCCGACCCCGGTGGTACCACAGAGCGCGACGTGGCCGCCGTTGCGCAGGATGGGGTCGTCCAGGCACGGCAGCTGGGCCTGCATGGCGGCAAGGACCTGCCGCCATGCGACGGAAAAATCCCGCCGCTCGTCGATGCAACCGATCAACTCGCGGCCCAGGCGGGGCGAGATGCCCAGTTGGGTCAGCACGCGCAGGAGGCGCGCCTGCAGGGGATTGCGCTGGCCGACGTCCTGCCAGGCGAGGCCCGACAACTGCTGTTCCAGCAGCGACTTGATGGCGCCGATTTCGCGCTGCATCTGTTCGACGGTTTCCTGGCGGGTCCACAGGGCCTCGTCCGCCGGTCGCGCGCCAGGCGGTATTTCTTCGGCAGGCACCGGCGCGTGCGTGGTGGCGAGGTCGGCCAGACGTTGGCGGGTGCCGCGCGGCGTGAATTTCTCCAGCAGCTCGGCGTCGGGTTCGCCCACTGCAGTCAGCAGTTCAACCCCGCCGTCTACCTTGCGATTCGAGAGGATCACGACCTCAGGCCCTTGCTCCTGGCGGACTTGTTCCAGCGCGCTGCGCATATTTGCGGCGAAGTAGCGTTTCACCTTCATGCGTCGATTCCCTTGCTGCCTTCGGTTCGTTATTCGGTATCCAGTGCGCCTTCAAACCCGGCCGCTGCCGTCGCCCACGGTGGCGACGATGCGTAGCTGGGTGTCGTCCGGCACTTCGTTGAAGCTGATGACATGCATCCCCTTCACACCTTGCCGGACGAACCGCGCCAGGAACTCGCGGAGATTGCCTGGCACCAGCAGTACCGAAGGTTGCCCCGTCAGTTCCTGCTTCTCGTGCGCCTCGCGCAGCGACTGCGCAAAGCGGTTGGCGAGGTTCGGTTCGATGGCGATCCCCGCTTCAGCGCCGCCCTCAACTGAACGCAGCAATATCTGTTCCAACGAGTAATCCAGGGTAATGACGGGGAGTTCTTGTTCCAACCCGTTGATCTGCTGGATGATCACCCGACCCATGGATTCGCGCACCGCGGCCGTCAACGCGACGGGGTCTTGACTCCTGCCGCCCCGCTCCGCCAGAACTTCGAGGATCGTGCGAATGTCGCGGACCGGCACGTGCTCGCGAAGCAGGTTCTGCATCACGCGGACCAGGGTGCCCAGCGGAAGGATCCTGGGCACCACGTCCTCCACGAGCTTTGGGCTGGTCTTGGCGAGTCCGTCGAGCAGCTTCTGCACTTCGTCGTGGCCCAGCAGTTCCTGCGCGTGATCCTGGATGATCTGGCTCATGTGGGTGGCGATGACGGTGCTGGCGTCCACCACGGTGTAGCCCAGCGAGGTCGCCTGCTCGCGCTGCTCCTCGCCGATCCACACGGCTTCGAGGTTGAACACCGGATCCTTGATTACGGTGCCGCGCAGCTGGCCATAGACCTGCCCCGGATTGATGGCGAGTTCACGCCCGCTCTGCACCGACGCGTTGCCCAAGGTCGCGCCGTGGACGGTGATGCGGTAGGCCGACGGATCGAGATCGAGGTTGTCGCGGATATGGACCGCCGGCACCAGGAAGCCGAGTTCCTGCGAAAGCTTCTTGCGCACCCCGCGCAGTCGGCTCAGCAGTTGTCCGTTCTGGCCCCGGTCCACCAGCGGGATCAGGCGATAGCCCACTTCGAGGCCGATCGAGTCGATGGGCTGCACGTCGTCCCACGACAGCTCGCGCGTCTCGGTGGAGGGCGGCGGCGGCGGCGGCTCGACCGGCATGAGTTCCTGGCTGGCCTGCTTCTGGCTGATTTTCCACGCCGTATAGCCCGCGGCGGCGGCCATCGAGAGGAAGGCTACGTTGGGCATGCCGGGAATGAGTCCCATGGCGCCGAGGATGCCGGACGTCACGCCGAGCGCCCGCGGGTCTTCGAACAACTGGCTGGCGATCTGCTTGCTCACGTCGGCTTCCGCCGACACGCGGGTCACGATGACCGCAGACGACACCGCAAGCAGCAAGCCCGGAATCTGCGCCACCAGGCCGTCGCCAATCGTCAGCAGGGTGAAGACGCGCACCGCCTCCGACATGCTCATGCCGTGCTGGACCACGCCGATGATGAAGCCGCCGATGATGTTAATGAACACGATGAGGATGCCGGCTACCGCGTCGCCGCGGACGAACTTGCTCGCGCCGTCCATCGCGCCGTAGAAGTCGGCTTCCTGGGTCACTTCGGCGCGCCGCTTGCGGGCTTCCTCCTGCGAGAGGACGCCGGCGTTGAGGTCTGCGTCGATCGCCATCTGCTTGCCGGGCATGGCGTCCAGGGTGAACCGCGCACTCACCTCGGAAATTCTTCCGGCACCCTTGGTCACCACCACGAAATTGATGATGACCAGGATCGCGAACACCACGATGCCAACGGCATAGTTGCCGCCGATCACGAAGCTGCCGAAGGCGTGGATGACCTCGCCCGCCGCCTCGGCCCCCTGGTGGCCGTGCAGCAGCACGACGCGGGTGGAGGCGATGTTGAGCGCCAGCCGCAGCAGGGTCGCAGCCAGCAGCACGGTCGGGAAGGCGGCGAAATCCAGTGGCCGCTTGCTGTACAGACTGGCCAGCAGCACGATGATCGACAGCGAGATGTTGAACGTGAAGAGCACGTCCAGCAGCACCGGTGGCAGCGGCAGCACCATCATCGCCAGCAAGGCCATCAGGAGGCCGGGGATGGCAAGGCCGTTGCGCAGGACCACGCCGAGCACCGGGTTGTTCATGAGTGCGGGCATCAAGGTAGCCATGGCAGGTTCCTTCGCTTGCAGGCGGGCGCCGACGGCGCCGGCAGGTCATTCAGGGAAAGGCGTGCAGCTTGGACCATGCGCACCTCAGAACTGGAGTTCCGGCGGGATCAGGAGATCCTTCGGCGGCTTGGGCCGGGGCGTGCCGGAACGCTGGCCGCGCAGCTGGAACACGTAGGCGAGTACCTGGGCGACGGCCAGGTAGAGGCCCGTCGGGATCTCGTGGTTGAGCTTGGTGCTGTGGTAGACCGCGCGGGCCAGCGGCGGCGCTTCGAGGAGCGTGACACCAGAGGACTTCGCGAGTTCGCGGATGCGGAACGCCACTGCGTCGGCGCCCTTCGCCACCAGCAACGGCGCGGCCATGGTGTCGGGATCGAAGCGCAGTGCCACCGCGTAGTGCTCCGGGTTGGTCACGACGACGTCGGCCTTCGGCACCTGCTCCATCATGCGGCGACTCGCCAACTCCTGCTGCAGGCTGCGGATGCGCGCCTTCACTTCCGGCGAGCCGTCGCTTTCCCGCGCTTCCTCGCGCAGTTCCTGCTTGCTCATGCGGAGGTTCTTCGCGTAGTCCCAGAGCTGGAAAGGCACGTCGATGGCGGCAATCAATACCGTGCCACCGGAGACCCACAGGAAGGCCTTGAACGCGAGGCCCGAGGTGGTGGCGATGGCGGCTTCCAACGGCACCAGCGCCAGGTTGGAGATGATGGCCCTGTCATGCCACATGACGCCCAGGGCAATGCCAAGCAACAGCACAAACTTGACCGTGGCCTTGAGGAGCTCCACCAGGCTCTTCACCGAAAACATCCGGCCGACGCCGGCCACCGGGTCGATGCGGTTCCACTTGAAACCGATGGCTTCCACCGAGAAGGTCCAGCCACCAAGCGCGATGGAACCGGCAATCGACACCACCGCGGACACCATCAGGAACGGTGCCAGCGCCGTGAGGATGTCAACCACCACGTTGCGCAGTACCAGCGTGAGCTCCACGTCGTTCAGCGCCATGCCGTGGACGACGTCGAAGTTGGATCGCATCGAGCGCTGGATGGCGCCCAGGAACTGATCGGAAGAGGACCAGAGTACGCCGGTGGCCGACATCAGCAGCAGCATCGTGCCGAGTTCGCGCGAGCGCGGCACCTCGCCGCGTTCGCGTGCCTCGCCGAGGCGCTTGGCACTGGCCTCTTCTGAACGGTCTGCCCCGCTTTCGGTTTCAGCCACGGCTAGTGCTTCCGCAGGACCTGGTAGGCCGCCGTGAAGCCGCTGCTGAACAGGCCTTCAATCTGCTCCGAAAGCATGCCGATGGTCAGGAACAGCACGAACACCCCGAAGAGGATCATGATCGGGAACCCGATCGAGAAGATGTTGAACTGCGGCGCGGAGCGCGCGATGACGCCGAACGACAGGTTGACGATCAACAGTGCCGCCACGGCCGGCATCATCAACATCAGGCCGGCGCCGAGCATCTCGCCCATCCAGCCAATCACGAAATGCAGGGCGTCGAGGCTCGGCGCGCCCTGGCCTGGCGGCATGAGGCTGAAGCTCTCCGAAATGAGCTCGACGAGCTTGAGGTGCGCGTTGAAGGCAAAGAACATCATGCTGGCGAGGATGATGTAAATCTGGGCGATCACCGGCACCTGCGCGCCTGAGACCGGGTCCACCATCGCCGCGAAGCCAAGGCCCATCTGCTGGGCGACGATCTGCCCGGCGAACTCAAGGGCAAGGAACACGGTGCGCAGCACCAGGCCCAGCATCCCGCCAATCATGACCTGCTCGACGGCCACGCCGAGTCCGGCCGCACTGAAGACTTCGACCGCTGGCGCACTGGCTGCATGCAGCGGCGCGATGATGCTGGTAAGCGCCAACACGAAAACCATGCGGACCCGGCGCGGGAGGCTCTGCGTGCCGATGATCGGCGCCGCCATCACGCAGACACTGATCCGCAGGAACGGCCAGATCCACACGGCCATCAGGGCGGAAAGCTGGGTGTCGGTAACTTCGATCACGGCAGCCGTTCAGTGGGCAACGCTGGGGATGAGCGCGAAGAGGCGCAGCGTGTAGTCGGTAATGAGCTGCAGCAGGTAGGGGCCGCCGACCACCATCACCAGCGCCGTCACCAACAGCTTGGGGATGAAGCTCAAGGTCATTTCATTGACTTGCGTCGCCGCCTGCAGCACGCCAATCACGACGCCAACCACCAGGGCGGGGAGGAGCAGCACCGCCATCATCATCAAGGTGACTTCCAGGGCACCCTTGCCGAGGGTAACGACGAGTTCTGGCGTCATGGTCGTGGTGCTCCGCTGGGGATTAGACGTAGAAGCTGGACGCCAGGCTGCCGACGATCAGCGCCCAGCCATCCACCAGCACGAACAGCATCAACTTGAACGGCAAGGAGATGATGAGCGGCGAGAGCATCATCATGCCCATCGACATCAGCACGCTCGCGACCACCAGGTCGATGATCAGGAACGGCAGGAAGATGAGGAATCCAATCTGGAAGCCGGTCTTCAACTCGCTGGTGATGAACGCGGGCACCAACAGGGTGAACGGCGTGGCGGACGGTTCCGGGATGTCGCCGTGGTCGGCCATGTCGGCGAAGAGGCGGAGGTCGGATTCACGGGTCTGCGCCAGCATGAACTCGCGCAGCGGCACTTCGCCCTTGTCGATGGCCTCGTTGAAGCCGATTTTTTCCTCGAGGTAGGGCGTCACCGCCGAGGCGTGGATACGATCGATGACCGGCGACATGATGAAGGCCGTCATGAAGAGTGCGAGTGCCACGAGGATCTGGGTCGACGGCGTCTGGGACGTGCCCAGCGCCTGGCGCAGGATCGCCAGCACGATGATGATCCGGGTGAAGGCCGTCATCGCCAGCAGGATGGACGGCAGCAGGGTCAGCACCGTCATCAGCAGCATCACCTGCAGGGTGAGCGAATAGGTCTGCGATCCATTGGCGTTGGTGGTGACCGACAGCGCGTCGAGACCCTGCAGGGCGTGCGCCGGGAAGCTCGCGGCAAGCGCGACGATGAACAGGATCCGCAGCATCAGGGCGACTCGCCGGCCGCAGGGGGCGCAGCTTCGGAGGCGCGCAGCAGGGTCGCGAATTCGCCCGCGGGTCGCGGGCCCGCGATGGCATGCAGTCGTTCGAGGCGACCACCGGCAATGCCAATCAGCACGCGTTCGCCGTCGACTTCCACCAGCATCAGGCGTTCGCGCGGACCCAGCGCCAGGGCGTCGACGATGCGCAGGTGGCGGCCAGTGGCCTGCGGTCCGAGTCGCATGCGTTGCGCGACGTAGGCGAGTCCACCAATGAGCACCAGTACCAGGGCCAGC
>JAYTTZ010000274.1:0-4348 GCA_043744805.1 Gammaproteobacteria bacterium
CAGGCCCATAGCCCGGCTATGGGGCAAAAAGACGGTGCCGAATGGACGGCTGCGGTCGGTTCGCAGCCGACGCTCCCCAAGTCCGACAGGCTGCTAGGCAGTGCCCGCGCCCCCGACGGCGCGGTTACAATCCGGCTTCACCTCGCGCGGACGGCGCGACACCCCCACAGGAGATGGCAGATGAGCGCATTCCGACTCTCGGCGCAGGACGAGTACAACCACACCCCGGGCCCCGAAACTAATTTCAACGAAAGCGTCTACATGAACGCCTTCGATGCGACCGGCCGTTACGGCGGCTGGATGCGCCTCGGCAACCGCGTCAACGAGGGACGCGCCGAGCTCTCCGTGTGCCTCTACCTGCCGGACGGCAAGGTGGCCTGCCAGTTCCTGCGGCCCGCCATCACCCATAACAATGCGTTCGATGCCGGCGGCCTGCGCTATCAGGTGAACGAACCCCTGAAGTCCGTGCAGATGAATTTCGATGGCGAGGCCATGGTGCTGGACGACCCCGAATGGCTGCGCGAACCACGGGTGGCCTTTGAACGCGCGACTCGCCTGCCCTGCGCGGTCGAGTTCCGTCACGCAGGCGTGTCGCCGCTGCACGGCGGCGAACCCACCAACGACACCATGCCGACCATGTACGGGCGCAATTTCTCGCTGGGCCATTTCAACCAGCACATGCGCGCCTCCGGCCATATCCAGCTAGGCGACCAGCGCCTCGAGATCAACGGCTTCGGCTGGCGCGATCATTCGTGGGGGCCTCGTTTCTGGACCAACATCTATTTCTATCGCTTATTCATCGGCAACCTCGGGCCGGACCGGGGCTTCATGATCCTCAAGATCACCGACCGCAATGGCCTCACCCGCCGCTGTGGCGTTCTGCAGTACGACGGCGAGTACGAGGAAATCACCGATCTCGACCTCTTCACCGAGTGGACGCCCGACAAGGATCCCGCCAGCCTGCAGCTTGGCGTGCGCACGGCCAGGCGCGCCGTACAGATAAAAGGAGAAATCCTGACCCTGTTGCCCCTGCGCAACCGACGCGAGGAACAGGGCGAAACCCTCGTTTCGCGCATCGCCGAAGGCTTCACCCGCTGGACCTGGGACGGCCGCCAGGGCCTTGGCATGACCGAGTACATCGAAGTGCTGGAGAACGGCGAACCGGTGGGCTACCCGCTTTGATGCCGGCCCTGGCCCAGCCTTGACATGAACGCGCCCAACAACGCCGCCGATCCCCTGGCGCCCATCCTCGGGCGTCTTCGCCAAGCGGTGCGACGCCGCTTTGGTGAATCCGCCGACATCGACCGCATCGATGTCGCCACGCTGGGCGGCTCGAACCGCACCCTGCTGTTCGACCTGGTGGAAGGCGAGGCCAGGCGTCGACTGGTCTTCCGCCAGGAAACCTACACCCTGCCCAACTCGCCTTTCATCGCGCCGCATCCGCAATTCAAGCTCCTGCAGGTCGCCCAGCGCCATGGGGTGCCCGTGCCTGAGCCGGTGTTCGAATTCGAGCCCGTAGATGAACTCGACCGTGGCTACGTGGTGGGCTGCGTAGACGGCGAGACCATGCCCCGTCGCCTGCTGCACGACGCGAAGTTTGCCGTCGCGCGCGCGCGCTTCGGGGACCAGTCAGCCGATATCCTCGCGCGCCTGCATGCGGTTGACCTGGCGGAAGTAGCCTTCCTTGAGGACACCCCCGACAGCCGGGACCCCATCGCCGCGCAGCTGGCCCGCCTCGACTACTACGGCGAAGCGCACCCGGCGCTGGAACTGGCCGTTCGCTGGCTACAGCTGCATCGCCCAACGCAAGTGCGTCGCGTGCTGCTCCACGGCGATTACCGCACCGGCAATATGATCGTGGGGCCGGACGGCATCCGGGCAGTGCTCGACTGGGAGTGCTCGCACCTCGGCTCGCCCATGGAAGACTTCGGCTGGCTGTGCCTGCGTTCCTGGCGCTTCGGCAACAACGAGCTGCCGGTCGGGGGATTTGGCAAGCGCGCGCCCTTCTACGCGGCCTACGCGGCTGCTGGCGGTTTTGCCGTGGACCCTGGCGAAGTGCGCTGGTGGGAAATCTTTGGCTTCGTGCGCTGGATAGTTTTGAACATCATGCAGGTCCATGGGCATCTCAGCGGGGCGCGGCGCTCCCCGGCCTTCGCCGCTTGCGGGCGCAATACCAGCCTCATCGAATACGACATGCTGATGAGCATGCTCGGGCATTACGCCTGAGCGCCACGGAGCCTTCCATGCATCGCGACGCCCCTGATCTCCCTGAAATCCTGCGCACCGTGCGTGAATTCATCGACGAGGTGACCGACCGCCTCGCCGGGCAGGGTCGCTACCACGCCCTGTGCGCTAACTACCTGCTAGGCATCGTGGAGCGCGAACTCGCCCTGGGCGGGGCCATCGATGCCGCCGAACGCGCGGCCTTCGCGCAACTGCCGGGCGAACTGCCGGCGGATACTGCCGCGCTTTCCGCCCGGATCCGCAGCGGCGCACTGGACGCCCAGTGGGACCCGCTCTTTCCGATCATGCTCAACCACGTCATCAACAAAGTAAGGATCTCCAGGCCCGAGCATCTGCACGAGATGCATCGCGAAGGCTGAGGAGCCGGGGAGTGCGCCATGGCTGACAGCCGACTCAGGTTCTCGATCGACAACGGTATCGCCCGCATCGTGTTCTGCGACGTGGCGCGGCACCACGCCGTGGACGGGCAGTTCACCCATGAACTCGCGCAGGCCGCGCGGGAGTGCGAAGCCAGCCCCGGCCTGCGCGCGGTGCTGATGACCGCCGAAGGTCAGGATTTCTGCGTGGGCGGCGATCTCAAGGAGTTCATCAAGGAGCGCCCGCGGATCCAGGCCCACGTGCGCGAGATGACGGTGAACTTCCACGCCGCCATCCTCACTTTGAACCGCCTGCAGGCGCCGGTTATCGCTGGCGTGAACGGCGTGGCGGCGGGCGGCGGCTTGAGCCTCGTGTGCATGGCGGATCTCGCCGTCGCCGCGCGCTCGGCGCGTTTCAATTTCGCCTACACCAAGTCTGGCCTGACCCCGGACGGTGGCGCCACGTTCTTCCTGCCGCGACTGGTCGGCGCGCAGCGGGCGTTTGATCTCATGGCTACCAACCCGACCTTGTCGGCGGACGAGGCCCTGGCGCTGGGCCTGGTGGCGCGGGTGGTGGACGACGCCGCGCTCGCCACCACGCTGGAGGAACTCGTGGCGAAGATTGCCGGGGTGCCGGCCAACGCGAACGGGCGCCTGAAGGGACTCCTGCGGGCAAGCCTGAGCAATTCGCTGGAACAGCAGTTCGAACTCGAAGGACGCGCTATCAGCGCGGGCGCGGCGCATCCGGAGACCCAGGCCGCGATCGACGCCTTCTTCCAGCGTAGCCAGCGCTGATCAGGGCGGCTGGCAAGACCACCGTCCGCACCTTCTGCCGGATCTGCGAGCCGGCCTGCGGCCTGCTCGCGACGGTGGACGACGGCCAACTCACCGCACTCGCGCCCGATCGCGAACATCCCATCACCCGGGGCTACGCTTGCCACAAGGGTCTGTATGCGCTCGACCTCCATCGCGATCCCGACCGCCTGGAGCATCCGCAGCGGCGCGGGGCCGAGGGCTTCGAGCGCGTCGACTGGACCACGGTGCTGGATGAGATCAGCGGGAAGCTGGCCGTCGTCCGCGCACGCCATGGCAACGACGCCATTGGCGCCTACAGGGGCAATCCGGCTGCTCATCGGCGAGAACCCCAAGGTGATCCAGATGAGCTTCTGCTCCATCGCCGATCCCATCGCGGCGTTGCAGGGCATCAAAGCGCGGGGCGGCCGGGTGGTGCTGGTCAATCCGCGCCGCGTCGAAACGCTCACCCATGTCGGTGAACTCCTGCAGGTGAAGCCCGACAGCGACGTCTACCTGCTGGCAGCGCTGCTCTGCGAACTCGAACGCCTGGGCCACTGGGACGCAGCTGTGCTCGCCCGCCACGGCGCCAACGTGGAGGCCCTGCGCGCTGTCGTGCGCCAATACCCACCCGGACGCGTGGCCCCGGTGGTGGGGCTGGGCGTGGCGGAGATTGAAGCGCTGGCGCGTGATTTCGGCGCGGCCCGGCGTGCTTCGGCCCATGCCTCCACCGGCATCAACATGGGACGCCAGGGCACGCTTGCCTACTGGCTCATGCAGAGGCTGGTGTTCGTGACGGGCAACCTCGATCGCGCCGGCGGTAACGTGCTGTCCATCGGTTACTACAGCCGGCGGGCGCGGGCCGGGCGGAGTCGCACCGGCGAAGTTGAATTCCTCGACACACCGCTCGGCACCTTGCGCAAGCCGCAGCCGCCGGTTTTTCCCTGGCCCGGCAA
>JAYTTZ010000275.1:0-4333 GCA_043744805.1 Gammaproteobacteria bacterium
TGCAGGTTGTGCGCCAGGCGTTCGTTGAACAGGAGACGGTTGGGCAGGCGGGTGAGCGGGTCGTGCAGGGCGTCGTTGCGCTGCTGCTGGGCGGTTTCCATCAGGTGCTCGGACGTCGTGGCCGAAAGCTTGATCACTTCGTGGACGAAGAACCCGCCGGCCAGCAACATGGCGGCCACGAAAGTCTCGAGTACTCCGACCCGGGAAGGACTCATCGCGATGAGGATGCTGATGAAAAGGAAGCCAAGGATGAACAGGCCGACCAGCGCGAACAGGATTCGCCAGCGGCGCCCGTGCTCGCCGGCGTGTTGGGTCAGGAACGGCGCGTGGCGCAGGGCAGCGCCCATGATGCCAGCGCCGATCAGCACCAGCAGCGCCGTCAGTTCGTTCGCGGGAGTCCCCGGATCCATGGCAAGTACTCAGCCTACGTGTGGTTCCACACGCACGGCGCGGTCTAATGGAATAGGCGCCAAGCTACCGGTCGGCACCTCGTGGCGTCAACGACGCCGGGCGGGCTCAGTTCACGGCTTGGGCTATCCCGGCCTCACCGGTGGGTTTCAGTTGGCGTCCAGTTGACGCGCAATCACCATGCGCTGGACGTCACTGGTGCCTTCGTAGATCTGGCAGACGCGCACGTCCCGGTAAATGCGTTCGACCGGGAAGTCCGCGACGTAGCCGTAGCCGCCATGGATCTGGATGGCGTCCGAGCACACGCGCTCCGCCATTTCGGAGGCGAACAGCTTGGCCATGGACGCTTCCCGCAGGCAGGGTTTGCCGGCGTCGCGGAGGCTGGCCGCATGCAGCACCATCTGGCGGGCGACTTCGACCTGGGTCGCCATGTCCGCAAGCCGGAAGGCAATGGCCTGGTGGGCATTCAGGCTGACCCCGAAGCTTTCGCGTTCGTTGGCATAACGCGCGGCGTGCTCCAGCGCCGAGCGGGCCATGCCGACCGCCTGGGCCGCGATACCGATGCGGCCGCCTTCCAGGTTGCCGAGCGCAATCTTGTAACCCTGGCCCACTTCGCCCAGCACGTTGTCCAGCGGGATCTTGCAGTCCTCGAAGGCAATCTGGGCGGTATCCGAGGCGCGCTGGCCGAGCTTGTGCTCGACGTTGGCCACCCTGTAACCGGGTGTGCCAGTGGGCACCACGAAGGCCGTGATGCCGCGCTTGCCGGCGGCGGGATCGGTCACCGCAAAGACAATAGCGAGGTGGGCGTGCTTGCCGGAGGTGATGAACTGCTTGGTGCCATTGAGGATCCAGCCGTCATCCGTGCGGACGGCGCGGGTGCGGATAGCGGCGGCATCCGAGCCGGCATGGGGCTCGGTGAGGCAGAACGCGCCCAGCCATTCACCGCGCGCGAGCTTGCGCAGCCAGGCGGACTTCTGCGCCTCGGTGCCGTACCGGTAGATGGGCATGCAGCACACGGAGTTCTGCACGCTCATGATGGTGGAGGTGGCGCCGTCGCCGGCAGCGATTTCCTCCAGCGCCACGGCGAGGGCCACGTGGTCGGCACCGGCGCCGTCCCATTCGGCAGGGACCAGCATCCCCATGAGACCGAGTTCGCCCATCGCCTGGAGGGCCTGGGCGGGAAACTCCACTTCCCGGTCCCAACGTGCGGCATTCGGGGCCAGGTGCTCGCTGGCAAACCGGCGGGCCATGTCGCGGATGAGGATTTGTTCTTCGTTCAACAGCATCGCCGGTGGCCTTGATGGAGTCTGCAAATGACGCGGAAGCCTAGCGCAAGCGCCACGGGCTTGTCGCCCGCGCGGGGCCTTCACCAATACAATCGGCCCATGACCCGCACCGGACTCGATGTGGGCGCCAGTTCCAAGTGAGGTGACCGCCATGACCTTCGATGCTTCCGTCCTGCGCGACGTCCCGATGTTCCACCTGTT
The DNA here is from genome assembly GCA_043744805.1 of Gammaproteobacteria bacterium. Classification (GTDB taxonomy): domain Bacteria; phylum Pseudomonadota; class Gammaproteobacteria. The sequence continues at coordinate 1,896 of JAYTTZ010000275.1, forward strand.
CGACGAGGAAGAACTGGGGGAACTCTGGCGCCATATCGAGGAACGCCACTTCGTGGCCGGACAGGCCATCTTCCGGATGGGCGACCCCGGCGGAGAAATGCACGTGGTGCTGGCCGGGCGGGTGGAATTGTTCATCCTGGACATGGACGGGCGCATGGTGCCCATCAGCGAGGTGGGTCCCGGCGAAGTGTTTGGTGAGTTCTCGCTGTTCGACGGCGAGCCGCGCTCCGCCAGTGCCGTCAGCCTGGAGACCACCGTAACCTGCTGCGTCGACCGCCAGGATCTCGCCCAGCTGTTCGAAAAGAAGCCGCAATCGGCGCTCGACATCCTCGCGGTGCTGTCGCAGCGCCTGCGCCGCACCGACCTGCTGCTGGCGCAGCGCATCGCCAGGAACGCCAACGATGTGATCAAGAAGGAAGCCACCATCGGCGATCGCATCGCGGACAGCGTGGCGCGGGTCGGAGGTTCGTGGCCGTTCATCAACGGCTTTACGTTCCTGCTGCTGGTCTGGATGGGTTTCAACACCTTCCAGTGGCTTGGCGTGGGCGGCTTCGATCCGCCGCCGTTCATCGGGCTCAACCTCGTGCTGTCGACGGTCGCCGCCCTGCAGGCGCCCATCATCATGATGAGCCAGAACCGGCAGGACGCCAAAGACCGGGTGCGGGCCGACATCGAGTACGACGTAAACGTGCGTTCCGAGCTTGGCGTGATTGAACTCCACCAGAAGGTCGATCGCATGAAGGACGAGTTGATCGACCTCCTGGTGGCGATCAAGGCCCGTTAGCGGTTTGCCGTTTGCTGCCAGCGCAATGAGCGCGCCTCAGGGCTCGCTGGCGTGAGCGCCGGTCAGGTCGGGATTGGCGGCCACCCAGGCGTCCAGTGGATTGGCCTGCCGCCAGCGCGCGGCATAGTCGCCGAGGCTCTCGAACAGCACCTCGCCATGGCTCGCAAAATACCCGAGGAGGCGTTCCAGCATCAGGAAGTAGCGTCCGCGACCTACGGTTTGCGGGTGCAGGGTGAGGGTGAGGGTGAAAATGCCGCGAACCCGTATTCCATCAGCAGGTCCACCGAACGCGGGCTCAAGTCCCAGGCCGGAGAGCGGTAGCCCAGCGGCCGCACGCCAACGACCCGCTGCAGGGCTTCCAGGCCAAATTCCAGGATCCGTCGTTCGCCTGCTTCGTCGAAGGCCGCGGGGTTCTCGTGCACCCAGCCGTGGTGGACCAGTTCGTGCCCGCGATCGCAGATTTCATCGATGAGTCGTGGATAGGCGTAGGCCGTGTGCCCAGGCACCGCGAAGCTTGATCGCACCTCGAAGGTATCCAGCAGATCCAGCAGCCGGGGCAGTGCAACGGCGCCGAACTGCCCACGCGAAACCATGCTCGGATTCTGCGATTTCACCGTGCCAATCCACGCGGACATGGCGTCGAAATCAAAGGTTATGCAGCAGGACAGGCGATGACTGCTCGTGCGGAAGGCTCCAGTTTCAGCGTCTATCGAGGGGAGTGTTCAGCGTGCTGCGAGGAAGCGCCGGGCGAGTTCCACCCAATAGCTCGCGCCCAGCGGGATGACGTCGTCGTTGAAGTCGTAGCGCGGGTTGTGCAGCAGGCAGCTGGTTTCACCGCCCGTGCCGAGCCACGCGTAGTTGCCCTGTTTCTGCTGCAACATCCAGCCAAAGTCTTCCGAACCCATGCTCGGCGGCGCGTTGCGGAGTACGTTGCCGGCACCCAGGAGTTCGGTCGCCACGCCGGCGGCGAATTCGGTCTCGGCCTCGCTGTTGATGGTGGCGGGGAAGCGTCGTTCGTAGCGGCATTCGAAAGTGCAGCCGTGCGCGATGGCGATGCCATGGCCGAGTTCCTGCAGGCGGCGCTCGATCAAATCCTGCACCTGCGGGTTGAAGCTGCGCACCGTGCCCCGCAACACCACTTCTTCGGGAATGACTGCCCAAGCCTGGCCGGCGTGGATCTGGGTGACCGATACCACGCCGGATTCCACCGGGTCGACGTGGCGCGAGATGATGCTCTGCCAAGCCTGGATGATCGACGCGGCCACCACGATGGGATCAATCGCGAGGTGCGGCTGGGCCGCGTGGCCCCCGCGCCCGCGGAGCGTGGCTTCGAAGATGTCCATCGAGGCCATGATGGGGCCTGTCCGCAGCGCCATCTGGCCTAGCGGCAGCCACGGCCAGTTGTGCAGGCCAAAGACTGCATCCATCGGGAAGCGCTCCAGCAGGCCGTCGTCGAGCATGGCCTTCGCGCCCGCTTCGCCTTCTTCCGCGGGCTGGAAGATGCAGTGGATGGTGCCGTCGAAGTCGCGCGTCTTCGCAAGGTGCTCGGCGGCCGCGAGCAGCATTACCGTGTGGCCGTCGTGCCCGCACGCATGCATCACGCCGGGCACCTGCGAGCGGTGGGCGAAGGTGTTCATTTCCTGCAGGGGCAGGG
>JAYTTZ010000276.1:0-4308 GCA_043744805.1 Gammaproteobacteria bacterium
CGTAGGCGGTCTTGAACACGCGGAGGTCGACGGCATCGTTGCCGGTCACCGCTGCGCTGGCGTTGTTGACGGTCTGGGTGTCCCACGCGAGGGGCGTGATCGGGGTGGCTTCGGCCGGGGCGGAAAGCCAGGCCGTTGCGGCGAGGAGAAGGGTGGAGAGCAGTGGCGAATGGCAGCGCATGGACATGTTTTGTACTCCGGTTTGATTTTTTGATTGACGATGACGCGGGGAACAAGGCCAGCTAATCCTGCTCGCCTGCTCGCCTGCTCGCCTGCTCGCCTGCTCGCAAGCGTGCGTGACCACTGTCAGCTGTTAAAGCCATGCCACATCAAATGCTCGCCGCCGAACGTGAAGCTTGCCTTGCCCAGCCGCATATCGCTGGGGTGAGCATCGCCATGCGTGGGCGTGGCCCGCTGCGCGTGCCGGTCTGGTACCACCACGAGGTGGGTACGCGCGTTCCGTTTTACACCCACCGGCTGATGCCGCGTCCGCCTGGATCGTGGCGGTAGCGGGGGAACCCACGGTGCTGCGCGGGGGAGTGTGGATCCTGCCGGCGCTATTCGTGGTTTTGGTGGCGCTCCACCTCCTGCCCGGACTCACTGCCGATGTCTGGCAGGACGAGGCCAGCACGCTGCTCCAGTACGCGAGCAAGGGCTTCTGGTATCCCTTCACCGACTATTCGACGCCGAACAACCACATGCTGTTCAGCGCCGTGTTGTCGCAATGGTGGTCTCGCGGCGACAGCGTGACGCACCTGCGCCTGCTGCCGGCGGCGATGATGTTGCTGAGCGTTGTCGGTTTATACGGCCTCGGGGTGCGCCTGGTCGGACGGCTCGGTGCCACGCTGGCCCTCGCGCTCTTCTGCGCAAGCAGCATCACCTTGGCTTTTGCGCTCAGCCTGCGCGGCTACGCCTTCTCCTGGCCGTTCAGCCTGCTGCTGCTGGCGAGCGCGATGTCCTGGGTGCGCGATGGCAGGCGCACTGCCGGGCTCGTCTTTGTCGCCGCCAGCGTTGCCAACGTGCTCATCCTGCCAAGCAATGCCTTCCTCGGCCCGCTGGCGCTGGTTTGGCCGCTGTTCGGGTCGACCGCACCCGCCGATGGCGGCATCGGCGGGGCCTGGCGCCGCGCGGGGCTCGCGGGAGTCGCCAGCCTTCTCGGCCTGCTGCTCTACCTGCCACATGCCGCGGCCATGGCTGCGCATGCACGCCATGGTTTCAGCGACTGGACAGATCTTGCCCTGGCCGGACACTGGCTGCTGGCGACCTTTGGAAACTTCTGGCCGGTGCTGCCCGTGCTGATTCTCGGGATGCTGCCGAAAGTCGGGGCGCACGCGAGCACGGCGGCCGGACCCGAGGACGCCGCGCCGCGCGTCCTTGGCATGATGGCCCTGGTGCTTGCCCTGACCTTGATCCTTTTGCCAGTGGCGATCTTCCCCCGCACGCTCGTCCCCTGCCTGCCGCTCTGGTACCTCGCGATTGGCGGCGTCCTCGCGCGCGGCGTCCAGCGCCTGGCCGGTGCCTGGCCCGGTGCGCCAGCCAGACTGGCGATCCTTGCCGCCTTGCTGGTGTTCGGGATAGGCGTCAGCCTCCGGCCCTGCGCGGGGTTCATCTCCACCACGCCGGGCACGCACGACCTTTGCCAGCAGTTCTACCTCCGGGAGTACCGGCCCCTGTTGCTGCTGCGAGCGGTGGAAGCACGATTCGGCAGCACGAATCCCCGCATCGTGCTGGACGACGAAGCCGCGCTGGCGCTTGGTTTCGCCTACTGGAACCAGCCGCGCCAGGCCTTACGCCTGATCCACTGGCGGAACTGGTCGCCGCCCGGCGACATTCCCAATTTGCCCGAATATGCGATCAGCGACGGGGTGCCCGGCACCATGCGCATGCTGCAAACCCTGCACCTTGGCGCGCCGCGCGCGGTGCAACTGGTGCTCGACAGCGGCTACTTCAAACTCTACAAGCTGGACTGGCACTGACGTCGTCGGGCGCGCGGGAATGGCGCCAAGGGCAACGAGCCATCAACCAGGAAGCACGACTATGACCCTCCACAGCGTGAGGTTGGGTTCGCCACGAGGGGGGGATGAAGGAGTGCGTCTGGGGACGGTTCGGCGCCCGCCACGCGGGATCGCCAAGGCGGATTTCGCCCGCCTTGATTACTACGACGTGTGGCTGCCGACCCTGGCCCCCAGCCAGGCGCTGCTCGGCGCAGTCGGCGGCCCGTCGGGTGTCCACCTCCACTGGGCCCTGTTCGAGCGACGGTTTCGCGCGGAGATGAAGATCGGTGACGCCCCCCACGTCATTGCCGCACTGGCCGCGCTGTCGCACGGCGCGAACCTTGCCGTCGGCTGCTATTGTGAAAACGAAGCGCTCTGCCATCGTTCCCTGCTGCGCGATCTGTTTGCCGCGCAGGGCGCAAGCCTTGCCTGAATCCCACCTTTGCGCGCGGCTTCGTCGCGCCTCCACGGAGGACTCCTGATGGCGCATCGCCTGGCTCCCGCAGAACGCGAGGCCTTTCTCGCCGAACCGCACGTGGCCGTCATCAGCATCGCGATGCCGGGACGGGTCCCTTGAGCGTCCCCCTCTGGTACCAGTACGCGGTCGGCGGCGAAGTCGGGATCTGGATCGACCGCTCGTTCGGGGGCGCCGATGCCTTCGCCCCGGATCTCTACGTCCGCGTCCGGCCCGAGCGCTGGCACGCGGAGCAGATGTAAAGCCATGGCCGGGGACGAATCCCCGCTCCACGCAGGCGAGATCGCGCTGCAGCAGCGCGCGGGAGTCTTTACTCAGATGGACAAGGTGGCGCGGGCCGTCATCCGCGACCACATGCCTGACCAGCATCGCGAGTTCTTTGAGGAGCTGCCGACCGTGCTACTGGGTGCACTTGGTTCGACCGGACATCCGGTGGCCACCATGCTGGCCGGTGCGCCCGGCTTCATGCGTTCGCCGGATCCGCGGCGCTTGCAGATTGCCGTGGCCTCGATCGGCGACGACCCGGTGCTGAGTGCCCTCGCGCCCGGGGCCAAGGTGGGCGTGCTGGGCTTGCAGCCACAGACACGGCGGCGCAACCGCATGAACGGTACCGTGGTGGCGATGGATGGCGGAACTCTCGAGATCGCCGTGGACCAGAGCTTCGGCAACTGCCCGAAATACATCCAGGGTCGCGAACCTATGCCACGTCCCGATGCCCCGGGCAGCGCCCACCGGCTCGCGCGACCGGGCGGGGCCGCGCTAGCGCCCACCTTGGCGGCGTTCCTTGCGCGGGCGGACACCTTCTTCATCGCGAGCGCAGCGCTCGGCGGCGACGGGGCGGTGCGCGCGCGGGATCCCTACGGCGTCGACGTCTCGCATCGGGGCGGCCATCCGGGCTTTGTCAGGATCGACGGGGACGAACACGCCAGCATGCTGGTGGTGCCGGACTTCATCGGCAATTTCTTCTTCAACACCTTGGGCAACCTTGCCCTCAATCCAGCCTGTGGCCTGCTGTTCGTTGATTACGAACAAGGGGATTTGATCCACCTCCAGGCGCGCGCCGACATCGTGTGGGAAGGCGCGGAGGTCGAGGCCATTCCGGGCGCGCAGCGGCTGCTGCGGCTCCACGTGGCATCGAGCCTCTGGCGTCCCGGGATCCTGCCGCTGCGGTGGAGCGCGCCGGCGTTTTCCGATCACTTGCCGCTCGTCGGCTGAGTGAGGCGACAGTCCGGGGCCTCGCGCTGGAGATGCTGCAGGGGAGGTGAGTGCGGTGCCACCCCGGGCGATTGCCCAGTCCACCGCCAGTGTCAGTTCAGGCGCTCAGCAACGATCGGAGCTTCTCGAGTTCTTCGCCAGCTTCGCGGATCACGAGCAGCCGCCCGGATTCGGTGAAGGCGTCTGCGGGCAGCGCAGCCAGTACCGGGGCGTCGCCGAGGGGCAGGGGCTCGGCCCAGGCCAGGTTGTTGTCGGGCTCGTGCCAGTGGGCAAGCTGCAGGATCTCGGTCAGGCCGTACGGCTGCTCGATGGGGCGCGACCACTGCTCGGCGGCGCAGGACGCCTTGACCATCTGCTCCGGCAGGCGCCACGCGCGGAGCACCATGGCGGAGACCTGGTAGCGGAGATCGTGCAGCACCATGCGCAGGGTGGTTTCGTTCTGGAGCAGGCGCGGGAAGGCATCAATCTGCGACACCAGCGCGAGGATGCCCACGTCGTGGAGCAGGCCTGCCAGCAAGGCCTGCTCGGGGTTCACGTGCGTGAGGCGGCGCGCAAGCACGTAGCACAGCGCCGCGGTATTGGCGGAATGGCTCCACGCGGAGCGCATGAGCGCGTTGGTGCGGA
>JAYTTZ010000277.1:0-16925 GCA_043744805.1 Gammaproteobacteria bacterium
ACCGGGGGCGACGACGGTTGAGGACATCGAGGCGTTACTGCCCTGGGCTTAGCCCAACTGCCAAGCTGTTGGCAATGACGGGGTTGATGGAGCGCTTACCGATAAAGGCTGACAGGCTGACAGGGTGGCGGCAACGACATCGTCCGGCGTGCCCCGGCTTGCCGCCGGGATGGTGTCAATCAGCTTGGCCGCGACGGCCTTGGGCAGTGCCCGTCGAATCTCTCCAGTCAGGCCTGGATCGCCCGCCACCATGAGGTGTTCGAGCAAGCCGATCTGCTCCTTCAGAAAGCAAGAGGTACGCTCACGTCGATGGCTCTCGTAATGCGCCTTGGTCCACTCGCGTCCAACCCGCTCGCCCAGTGCAGGCTGTTCAGTCGAGGCCTAGATGGTGGCGGCGCCAAGATTGGCTTCAAGGATTCGTACCCACGCCTGGTTCGCGAGTAACACGACGTAACGGTGATAGTTATCCTTCAGCGCCATCAGGTGGAACAGGTTAGGTGTGGGATAGACTGCGATCCAGTTTGGCAGCGGCGCTGCGAACTGCATCGGAAGAAGGAAAGCTTCCCCTCGAGAGTGGCGGCTGAACAGGGCTACCCCCTGCGCACCGGGCCGTAACTCCTCGGCCAGATAATCCCTCATCTGGCTTATGCCGGCATCGAAATCTGGACACGCTTCGTGCCCAAGGATGCAGCGCATGGCAATTGCGTGGTCTTCGAATACTTCCTGGTAGCCCGCGCGCCCCTGTTCCAGGTCGAGATAACAGCTCACGAACGGCGCTTGCGTCTCATCAATGCAGGCGAGCAAGGCGTCTGGCGTCGCTGTTCGTCAAGCGTGGTCAGTGGTTCCACCGGACGCCGCCGTGGGGTCTTCGAGCCGGTGAGAGCGACTTCGGTCATCTATGGTTCCTCATTGGCCTGCAGGCTCTACGCAAGTTGAAAAGCGTGCCGGCGGCGCGATGCCGTCTCTTCATCTCCTAATCTTCCCTTTGACCGCCGGCGGACGCGCGCCGCGTCGCCATTTTCCAAAGCACGCCGATGCGCCAGGCGAGTTGTACCCCGAAGTAGGTGAGGGCCGTGCCCGCGCCGGCAAGGAGGACGAGGCCGACGAGCAGCGGTTCACCCATCGCACCAATCTTCTCGAGCCAACCAGTGTCTGCCGCAAGGTCAGGCAGCGCCGCTGGTTCGCGCAGCACGGCCAAGCCAGCGTGGTAGGCCGCCATGAGAATGGCCGGTGTCGTCAGCGGGTTAGAGACGAACGTCGCGAGCACCGCGGCTGGCAGGTTGGCCCGCAGCCCTATCGCCACGGCACCGGCAGCAATCCCCTGCCCGAGAGGCAGCAAAAAGCCGAAGAACACGCCAATCGCCAGCCCTTTTGAAATGGAAGTGCGGTTCACGTGCCAAAGCGACGGGCGGTCGAGCAGGGATCCCATCCAGCGCAAACTACGATGGGTGCGCAAGGACGCTGGATCAGGGAGCCATCGACGCACGAATGGACCAGCCATGGTCTGCTATCCCCGCCTCAGGTTTCGAACGATCGCAGGGGCCGCGGTCGCATCACCCGCGACCGTGGGGAGCGTGCCATCGAGAACCTGGGTTGGTTCTTCGTGAGCAGGCGTGAGGTGCCATGCAGAAGGGCGAAAACCGTGAGCAACATCAGGAGCATCGTCGTCGTTCTCCAAGTGAGGGGGCTATTTGAATGAGGGCGTACTCTAGGGTCACCAGGAAATTCTGTAAAATCGATATATGATATAAAACACATCGTATAAATCGAAATATAGGCATGATGAACTACAAGCACCTTTACTACTTCTGGTGGGTCGCCAAGACGGGTGGTGTAGTCAAGGCAGGCGAACAACTGCACGTAACGCCACACACCATCAGCGGGCAGATAGGAATCCTGGAGGACAACCTCGGAACCCCGTTGTATGCCAAGCGTGGCCGCAATATTGAATTGACCGACGCGGGGAAACTCGCCTTCAGCTACGCGCAGGATATCTTCGCGCTCGGCTCCGAACTGGAGGAATCCGTACGGAACTACCGGGCGGGTGAACGCCTGAATGAGTTTCGGGTCGGCGTGTCGGACGCGGTGCCGAAGACGATCGCGTGTCGCCTGATCGAACCGGCAACACGCCTGCCCGAGTCGGTGCGCATCGTCTGTCGTGAATCGAAGTTCGAAAGCCTTCTAGCGGATCTTGCCGTCCATCGGTTGGACCTCGTGATCGCTGGCGCCCCCATCCCGTCCTCGGTGAGCGTGCGCGCGTACAACCATCGGCTGGGCGAGTCTGGAACGAGTTTTTTCGCGGGCCCCCGAATCGTCAAAGGCCTCAAAGGGAAGTTTCCAACCTGCCTGAACGGCGTCCCGATGTTGGTTCCGTCCGTCGACGTGGCAATAAGATCGCGCCTGGATCGATGGTGCGAAAACAATAAACTCAAACCTCGCGTGGTCGGAGAGTTCGACGATAGCGCGTTAATGAAGGCGTTCGGGCAGCGCGAAATGGGAGTGTTCATCGGACCTACGGTGATCGAATCTGAAATTGAAACCCAGTACCGTGTGAAGGCCATTGGCCGAACGAAGGAAATCATCGATGAATTCTTCGCGATTTCCGTGGAGCGCCGCGTTACGCACCCCTGCGTCGTCGCCATTGCCGAGGCATCAAGGACCCACTTTCTGCCTGCCATTGATGCCGTCTAAAGCCTGCGTGCCCCATCACCGGCGATTCGCACTGCGGGGTGACGCCAGTCGCCAGCAACAGCGCGCTCCTGGCGTCGGGGTCCCAAGGGCTCAGTCCCGAGGAGATCGAGCGCTATCGCGGGGAGGGCCAACTTACGCCGCGTTGGCGCTTGCCCGGGGCACCACTGGTCCGCATGCAGGATGCCCTCGAACGCCTGATCGCAGCGCGCCCAGACCTGAAACCAGACTTCCTGCCCCAGCCACATACCCCTTGGGGTGATCCTGCTGCTGAATCGATTGCGCGGGAGTTCTTCGCGTTCGCGAATGATCCCGCACTTCTGTCGCTCGTCGGGCAATTGATCGGACCGGATCTCGTGCTCTGGGCCTCGGCGGTGTTCTGCAAGTCCGCCGGCACCGGCCTCGAAGCGCCCTGGCACCAAGACGGACAGTAGTGGCCGATTCGGCCCCGGGCCACGGTAACGGTATGGATAGCGCTGGATCACGTTGACGTCGACAACGGCTGCATGCGCGTGATCCCCGGCTCCCACCTGGCTGGTGATTTCGTGCACCAGGTGAGCGATCGGGAAGACCTCGTATTGAACAATGTGCTGGATGATCCCCGGCTCGACCTGGCGTCGTTGCGTCCGATCGAACGGGCGCCCGGCGAAATTTCCCAGCACGACGTCTATCTCGTGCATGGATCCGAACCCAACCGCTCCGGACGCCGGCGCGCTGGTTACGCCATCCGCTACAGGCCTTCGACTTCGCACTTCGACCGCTCAATCGAGATGGGCCGGGTCTTGGCCCTGTCCGCGCTCGACTTCGCCCAGCGGCCCCTCTGGCTGCTGCAGGGCGTGGATCGCTGCGGCCTCAATGACTTCGAGATCGGACACGCCGGCTGGTAGGTCGGCGCGGGCACGTGATTCACCTTAGACACGCGACCGACAACGTCAGGTCCACGTCCGCTGGCTGGCATCGGGCCTGTGCTGCGGCCCCGGGGAGATCACGCTTCCAGTAAATGAGCCGGGCGGCTCCATCATGCCGGGCAAGGTGAATCCCACGCAGTGCGAAGCGCTGCTGATGGTCTGTGCGCAGGTCTTCGGCGAGCTCAATGCGAAACAGGTGATTGCTGGGTGCGCCCGGCGGCGATGTTGGGCGTGCTAGCCGCGGCTGTGATCGACCCCGGAACCCGCTAGCGACGCAGCGCCGTTTTCACCAGCCGGCTCCCGTGCTGAAGCCGGGCCCGGACCGGGCTGTCTAGCGGCGACGCGTACCTCATCGATCTCTGCAAGTACGCGATGGTGATCCGCCGGCTGCTGGAACGCTTCGGATTCGGGATCGTGGCGGTCCTTCACCATCGGCACGTCTCGGCGCAGTTCTTCCAGCAGGTGGATGAGCTTGGTCGTCTTCTGCTCGGTCAGCAGGTTGACCTGGAGATCAAGATGCTCGCGCCGGTCTTCCAGCTTCGTCAGTCGCTCCTGGCGGACCAGCACCACCGTGGTGGTGGCCATCCAGCACGCGACGAAGAGCGCCACAACGCCAAGGAAGCCCGGCCGCGCCGCCACCTTGCTCACCGCTTCCACCACCCGCTGTGCACCGCCCACCGTGCGGATCTCGCGGGTACAGAAGGCCTCGATGGAACAGAAGGCCTCGATGGATTCGATGTTCTGCGTGATCAGATCCGGCGGTAGGTCGCGCGGGGACATGGCGCTAGCGGCCTGGAGGACAGTGCATCATCGCCAATCGGCCTGAACACGTCCGTGCGAACGCGCACCGATCGTCACTGCCAGCCCTTGGCGGGGGCGCCTTTGCCCTGTCCCTACAAACGCTCGAAGGCCGGCACCGTGAGTGACGCAACCACGTCGTCGAATACCACCCGCACCGGCAGGCCCAGCCTCAATGCCTCGACCTCGCCGTGCCACGGGCCAAGCATGCGCACGCCGTCAACCATGGTCACGGTCACCAGGACATAAGGCGTCGCGTGCTTGAAGGCCGGATGGAAGGCGTGGTGCGCGACCGTCCAGCTTTCGATTGCCCCGCGACCGGCGCTCTCGATCCAGGTGACCTCATCGGTGTAACAGCGGTCGCAGACGGGTCGCGGGTAATGCCGAACCTTGCCGCAGGCCGCGCAGTGCTGGAACACCAGCCGGTGTTCGTGCAGGGCGGCCCAGTAGGGCGCCGAGTCTGCGGTTTCGTCGGGCAAGGGATGCTGTTCATCAGGGTTCATGCAGCCCCCAGGATGGCGATGGTGCCGTCGCCCATGTCGCCATAGCCGGTCACCAGACCAACCCTGGCATTGGCAAGCTGCGCCGCACCCGCGGTGCCGCGTAGTTGTCGAACGAGTTCGACGATGTGGTTCATGCCGGCAAGGTGGGCCTGCGACAACAAGCCGCCGTGTGTGTTCACCGGCAACGAGCCGTCAAGCCGGATAGCCCCGGATTCCACGAAGGCGCCGCCTTCACCGAGCTTGCAGAAGCCGAGCGCTTCCAGCTGGCGGATGACGACGTAGGTGAAGCAATCATAGATTTCGGCGACGTCGATGTCGGCGTGCGTCACACCCGCCATCGCGAAGGCGCGCGGTGCTGCCTTGTCGAGCCCGATCATGACCATGTCAGGCCGCTGCGTGATGGCGCTGGGCGAGTCGGGATGGCCTTCGGCCACGCCCAGCAGTTCAACGGCGCGGTTGGGCAGATCGCCTGCGCAGTCGGGCGTGGAGACGATGAATGCAGCGCCACCGTCACTTTCCAGGCTGCAATCAAAGAGACGGAAGGGATCGGCAATCATGCGCGAGGCCTGGTGGTCTTCGACGGTCAAGGGCCTGCGCATGGTGGCGTTGCCGTTCAGGAGGGCGTTGGCACGGGTCGAGACCGCCACTTCCGCGAACTGCAGCGAGGTGGTGCCGTAAAGGGCCATGTGCCGACGGGCCATCTGCGCGTAAAGCTGCGCCGGCGCGAAAGCACCGACAGGAAGTTCGAATTCAGCCACCGCGCGAAATTGCGGCGCCTCGCGCAGGCGCGCTGCAATGCGCCCACCGGAAGCGCCGTTTCGCGCCAGCGGTACCAGCACGTGCCGGCAGATCCCGCTCGCCACGGCTGCCGCCGCGCATTGCAGCGCCGCCACCGGGCTTGCGCCGCCCAGTGGGGTGGTAGCCGAGAAGCGCAAGTCCCCGAGCCCGAAGTTGGTGATGAAATCCTCGGCGACCACGCCCATGCCGCCGTAGACGATCACCCCATCAATGTCCTTGGGACTCAAGCCCGCATCTTCGATGGCGGACAGCGCGGCATCGAGGTGCAGCGCCAGCACGCCCGTGCCCGATTGCTTCGAATACGCCGTTTCGCCAACGCCACTGAGGATGGCCTTGCGGTGCAGTGACATGGGGGCTCCGGTGGCGATGGACTGGGCTGGAAGGCTATTGCGCCCGGCCGCGCCCCACAAGCCTTGCCGGCCCGCAGCGTGCGGGCCGGGAATCCAGGTAGGGCTAGTTCGCCGGCGCCGTGAACGTGGTGTAACGCGCTACCACCACCGAGGGTTGGAAGTAACCATCGGTCCGACCCGTCAATGGGTGTTCTGCCGGGACGTGGAATTTGTAGGCGTCGCCGGGGGCGAGGTTCATCGGCAGTTCCACCTTGGCGTTCCGGCCCGGGTTGTCGACGCCGGGGTGTAGCGCGTTCTTCCAGTGCCATTCGCAGGTGACGCTCACCCGCGCGTCCTCGCTGCGCTGGCCGCTGTGGTTGACCAGTCGGAGTCGTTGCGAAGGCGCCAATCCGTGCGTTGCCATGCTGGCAGGATCCGGGGATGGCCTCAGTGCGATACCGAACACCGGGCTTGCGTCCCGGGGCTCGGCCAGGCTTCAGGTCTGCATCGGCAGCACGGTGTCCGCCAGCCAGCCGAGCTCCGAGCGCCAGTCTGGCGTGCTGCCCAGCGAGCGCAGGACGAACTTGCTGATCCCGCCATGGAGGTGCGACTTCACCAGCGACACCAGCGCCGTGCGTCCGATCGGGAGGATGTCGGTAAGATCACGATCGGCCCTGCGCTGTCGCACCGCCTCCACTGCGGCGGCCGTTGGCTCCGTCTCGCCATAGGGAATGCTGATGCCGAAGTGCTCGGCATCGATGTGCCGCCCAAGGGCCGCGGCCCGCGCCTGGATGGTTTCCCTGCCCTGCGCCGCTTCGCGCGGGGTGGCTGCGGCCGTGAGCCAGCCGTCGGCCAGGCGGGCGATGCGTTCGAGTGCGGACGGAGCAAGTCCGCCGAGCCAGATCTCCAGGGGGTGCTGCAGCGGGCGCGGCAGCACCGCCGCCTCGTCGAAGCGCCAGGGGCCGAACTCCGCCGTCAAGGCTTCTCCCGCCCACCAGCGCCGCAGCAGTCCGATGTAGTCATCCACCGCACGGCCCCGATCGCCCGTGGCGTAGCCCAGCAGGGCGCGCTCCTGCGGCGCGCCGAGCCCCGGCACGAAGGAAATCAGCAATCGTCCGCCGCTCAGGCGATCCAGCTGCGCGAGTTGCTTCGCGAGCCAGAAAGGGTTGCGGCCCAGCGGGACCACGTTGGCGCCGAGCTTGAGCTTGCGTGTAGCGCCTGCCGCATAGGCGAGGCTGAAGAGCGGATCGCCGTTCGGGCCCAGCGGCACGTCCGACAGCCACAGCGTGTCGAAGCCAAGCCGTTCGCATTCCACGAGGTAGTCGGGGAAGATCTCGTCACTGAACGCCAGTGCGGGCGGTGTAATGGCAAAACGAACCTTCATGTCAGGGCTTCCCGGGAATGACGTTGCGCACGCCGCCCAGCGGATCCGACACGTCGCCCGCGTAGCGCGGAATGAGGTGCAGGTGCGCGTGCCACACGCTCTGGCCACCGGCCACTTCGCAGTTCACGCCGAGATTGAAGCCGTCGGGCTGGTAGGTGGCGAGGAGGATTTCGCGCAGCTCCCGCGCGAGCAGGAAGCACGCCGCGTAGTCGTCTGGTTCGGCCTCGAAAATCGTCCGAACGTGCCGACGCGGCACGATCAGCGCGTGCCCCTTCGAGACCGGATTGATGTCGTAGAACGCCATCGCCAGTGAGTTTTCAGCCAGCAGTTCGCGGTCCGGCGCGCAGAAGACGCACCTGCCATCGGGACGAACCTGCGCGCAGCTCACGCCGGTTCCTCCAGCGCCCCGCTCGCCAGCGCGGCGAGCCGGTCTGCCGGCAGCTGGAACTGCGGTGTTTCATCGCGCGGCTGGCGCGTGTCCTTGCCCTCGGTCGACGAGGCTTCGGCGCGCCAGCCATCATCCGGCCAATGGTGGTCAAGCTGGACGACGGTGCCCGGCGCCGTAGGGTCCTCCAGCGCCAGCACGGCCGCACGCACGATCGCCAGCTGGTCGGCCGCATCGAAAGGCTTGCCAGCGCTGTGGCCCAGCGGATAGTCCACGAACACCGCGCGCGGTGGTTTGCCTGCTTCAAGGATGTCCATCGCGCTGCCCAGGCACACGGTGGGAATGCCGTTCGCTTCGAGGTGACGTGCGACCAAACTCACGGTTTGGTGACACACCGGTCACATTGCAACGAGTAACGCGGCATCCACGCGCTGGGCGCGGAAGGCCTCGAGCAGCGCCGGCGCGGTTTCCTCGCGCACACGGCGTTGCGAGTACACGCCGCCCATGCAGGAGAAGAATTTGTCGGCGAGCCCGCCGAGCACGCTTTCCGCCACGAGCGTGCGCAAAGCGCCCAGCGGAAAGATGCAGTTGGGATCGCGTCGCGGATCGACCAGGTAGTTCTCTGTGATGTGCGAGAAGCGGACATCCGCCACCGGCGTGCTGCCGTCGATTTCACGCATCGAGCAGTCGTCCTTGTAGTGGTAGGCACGCTGGCCCAGCGCATAGGCGCCGGAGGTCGACAGCATGCCGAGCCGCACTTGCGAAAGAGGCTTCACCAGCGCCTGCCACGGTGGCGGCGTCTGTGCCTCGAACCATCGGTAAGGCGTGTAGCCAAGGCGCACGTAGCGTGCGGCGATCGCCTGCATATACTCTACGGTCATGGTCAGTCTCCAGGTGGAATGCGATCCCGCTTTCAGGATTCAGCCGGTGGATTGAAGGCAGCGCCCCCAGTGTAGCGGGCAAGGCGCGGCAAGGTGCTTAGCCTGTCCCCACTGTAACTTTCTGCGCGGTTGCGCCGAAGTACCAATCACCCAGGGAAGCAGCGCCATGACCCGGTTCGAATGCATCAGCGAAGCCGTGGCCTCACCGGCCGGGTCAGGCTGTGCGAGCAGGCAAATCCCGCGCGAACGGGATCTGGCGGAGCTGCTTTCGATCCTCAGGCTGGGCGAAACCACGGCGGTGATTGCGTTTTCCCGTCTTGCCCGCGCCTGCGAGCCCGCCGCGAGGTCCTTGCGAGCCATCGCATAAGACGAGGCGCGCCACGACGGCCTCGTCGCGCGCATGCTGGATGGGCTGCCTACGGCGCGCAGGGATCCGGCCTTCCGGCGCGTCGCCCGCCGGTTTTTCGCTGATCTCGACCACCCCGATCCGCTCCACCACCGCATGCAGGTCCATGCACTCGATGGCGCCGTGTGCCAGATCCTGGGTGCCATCCGCAAGACCCCCGTGGTGCTCGGCAATCCGCTGGTTGCCAGTGGCCTCTGCGCCATCCATCGCGACGAAGCACGCCATGTGGGCATTACCCGCCGTTGGGCCGCACGGCTCGGTGATCCAGCGGCGCTGGACGCGCGGTGCCAGCGGACGCGCACGGGGCTGGTCGATCTCCTGGCATGGCGCAGCGATGAACTGCTCGCCGTCGGGATCGACATCGAAACCCTCTTCGCGCAGTTGGCATGGTAGCGCGCCGACTGATGGCGCCCGCAAGTCGTTCCCGCGCGTGGCATTCGGTCGGCAGTATCGCCCTGCTGGGCACCGGCGCCGCGCGGAGCGCGTGCTCCACCTGCTCGCGATCCGTTCACGCCAGGTGTCCCGACCCTTCCTGCGCGCGCGCGCCGGCCCAGCCCGGGGGGCGCAACCGCGAACTGGCTGATCCGACAGGCCTGGCGGGCCTGGCGCAATGTGGTGGTGAGGGTCTCGGCGTGCAGGGCGGGATTGAACCACGACCGTACCGCAAGGCCATTACCTGCGAGGTTATTGCGCGCATTCCCCGGGGGGGGGCCGAGGCTGCTGCCAAACCCACGCGGAGAAGTGCCATGCAACGTACCGTCGTCGTCCTGATCCTGATCCCCTTCGCCGTCCTGAGCAGCGTCGCACTCTGGCAGCACGGCTATTGGGGCATCGTCGAACCGCATTTCCGGAGCACGGCCGGAATGCAGGTGCTGTGCGATCTCGTCATCGCGCTCAGCCTGGCCTTGGTCTGGCTGTGGCGCGACGCGAAAGCCCTCGGCCGCAATCCCGTGCCGTGGATCATCGCCACCCTGCTGCTCGGCTCCTTTGGGCCCTTGGTCTACCTGCTCACGCGACCCGCCGTGCCCCTCCGCTGACGCGCGGCACCGTCTTGCGCTGGAGGAAATGTCCCACCGCTTGTCCCTATACTCGGGCGACGAGATCGAGATCCCGGCGGGCGGCCTTGTGCGAGCTTGCTGGCAGCACGCCGGTACGCCCCGATCAAGCGAGGACATCGCCCCCCGGCGCGGGGCCGAACGGGGAGAAACGGCATGTTGTGTGGTGTCATCGGCGGCACGATCGTCGCTTTCCTCACCGCGCGCATCGCCGCGCTGCCGGTCATCGGGCCGCTGCTGGTGCGCCCGCGCAAGGACGCACCGGATGCTTCCGAATGGCGCCTCCATGCGACGTCCCCGGGCGGTGGCGCATGCGCGCCGTCGCTCCGCTGCAGGCGCCCGGCGTACCGCCGCGCGAAGGCGGCATGGGCCCACTGACACACGCACGCCTCAAACGCCTGGCCCTGATCTACCTGCTGTTCGCGTCCATGGGCCTCCTGCTGGCCCAATGCGCGAGCACGCCAGGCCTGCAGGCGTTTGGCTTGGGACGGGCGTGCGGCGCGGCGCGCAAGCGTTCGCGACTGGCCGGCGGTCGCGACACCCCTGGATGCGAGTAGCGGGATGCCGCACGTGGGCGAACTCAGCCCGGACGATATTTCCGCACTCCGCTTTGCGCTGGATCGCGCGCTGCAACCGGTGGACGGCTTCGACATCATCGAGCAGTTCCAGCCGAGCGCGCTGCGTTACCAGATCAACAACCTCGGCTACGTGCTCAGCCTCGCCAACTACACGCACCTGCCGGCGCTGCGCGGCTACCTCCACGACGCCCAGCGCAATCTCGCGGAGAACAAGAAAGTGCATCGCGTGTGGAAGTACTGGGCGCTGGAAAACCTCTGGGGCAACTTCAGCACCAACCCGGACCCCATCGCCCGTGACAACAGCATGTACCCGGTGCAACAACCAGGCGGTCGTCGGCCTGAAAACATTCGATCGCCTGCACGGGACGCACCACTGGCGCGACCTCGAAGCCATCTACCGCGGCAACCTCGAACGCGAGTTCCGGGACGTGGACGGCCACAGGGTGCTCCTCCGCTCGACGCGCGCCGGCTTCACCATCCCCGGCCTGTCCACTGCCAGGGAAGACGCCATCTGCGCGTTCTGGATGCATCCGGTATTCCCGGATCTGGCCCGCCGCCTGTGGGCGGTCGCGCGTGCCGAACTCTTCACGACACCGGCGGGCCAACTGTCGCTCAAGCCACTCAAGCCCTGGCTCGATCCCGGCAACTACCGCTTCAACACCGCCGATTACCTCGGTGCGCTCGGCATGGCGGCACGCGAACTGGGCGACGAGGAAGCCGTGGCCGCCATCCAGTCGCACGTCGATCAACTCGACCGCCGCGAAGCGAACGGCGTGCTGAGCTACCCGGGCTGCTCGACGTGGACCCACGCTTTCCTGCTGAAGATGCGCCTGGGTCGCGCCAACGCAATGGCCGATCTGGTCAACCTCGGCATGCCGGCCTCCTGGCGCGACGGCCCGGTGATTGCCGGGGCGCGTTACCCGGAAGTGCTGGTGGCGCAGGCCGTCAGCGACGGCGCAGCGCTGCAAGCCGTGGTGTATTCGGGTGGCGCGCCAGGCCCGATCACGCTGACGCTCGGCCAGCTGCGGCCCAAGCTTCGTTATCGCTGCTCGGGCGCCGAGGAAAACAGCGTGGTGGCCGATGACGACGGGCGCATGAGCCTGACGCTCAATCTCGAAGGCAGGCACGAACTGCGGGTCTCACCCATCCTGTGAGCCGTCTGGTTACTGCACCGCGCGCCGCCCCATACTGCGGCGCAATCCCAAGACTTGGAGCAGTGCGATGGCACAGTTCGATACCCTCATTCGTGGCGGCACCGTGGTGGATGGCACGGGCGGGCCGGTCCAGATTGCGGACGTCGCCCTCAAGGACGGCAAGGTGGCGGCCATCGGCCAGCAACTCGGCACCGCCCATCGCACCATCGACGCTGACGGCCTGCTGGTCACCCCCGGCTGGGTCGACATCCACACCCACTATGACGGCCAGGCCAGCTGGGATCCCGTGCTCATGCCCTCGCTGCGCCATGGCGTCACCACTGCCGTGATGGGCAATTGCGGCGTGGGCTTCGCACCGGCGCGGCCTGCGCAGCACCAGTGGCTCATCGGGCTCATGGAAGGCGTGGAAGACATTCCGGCGGCCTCACTGGAAGCCGGCATGCGCTGGGAGTGGGAAAGCTTCCCGCAATACCTCGACGCCCTCGACGCCACTCCGCGCGCTTTCGATATCGCCTCGATGCTGGCCCACGGCGCGCTTCGCGCCTACGTCATGGGCGAGCGCGGCGCGGCCAACGAGAACCCGACCGCCGAGGATCTGGCGCAGATGGCCCGCCTCACGCGGGAAGCCTTTGCCGGCGGCGCGGTGGGTTTATCCAGTTCCCGCACGTCCATCCACATTGCCGTCGATGGCCGACCGGTACCGGGCACCTTTGCAAGCGAAGAGGAACTGCTGGTCCTCGCGCGCGCGGTGAAGGCCAGCGGGCACGGGCTGTTCGAGATGGTCAATACCGGCATCGTCGGCGAGGACTGCGCTGGCCTCGATCGCGACATGGCGCTGATGCACAAGGTGGCGGTGCAGTCCGGCGCCACGGTGATGTTCCTGCTGCTCCAGCACAACGTCGATCCCTCGCAGTGGCAGCGCCAGCTCGCCGTGTGCGAAGCCGCGGCCCGCGACGGTGCCCGGCTGATCCCGCAGGTGTCGGGACGTCCCATCTCCATCCTTTTCAGCTTCGAAGGCGAGCACCCGTGGCGCTTCATGCCGAGCTACCAGCCGCTGCGCGACCTGCCATTCGCCGAACGTTACGCGGCGCTGGCTACCCCGGCAATCCGAGCGCGAATCCTCGCGGACGTAGACCCCAACGACACCGGGTTCTCGCTGATGTACAAAAACCCCGGGATGTGGGAACACACCTATGCGGCAGGTTCACCTATCGACTACACCCCACCGCCCGAACGCGCCGTCGCGGAGATTGCCCGCCGCAGCGGCAGGACCCCACAGGCGACGGCCTACGATCTCCTGCTCGGCAATGGGGGGCGCGCGGTGCTCACGCACTTCGGCGTGAACTACGCCGAAGGCAATGCCAACGCGCTGAACAGCATGCTCCGGCATCCCCTGAGCGCACTCGGCTTGAGCGACGCCGGTGCGCACGTGCGCTTCATTGCCGACGCCGGCATGCACAGCTACATGCTCACGCGCTGGGTGCGCGATACGGATGAAGCCGATCTGCACTATCTGCCGCTGGAATTCGTGGTGAACCGGTTGAGCGGCGCCAACGCGGATCTGTTTGGCTTTGCCGATCGGGGCCGCTTGCTGCCTGGCCTGCGGGCGGATCTCAACCTCATCGACCTCAAGACGCTGGCCACCGCCGCACCGACCATGGTCTATGACCTGCCGGCGGGCATGCCGCGCCTCACCGAAAAGGTCAGCGGCTACGTGGGCACCTGTGTGCGTGGGGAGTTCGTTACCGAAGGCGGCGAAGACTCCGGCGCGCGGCCCGGTCGCGTGCTGCGCGGGGGGAAGGCCCCAGGCTGACTCAGCTCAGGCGGACTGGAAATGAAGAAGCCGCCCGCAGGCGGCTTCTCTTCCCGCTAAAGATTTTCCGCTTCACGGGTCCCGGCGCGTCACGCCTCGCAGGTAATCCCGTGCCTTCCGAGCCACCTTGCGCACCACCGGTGGGGTGACTTCGAACACGGCCTGCCGAATCGTGAAGCGCTTCTCGCCAAACATGAAGAGCGACGACTTGCGGTCAGCGGCGCGATGGATGTAGTCCCGGTTCGAGTAGTAATAGGACGCGATTGAGCGGCGCGGGCGGTCTGGCGGCGCCTGCAGGGGGTCGGGATGGCCGTGGTAGGACTTCGGTCCGTGCGGCATCAGAATCGTGTGGCCGAACTGCGGCGCCACTTCCGCGACCTTGGCCTTCTGCTGGCCGTCCCAGAGTTCCAAAGCGCCGCCCCAGGCGGGATCCCAGTCGCGATTGAGGTAAGTGATGAGCACGGCCTCGTTGTGCAGGCCGTTGCGCAGGTGGCGGTCGAAATCGCGATGCACGTCGAACCTGCCGCCCGCGCGGCATTCGTGCAGTCCACCGCCGTAAAGGTGAGGGTCGGCCACCGGGTGGTCGACGTTGAGCAGGAAGCCGACGAGGTCGAGGAACCAGGCGCTGTTGACCAGGTTGAAGTAAATCTGCGCGGCAGGCCCGAGGGTGGCGCCCGGCAGCGAGCGGAAGGTCCGTTCGTGCTTGCCTTCGACCACCTTCCAATGGGTCGCCGCGAACTGGTCGAACTCCTCGTGCACCAGGTCGAGGAGATCTGGATTGAACCAGTCCCTGGCGACGAGGTGTGGAAACGGCGACGCCGAGCGCAGGCGTTCGCGCAGCACCGCACGGTTCCCGAGCTGGAACAGGCTGGAATCCACCAGATCGTCGAACGCGAGCTGGCGCCCCCGGATCAGTACGTGGTCGGCGGGCACAAGAATGGCTTGCGATGCAAGGCTCATGGTGACCTCCCTGATCCGCCACGTCGCTGAGGCTTCAAGTCTAGTGCTTCGCCGGTCGGACAAACCCGAAAAATTCCATGCGATAGGCCTACTCGGTCACAAGACCAACGCGCCACGCTCAAGACGCTGGCAAGTCGGTCGAAAAAGCGCCGCCCGGGCTCGTGCAGGAACCAGGCGAGGCGGCCACGCAGACTCGATTCCGGCCGCCCGTCTTGGCCTGGTAGAGCGCCTCGTCGGCGCGCCGGTAGAGCGACTCGGGCGTGTCGCCCGCTGCCATTTCAGCCAGCCCGCCGCTCAGGGTCAGCACCGCGGAAACCGTACTTCCTTCGTTCCGGATCCCGGCATCCACCAGCGCCTGCAGCACCGCGCTCGCCCGGGCCAGCGCAGCTTCTGCAGTGGTGTCTTCGAGCAGCAGGGCGAACTCCTCGCCGCCAAGGCGTACGGGCAAATCACTGGGGCGCCGCGCGCTCTGTTGCAGGCAATCAGCAATGGTGATGAGTGCGAGATCGCCGTTGGGATGGCCGTAGCGGTCGTTGTAGCTCTTGAAGCAGTCCGCATCGAACAGGACCAGCGAAAGGGCGTTATGGTTGCGCTTGTGCAGTTTGAAGGCGTCCGCGTAACGCTCGGTGAAGTGGCGGCGATTGGGCAGCTTGGTCAGCGGATCGCTGTGCGAGAGGCCGCGCAACTGCACGATCTGCTCGCGCACCACGCCAATCACCTGGTTGATGAACTGGCTGAGTTCGTCGATTTCGTCGGTGCCCTCCGCGCGCACCTGGCCGTCCCAGGTATTGCGCGCCACGATCGCGCTCAAGTCCCTGTGCAGGGCCTCGACCCGGCGCACCACGAACTGGTCGACGATGACGGTCATCACGATGCCAACGGCGAGGATCATGAGCAACAAGAGACTCGCGGTCTGGGCCCGTGCTTCGCGTAACTGGAGCAGTGCGGTGCGGTCCAGCGTGAGCCGCAGCGCCCCTGCCGGAACCCCCGCGAAATCATTGAGCACGAAATCGACATCCATGGTGGTCGCGCGCAGCGTCAGTTGCGGAATGCCTTCACCAATTCCTGCGCGAATCGGGTTGCCGAGTGGCATGGCATCGCTGTCGGCGGCGGCCCACTTCACCTTCAAGCCAAGCTGCCGGCTGATCTGCTCGAGCATGTCGTCAGTCACATGCCGGCCAGCGAGCGCGACGCCGGGGCCCGGGTCGCGACTGCCCGCAGTGGGTAGCGGACGGTAGCAGAACACTTCGCGTTGCCCCGCGAGGAACAGCAGGCCACAGCCGGCACGCTCGGCAGCGTCATCAACCTTGCCGAGGAAGCGCCGGAACGCGGCCGGGTTGGCTTGGGCGAAGGCCTGCACCCGCAATGCGCCACTGGCATCGGGCAGTTCCTCCAGCGCTAGCAGGCGGCCTCCGGCGCCCAGGTCCACCGACCAGTCGAGACGGGACCGGCGAAGGCGATCCGGGACGGATTCTTCGCCATGCCCCGTCGGCTCGACATCACCTACCGGCCAGCCGGCCAGGGTCGCGCCGAGCTGGATGATCCGGGAATCAAACGCGAGCACCAGCCGCCGTAACTCCTGCCTGGCGCTGGCGCGTTCCCGTGCCTCGGCCTCGGTCTGGGATTGCTGGTCGACGATCAGGACTGCAGCCGCGGCCAGGACGGCCAGGACGGCCAGGACGGCAACCATGCTCGCCACAATCTTCAGGCGCAGGCCATATCGCAGGGACATCGGGGTGCTGGAATCCGTTGTGGGGCTGTCGGGTCGATGCTCGCCCCATGCCGGATCTGCCACGGGCCAGGCCGTGGCCACTCGCCAGGGCGATGATCACGGCCGGAGGCGCCCCCAATATGCCGCTCTTGAGGGCCGAATCAAAGGACCGGGGTCGTCTGCGGCGCGGGGCCGCAGGCGGCCGCCAGGACCTCGTCGAGCTGCCGGGTTTCACGCAGCGCGCGGATGCCATCGAACAGGGATTCCGCTTGCGGGTAATGCCGGCGCAGGAGGTGCAACCACTGCTTGATTCGCCCCGGCGCGTGCCGCGGGGAAACCGCCGCGCGGACCAGTTGCCAGTACTCGTGCACCAGGGGACGAACCCTTGGCCAGTCCCCGGCCGGACTGCCCGGGTCCTTGCCCGCAAGGCTTGCGCGGATGCGCTCGGCAAGGAAGGGATCGGCCAGCGCGCCGCGCCCGAGCATCACGGTCTGGCTGCCCGACTCCGCGCGGCACTGCCAGTAGTCCGCCACGCTCCAGAGTTCACCGTTGGCGACCACCGGCACGGACACGG
>JAYTTZ010000278.1:0-4291 GCA_043744805.1 Gammaproteobacteria bacterium
AGCTCCAGCATCTTGGGGTCGATCATGATGAGGCGGACATCAGTGGTGGTGGCCTTGTAGAGCAGGCTCAGGATCATGGCGTTCAACGCCACCGATTTGCCGGATCCCGTGGTGCCGGCGACCAGCAGGTGCGGCATGCGGGCGAGGTCCACCACCGAGGGCTTGCCCGCGATGTCCTTGCCCAGCGCCAAGGTCAGCGGCGAGGTGCTTTCTTCGTACTCACGGGACTTGAGGATTTCGGACAGGCTCACGACTTCGCGGCGTTCGTTGGGGATTTCAAGGCCCACCACCGACTTGCCCGGAATCACTTCCACCACGCGCACGCTCACCGTGGACAGGGAGCGGGCCAGGTCGCGGGAAAGATTGGTGATGCGGCTGGCCTTCACGCCGGGGGCCGGGAGGATTTCAAACCGGGTGATGACCGGCCCCGGCCGGACAGCGACCACTTCCGCCTCGATGCCGAAGTCGCGGAGCTTGAGTTCCACCTGGCGGGACATGGCTTCCAGGGCTTCCGGCGAGTAGCCGGCCACCTGGGTGCGGGGTTCATCGAGCAGGCTGAGCGCCGGGAGGGCGGTGTCCACGGGTTCGTGGAACATGGTGACCTGCTTTTCTTTCTCGACCCGCTCGCTGGGCGGGATGTCGCGGACCTGCGGTTCGATGCGGGGCGGCGGCCGGCGTTCGTGGCGCCCGGTTTCGATTTCGACGATGGCGGTGCGCTCCAGGCGATCCTGTCGCAGGCTCCACCAGTCACGCAGCGTGCCCAGGCGCTGCCGCAGCGCGGCCCAGCCGACCAGGGTCCAAAAGCCGGTGAAATCCATGACTTGCAGCCAAGACAGCCCGGTCATGAGGGTAGTGCCGATGAGGCACAGCCCGAGCAGCAGGAGGACGCCGCCGAGATCGCCACAGAGGGCGATGGTGCCCCGGCCCACGAGGTCTCCCACGATGCCACCGGCCTGGTGGGGCATGTCGGCAAATTCGCCATGGGAGCGTACCCACAGGAGGGCGCAGCCGGTAAGCAGGGTGAGACTGAATCCGAGGGTCCGGGCGTACAACTGGCTGCGGTCGTCGGGGCTGAGCGGGCTCAGCCAGGTGCGCAGGACATAACAGGCGCCATAGACCATGGCGAGCACGATCAGGAAAGCGCAGCGCCCGAGCAGGTAGAAGAGGATGTCGGCCAGCCAGGCACCGACCAGTCCGCAACCGTTGCGGACCGGGCCTGCCCCCACCCCCGTATGCGACCACGCAGGGTCTCCCGGGTGGTAGGTCCACAGCGAAATCAGCACAAGCAGGCCCAGCCATCCACCGATGAACAGGAACCCTTCGCGCAAGCGCTGCGCGAGGTGGAAATTGACCGGGGCCGTCGCTCGGACGGGCCGCCGGATCGCCTGCGCCATTTGCTAAACCTTTGTCTTCAAATGATCCGTTAAGTCAATGTCACGTATAGCGAATTGGATGATACCTACAAGTGATCATGAAGACTACGAGCAGACTCTGCTCCGGGCACTTATTTTTGAGACCGAGGCGCCACGGGACCTTCGCGCGCAACGCTCACGCCGGCCCCGGGGCGAGTGCTACCATCGCCCGGACCCGCCCCCAACGAGCCGCCCCATGAAACGCCAGCGCACCTACCGCGTGACTTTCCACAACCAGGGCAAGATTTATGAAATCTATGCCCAGAACGTCAGCCAGAGCGGCCTGCTGGGCTTCATAGAAGTGGAGAACATCGTCTTCGGCGAACGCACCACTTTGGTGGTTGACCCGAGCGAGGAGCACTTGAAGTCGGAATTCGAAGGTGTGAGCCGCACCTACATCCCCATGCATTCGGTGGTGCGGATCGACGAGGTGGAAAAGTCCGGCCTGTCGAAGATCAGCGAAAGCCGCGGCGAGAAGGTCACCGCTTTCCCGGTCTTCACGAGCACACCGGGGCCGTCCCTGGACCGCTAGTCACCGCCCTGTCCGCCCAGTGCCCGCTTCCAGCCCAGAGCTTCGCGTCGTCCGGCGCCTGCACGAACTGCCGGCCGCCGAATGGAACGCCCTCGACGACAGCGGTGACCCGTTCTTGCGCCATGAGTTCCTGGCGGGCCTCGAAGACCACGGCTGCCTCAAGGGTCATGGCTGGGACCCACTCCACCTCGCGGCTTTCGTCGACGGCACCCTGGTCGCCGCCCTGCCGCTGTATGCCCGCGACAACTCCTATGGTGAGTTCGTCTTCGACTGGAACTGGGCCGATGCCTATACCCGCTCCGGGGGTCGCTACTACCCCAAGCTCGTCACTGCCGTCCCGTTCACACCGGTGGCGGGGCGCCGGCTGCTCCGCCTGGCCGGGCATCCTGCCGCAGCGGAAGCCGCGCAGATGCTCATCGAGGCGGTACTCGGACTGACCGAGCAGGTCAATGCGTCCTCCTGGCACTGCTTGTTCCCGCAGGATGAAGACCTGCCGTGCTTCGAGCACCCGGACCTGCTCCTGCGGGAAGGCTGCCAGTACCACTGGTACAACGGCGGCTATGCGGATTTCGAAGCCTTCCTGGCCGGGCTTACGGCCAAGCGCCGCAAGGAGATCCGCCGCGAGCGGCGCGACTGCGCGGCGCTTGGGCTTGAGATCGAACTGCTGGAAGGCCGGGCCATCACACCGGCGCACTGGGCGGTGTTCCACGACTTCTACTGCGCCACCTTCGAGCGCAAATTCGGTGAGCCGCGGCTCACCTTGTCGTTCATGCGCTACCTGAGCACTGCCATGCCCGACGCGCCGGTACTCCTGCTCGCGAAAGACCAGGGGCGCTATGTCGCCGGCGCCTTCGCCCTCCGCGGTGGCGACACGCTCTACGGCCGGCACTGGGGCTGCAGCGGGTTCTACCGCAACCTTCACTTCGAACTCTGTTACTACCGCTACATCGACTACGCCATCCGGCACGGCCTGCGCCATTTCGATGCCGGCGCCCAGGGGGAGCACAAAGTCGCGCGCGGCTTCGTGCCGATCAAGACCTGGTCGGTGCACTGGCTGCGGGATCCGGGATTCCGTAAGGCAGTCGCGGAGTTCCTCCGCCGCGAGACCCGGGCGATCGACCTGTACGTGGACGACGTGGCGGCCCATACGGCCTATCGGGCCGAGCCCGATTTCTAGGTTGCCTAGGTGCCAAAGGCCGAGCGCCGCTTCTACTGCTTCGCGGACGAAGCCTATTCCGAAGCCATGCCCCCACCGGCACGCGCCTTGTCCGAACCCGATGGCCTGCTCGCGGCGGGGGGTGATCTGGAACCCGGCACGCTCCTCGAGGCCTATCGACAAGGCATTTTTCCCTGGTATTCCAGCCACCAGCCGGTGCTGTGGTGGGCGCCCGACCCGCGCACCGTGTTCTGGCCGGCGCGGTTCCATGTGTCGCGCTCGCTGGCGCGGACGCTCCGCCGCCGCGTATTTGAAGTGACGGTTGATGGCGATTTCGCAGGGGTATTGCACGCTTGCGGGCCGGCGCGCACGGGGGAAGCCGAAACCTGGATTACGCCCGCGATGGTCCGCGCCTATACTCGTCTGCACCTCGCCGGATACGCGCATTCCGTGGAATGCTGGCGCAACGGCGAACTGGTCGGCGGGGTTTACGGCGTGGCGCTGGGCCGGGTGTTCTTCGGCGAGTCGATGTTCAGTCGTGCAACGGATGCCTCGAAGGTAGCGCTTGCATGGCTGTGCCGATCGCTGGTGCACTGGGGTTACGCGTTGTTCGACTGCCAGATGGCAAGCGGCCATCTGGCGTCGCTGGGCGCCGGGCAGTTGCCCCGCGCGCAGTTCGTGGCGCTGCTTGAAGAACATGCCCTGCAGGCACCGGCCGCCGATGCCTGGCAAGAACTTGTGGAGTTGACCTTCGAATGAAGCCGCCGATTGGGCCCCATCTGGGATTTTTCGTCACGCCGCCGCACAAATGCGGCTACCTGCCCGATCGAGACGCGGTGACGATTTTCGTCGACCCGCGACGCCGCCCCAATATCGCTACTTATTCGCTACTGTCCCAGCACGGGTTCCGCCGCAGTGGCGACCACGTCTATCGCCCGCAGTGCCCAAGCTGTTCGGCCTGCATCCCCGCGCGCATTCCCGTCGATGACTTCACGCCAAGTCGCGCCCAGCGGCGCACGCTCAGGGCCAACCTGGACGTCTCGCTGATTCCCAAGCCACCGATCTACCACGCGGAACATTTTGCTCTCTACGAACGCTACGTGAACGCCCGCCACAGCGGCGGCAGCATGGAGAACCCCGACCGCGACAGCTATCTCGAATTCCTCACTTCCGGTTGGGCCGACAGCGTGT
>JAYTTZ010000279.1:0-16586 GCA_043744805.1 Gammaproteobacteria bacterium
CTGCGTGAAGTGCGCGGCGATGGAGACGCAAACGCCCGAGAGCCTGTCGGGCATGATTGGCCGGGTGAAGTCCTACACGGAAGACTGGCTGGCCTTCACCCCGTTGCCGCCCTACCTCTATGGCAACGTGGAATACGCCGACGGCGCCAACTGCATGCTGGAATTCACCGATTTTGCTCCTGGCGCGGTGCAGGTGGGCAGCGCAGTGCGCATGGTGTTCCGCATCAAGGATTTTGACACCCGTCGAAACTTCCGGCGATATTTCTGGAAGCCGGCGCCCCTGCTTTCCAACTGATCGAGCAACGAGGAATCCATCATGGCCACGGGTATCAAGGACAAGGTTGCCATCATCGGCATGGGCTGCTCGAAGTTCGGCGAGCGGTGGGACTGCGGTGCGGAAGAACTCATCCTCGAAGCGTTCAAGGAAGCGCTCGCGGACGCCAGGATTGATCGCGAACAGATTGAAATGGCCTGGCTCGGACTTTTCTACCAGGAGCAGAGCGTGGGCAAGTCGGCCTTGCCGCTGGCCTTGAGCCTGCGCCTGCCCAACATTCCGGTGACGCGCGTGGAGAACATGTGCGCCACGGGTACGGAAGCCCTGCGCGGTGCCGTGTATGCGGTGGCTGCTGGCGCCTGCGACATCGCGCTGGCGATGGGCGTGGAAAAACTGAAGGACACCGGTTACGCCGGCCTGCCCGAACGGACCAAAGGCACCTTCGACGATCTCTGGTTGCCGAACGCCACCGCGCCCGGTGCCTTCGCGCAGCTCGCCAGCGCCTATGCCGCCAGGCACAAGATCCCGATGGAGGATCTCAAGCGCGCCATGGCGCATGTTTCCGTGAAGAGCCATGACAACGGCGTGCTCAACCCGCGGGCGCACCTGCGCAAGCGCATCACCGAGGAAGAGGTGCTGAAGGCGGCGCCGGTCGCCTATCCGCTGGGCTTGCTCGACTGCTGCGGTGTCAGCGACGGCGCGGCCTGTGCCATCGTGACCACCGTGGAAAAAGCGCGCGAGATGGGCTTCACCGACGTCGTGACCGTCAAGGCCATGCAGCTCGCCCCCAGCAACGGGTATGAAATGTCGAACACCGGCTGGGATGGTTCCTACCTGCTGACGACCCGGGTGGCCGCGCAGAAGGCCTACCGGGAAGCCGGCATCACCGACCCGCGCAAGGAAATCTCGATGATGGAAGTGCACGACTGCTTCTCCATCACCGAACTCGTGGTGATGGAGGACCTGGGCGTTTCGCCGGAAGGCGGCGCGAGCACGGACATCCTCGACGGCTTCTATGACCGTGGCGGCGGGGTGCCCTGCCAGCTCGATGGCGGCCTGAAGTGCTTCGGGCATCCAATCGGCGCCACCGGCCTGCGCATGGCGTATGAAATGTACTTGCAACTGCTGGGCCGTGCGGGCGACCGCCAGATCAGCAACCCCACGATTGGCCTCACGCACAACCTCGGCGGACACCCGTTCCGCAATGTCGCCAGCGTGTCCGTGTTTGGCCTGCACGCCACCTGAGCGTCGATCCCACAACCTGAACCCGTCGCAGGCTAGCCCTGCGGCGCCGCCGGAGACTTCCATGCAAGATTACCGCTCGCCCTGGCTCACCCCCGAGCACGACCTCTATCGCGACACTGTGCGCCGGTTCGTGGAAACCGAATTCGTCCCGGCGCGTGACCGCTGGATGGAACAGGGCCACTCCGACCCCGAGGCCTGGCGCAAGGCCGGCGATGCCGGGCTGCTGCTGCCCGACGTGCCGACGGAATACGGTGGCGGCGGGGCGGACTTCGGCTTCGACGCCATCGTCTACGAAGAAAACGCGCGGGCCTGCGTGGCGGGTTTCGGTTCGGCCATCCAGAGCATCGTCGCGCATTATCTCCTGACCTATGCCACGGCAGCCCAGAAGCAGGCCTACCTGCCAAAAATGGCGTCGGGCGAAATCATCACGTCCATCGCGATGACGGAGCCCGGCACGGGTTCGGACTTGCAGGCGGTCAAGACCCGCGCGGTGCGCGACGGCGATCACTACGTGGTGAACGGTTCCAAGACTTTCATCACCAACGGTTACAACACCAACCTCATCGTGCTGGTGTGCAAGACCAACCCCACCGAGCGCGCCAAGGGCGTGTCCCTGCTGCTGGTGGAGACCGCAGGCCTCGCGGGATTCCGCCGTGGCAAGCCGCTGAAGAAAATCGGCATGAAGGCGCAAGACACCAGCGAACTCTTCTTCGACGACTGCCGCGTGCCGATCGAAAACATCGTCGGCGGCGTGGCAGGACAGGGCTTCTACCAGTTGATGAACCAGCTGGGCCGTGAACGCTTGATGATTGGCCTGCAGTCCGTCGCCTCGCTGGAAAGCGCAGTGCGCCACACGCTGGATTACGTACGCCAGCGCGAGGCCTTCGGGCAGAAGCTCTTCGATTTCCAGAACACTCGCTTTACCCTGGTGGAATGCGCCACCGAGGCCCGCATCGCACGGGTCTTCGTGGACGACTGCATCAGTCGCCTGATCGCCGGCACCCTGGACCCTGCCACGGCGTCGATGGCCAAGTACTGGTGTTCCGAGCGGGCCCAGGAAAACATCCATCGCTGCCTGCAGTTGCACGGCGGCTACGGCTACATCCTCGATTACCCGATTGCCCACTACTTCGCGGATAACCGCGTATCGATGATTTATGGCGGCAGCAACGAAATCATGAAGGAACTGATTTCGCGCTCGCTCTAGTGCCGGGATCTACTGCATGAACGCGAACCTCTTCGCGGCGTTTGCCGGGCATTTCCCGGCGGACCCGTCCGCCACTTTGTTCGAGTTGCCGGACGGTGGCGTGCTGTCCTACGGGGCGATGCTGGCGCAGACCGCGCAGCTTGCGCATGGGCTTGCGGGGCTGGGGCTCGAGCGCGGTGCGCGGGTCAGCGTCCAGGCAGACAAAAGTGTGACGTTCCTCATGCTCTACCTCGCCTGCCTGCGGGCGGGCTACGCCTTCCATCCCCTCAATCCGGCGTACACACCGGCTGAACTCCGCTATTTCCTCGGCAACGCCGAGCCGACCGTATTCGTGTCGGATCCGACGGCGACCGCGGCAATGGATCTCGCAACGTCGCTCGGCGTGCCCCATCGCTACACCCTGGATGCGAGTGGCGCGGGCAGTGTGCTGGGTCTTGCGCGAGGGCAGTCGGGGCAGTTCGACACCACGGCAGTTGCGCCGGGTGACATGGCGGCGCTCCTGTATTCGTCGGGCACCACCGGCCGGCCCAAGGGTATCGTGCTGAGCCACGCCAACCTCGCCGCCAACGCCCGGATGCTGGGCAATGCCTGGGGCTTCACCGCGAACGACGTCCTGCTGCACGCGCTGCCGGTGTTCCATGTGCACGGCCTGTTCATCGCCTTGGGGTGCACCTTGATGTCTGGCTCGCGCGCGGTGTTCCTGCCGCGCTTCGAGATGGCGCCGGTGCTGGCGGCGCTTCCGCGCTGCTCGGTGATGATGGGCGTGCCCACCTATTACACCCGGCTGCTCGCCGAGCCGGCCTTCGCGCGCTCGATGACCCGCACCGTCAGGGTTTTCATCTCGGGCTCCGCGCCGCTGCTCAGCGAAACCTTCATCGAATTCGAGACCCGCACCGGGCAGCGCATCCTCGAACGCTATGGCATGACCGAAACCAGCGTCATTGCCTCCAATCCCCTGCACGGGCAACGGATTGCGGGCGCCGTGGGGCCGGCACTTGCTGGCATGGCGGTTCAGATCGTGGATGACACGGGCGGGGCAGTGGCGATGGGCGAAGTGGGGCACGTGCAGGTCAAGGGCGAAAGCGTGTGCTGCGGCTACTGGCGGATGCCGGAAAAGACCCGCGAGGACTTTACGCCGGAGGGCTACTTCAATACTGGCGACGATGGGCGACTCGATGCGGGCGGTTACCTGCATCTCGTCGGCCGCTCCAGAGATCTCATCATCACCGGCGGGCTCAACGTCTACCCCAGCGAAGTCGAGGCCGTGCTCGACTCCCTGCCTGACGTTGCCGAGGCGGCCGTGATCGCCCTGCCGCACCCGGATTTCGGGGAACAGGTGGTGGCGGTGATCGTGCCGCGCGTGGCGGGTGTCTTCGACGAGGAGGGCGCGCGCCGGCAGTTGCGGATTGAACTGGCCGGCTACAAGCAGCCCAAGCGCTACGTGGTGGTGGCTGCGCTGCCGCGCAATGCCATGGGCAAGGTGCAGAAGAACGTCCTGCGCAGCGAGTTGGCGCCAGCAGCGGGCTGAAGGACGCCGCCGACGCATGCCGTGGGCGGCGGAGGATCAGGGGGTCGGCCGGCCGGGCAACACCTCCCGGGCCTTGGGGCCTCAACGTACGTAGGGCCGGGCAGCCCAAATCCGTATAATGCCGGGCTCCTGACCAACGCCAACCAGACAACGCCAACCAGACTCAAGGGGAGGGCGCCGCAATGCCCGGGCTATATTTCGAAGAATTCCACGTCGGCCAGACGTTCGACCATCCCATCCGCCGCACGGTCACCGAGACCGACAACGTCATGTTCACCACCATGACCCACAACCCGGCGCTGCTGCACCTCGACGAAGAGTACTGCCGCACGCAGACCGAATTCGGGCAGCGCATCGTCAACAGCTGCTTCACGCTGTCAGTGATGGTGGGCGTATCCGTCTACGACACCACGCTCGGTACCACGGTGGGTAACCTCGGCTGGGACGAAGTGCGCTTCCCCAAGCCGGTCTTCCACGGTGACACCCTGCATTTCCAGACCGAAGTCCTGGAGCTGCGCGAGACGAAGTCCCGCCCCACCAACGGCATCGTCATCTTCGCCCACCGGGCCCACAACCAGCGCAACGAACTCGTGGCCAGCTGCAAGCGCACCGGCCTGATGCTGAGGAAGCCCGCATGAACGTCCTGCGTTCGATGCTCTTCGTCCCCGGCGACAGCGAAAAGAAGCTGGCCAAGGCCGCCAGCGTTGGCGCCGACGCCCTCATCCTCGATCTCGAAGACGCCGTCGCGGCGGCACGGCGCCCGCTGGCTCGCGAGATGATCCAGGACTACCTGAAGGCCGCGGATCGCAGCCAGGGCGAACTCTGGGTGCGCATCAATCCACTCGACACCGCCGATGCACTCCGTGATGTCGCCGCCGTGGCAAAGGCGCGGCCAGATGGCATCGCGCTGCCCAAGTGCGATGGTCCGCACCACGTGCTCCAGCTCAGTCATTTCCTCGATGCGCTGGAAGCGGAGCACGGCATCGAGCAGGGCAGCATCGCCATTTGCGCGATTGCCACGGAGACCGCGATCGCGCCGTTCAGCCTTGGCCAATACAAGGGTTCGCCGCGCCTGCGCGTGCTGACCTGGGGCGCCGAAGATCTGGCCGCCGCGCTGGGCGCGTCGTCTAACAAGGACGCGGCCGGCGAATACACCGCGCCTTACGTGCTGGCGCGTTCACTCTGCCTCTTTGGCGCCCATGGCGCCGGCGTGCAGCCGCTGGATACGGTGTGCCCGGATTTCCGCAATCCCGAGCGCCTGCGTCGCGAATGCAACGAAGGTCGCCGCGACGGCTATCTCGGCAAGATTGCCATCCATCCCGACCAGGTGGGGATCATCAACGAAGCCTTCACGCCGTCCGCAGCGGAAATCGCCCACGCCAAGGCGATCATCGACGCCTTCGCGGCCAACCCCGAGGCTGGTGCGCTGAACCTCGACGGCAAGATGATCGACATGCCCCACCTCAAGCAGGCTGAACGCATCATCGCGCTGTCCGGTCGCGGCGCGCGCTGAGCGGTCGTCCCGGCCCCACACCTCGAAGGAGATTTCGGATGACGACAGACTGGATTACGCAAAAGAAAACCCTCGAAGTGCTGGGCAGTCGCATGGCCTACGTGGAGCAGGGCAGTGGTTCGCCAATGGTCTTCCAGCACGGTAATCCCACCTCGTCCTACCTCTGGCGGAACATCCTGCCGAAGCTGGCGCCGCTGGGCCGTTGCGTCGCCCTGGATCTCATCGGCATGGGCGATTCGGCCAAGCTCCCGAACCCGGGCCCCGATCGCTACACGCTGGCCGAGCACCAGCAATACTTCGATGCCGCGATGGCGGCCCTCGGCGTCACGGAGAAGGTTGTGCTGGTCCTGCACGACTGGGGGACGGCGCTTGGTTTCGACTGGGCCTCGCGCCATCCCGAGGCGGTCGCCGGCATCTGCTACATGGAAGGCATTCCGATGGAACTCACCTGGAGTGATTGGCCCGAGTCCGCGCGGGGGATCTTCCAGGGCTTCCGCGCGGAGACCGGCGAGGAACTCGTCCTCGAGAAGAACGTCTTCGTGGAGCGCGTCCTGCCGAAATCCATCCTGCGTGAACTCACGCCCGAAGAAATGGACGTCTACCGCGCGCCCTTCACCGAACCGGGCGAAGGGCGTCGACCCACGCTGACCTGGCCGCGCCAGATCCCGATCGATGGCCAGCCGCCGGAAACCTGTGCGCGGGTCGCGGAGTACGGCGCCTGGCTGGCAGGATCGCCGGTCGCCAAGCTGTTCATCAATGCCGACCCCGGCATGATCATCACCGGCCGCATCCGCGAGGCCTGCCGCCGCTTCCCGAACCAGCGGGAGGTCACGGTGAAAGGCCTGCATTTCGTTCAGGAAGACTCGCCGGATGAAATCGCAGCCGCGCTCCGGGAATGGATTCCGGGCCTGCCGAGATGAGCCCACGCCAAGGCCTGGAATGCCGCCTGCCTGCGCCACACCGCAGTGATCGCGACAGGGGTAGAACAGCATGAGCGCCCATGACCAGAACACGCGCAAGGTCACCGTGTCTACCCTGAAGCAGATGAAAGCGGCCGGCACGCCCATCGTGTCGCTCACCGCCTACGACGCTGCGTTTGCGCGAGTGCTCGATGCGGCCGGCTGTGATTTCCTGCTCGTGGGGGATTCGGTGGGCATGGTGGTCCAGGGACAAGCCACCACCATCCCGGTGACGGTGGACGACATCATCTACCACACCCGCCTCGTCACCCGCGGCGTGCACCGCGCGCTGGTGATGGCCGACATGCCGTTCATGAGCTACTCCTCCGCCAGTGACTGCCTGCGGAACGCCGCGCGACTGATGAAGGAAGGCGGTGCGGAAATGGTCAAGCTGGAATGGGGTGAACTCCAGCTCGACATGGTCTACCGGCTCACCGAATGTGGCATTCCGGTGTGCGCGCACCTCGGCCTCACGCCGCAGGCGATCCACAAGCTTGGCGCTTATCGTGTGCAGGGCCGCGAACACGCCACGGCGGAAAAAATGATTGCCGATGCCAAGGCCCTGGAAGAAGCCGGTGCCGACATGCTCCTGCTGGAATGCGTGCCGATGGACCTTGCCGCGCGCATCACGGCTTACGCTGCCGTGCCCGTGATTGGCATCGGCGCAGGGCCGCAGGTGGACGGGCAGATCCTCGTCCTCTACGACATCCTCGACATCGCACCCGGCAAGCGCACGCGCTTTTCCCGTAACTACATGGAAGGCGCAGGCTCGATCCACGCGGCGGTCGCGCGCTACGTCAGCGAAGTTCGCACGCGCGCCTTTCCTACCGCTGATTACGCCTTTACCTGAGGGGAACGTCGATGACCAACCGGGCGCTCCAGCAACTGGTGCATGGGCTGCGGCTCGAGAAGCTGGAGGAAAACCTGTTCCGCGGCGCCGTGGGCGATACCCACGTGAAGCGCGTCTACGGGGGCAAGGTGCTGGGTGAAGCCCTGGAGGCGGCGCAGCTGACCGTCGAGGACGATCGCCCGGCGCACTCGCTCCACGCGTATTTCCTGCGCGAGGCCGACGCTTTCCATCCCGTGATCTACGCAGTCGAACGCAGCCGCGATGGACGCAGCTTCTCTGCGCGCAGGGTGACCGCGATCCAGCATGGGCAGCCGATCTTCACCATGGAGGCTTCGTTCCATCGGGTGGAAGAAGGCATTGCCTACCAGGGCAAGATGGCAGACGTGCCGCCGCCGGAAGCCGTCGCCCCACAACCTTTCGACTGGTCGAAGTTCGACGAACTTTCGCCCCGCTACCAACGGATGATGACCATCGTGGCGCCGTTCGAGCTACGTCCCGTGGAGGGCATGGAAGGCTCGAAGGACGCCCTCGGCAATCCCATCCGCCGCAGCTGGGTCAGGACCGTGGACAAGCTGCCGGACGAGCCCGACATGCATCGCGCCATCCTGGCCTACTTGTCCGACTACGGACTCATCTGGACCTTGCTGGGTCACCACGGCTTCACCCTGGGCACGCAGAACCTGGTCGTGGCCAGCCTCGACCACGCCATGTGGTTCCATCGTCCCTTCCGCGTGGACGAATGGCTGCTCTACCACTGCGAAGGCGTCGCGTCGGCAGGCGCGCGCGGGCTTGCGCGCGGTGGCTTCTATACCCGGGACGGCGAACTCGTGGTGAGCGTGGCGCAGGAAGGCCTGATGCGGGTGGTTACTTGAGGGCTCACGCCAGGCTTGCCCCCGCTATTCGCGCCGCCCCGTCCGTCGCGTGCGGGACGGACGCGGCATGAACGACACCAAGCATCCGCAACTCGGACGCTTCGAACTCCGTGCGGAACTCGGACGCGGCTACCACGGCCGGGTGTTCCTGGCGTGGGACCCCCAGCTTGAACGGCAGGTCGCCATCAAGCTCCTGCTGGGCGCCCAGGGTGACGACGACACGCGCACGCAGTTCATGGCCGAAGCACGCGCGGTGGCGCGCCTCGCCCATCCCAACGTCATCCCCCTGTATGAAGTCGGCATGCAGGGCAAGACACCGTTCCTCGTGTTCGAGTACGTCGAAGGCGCACCGCTCAAGGCCGAAATCCAGCGGCGCGGCGCCATGGTGGAAGACGAAGCCCTGCCGCTGTTCAGGCAGGCCCTGGACGGCATGGCGGCGGCCCACGAACTCGACGTCGCCCATCTGGATCTCTCGCCCAATAACCTCATGTTCGACCGCAGCCAGCGGGTAAGGGTGATGGACTTCGGCCTGGCGCGATTCGCTTCGCGGCCGCTTGCAGGCAAGGGCGGCGAGCGCATGCACGGGACGCCTCGCTACATGAGCCCGGAACATTTCTCGGGCGGCAATCTCGACCGCCGGACCGACGTCTACGCGCTGGGCCTCATCCTGTTCGAAATGCTGGCCGGCCAACCTGCGGCGGTGGGGGAAGGCTTGACCAAAGTGCGGGCCATGATCCTCCAGGGCAATTTCGACTGGGAACGACTCCGCACGCTCGGCGTGTCGCCACCCCTCGTGCAGGTGCTGCGCGATGCGCTGGCGCGCGATCCGGGCGCGCGCTTCCAGGCGGCCGGCGACTTCCGCCAGGTCCTTGCCGAGATCCTGGCCAGCCAGGCCCTGCCGACGGTCACCGATCTCGCGCTGCAGTTCCTGCTCCGGCGCCTGCAGCGCCGCCCCGAATTTCCCGCCTTCTCGAACAGCATTCTCGAAATCAACCGCATGACCTCGGACGAAAGCCAGGTTGGGGTGCGCGACCTGGCTGACGTGATCCAGCGGGATTTCAGCCTGACCAATCGCCTGATGAAGATTGGCAATTCGGCCTTCTTTGATCGTGGGGGCGGTGGCGTGAACACCGTGGCGCAGGCCATCAACCTCATCGGCACCCGCATGATTCGGCTGCTCTGCAACGGACTGGTGGTGTTCGAGCGACTGCAAAACGGGCAACTCGAACTGCAGGATGCGCTGGTGAGCAGCTTTGTCACGGGCCTCATCGCCCGCAATCTCGGCCAGCGCCTGCGGCGTGACCTGGCAGACGAGGCTTTCGTCTGTGGCTTGTTCAATCGCCTGGGTCGCAACCTGGCCCTGTATTACCTCCCCGAGGAATGGGAGGACATCAAGCAGATGGTCGACAGCAAGGTGCCGCCGATCCAGGCGCAGAAGCGCGTGCTGGGCACCACCCTGTCCGCCCTGGGCGCGGGGGTGGCGGGCGCCTGGAAATTCCCGATGGCCATCGTCGACAGCATGACCCCTGTCCTGAGCGAGCCAAACACCCCGGCCCCCGACACTGCCCTGCTGCTGCGGCTCATCGCGCAGTTGGCGAACGAGCTATGCGAAGCGGCTTACAGCCAGGCGCCAGGCCCGCTTGACGCCGCAGAAAACATTGCCTGCCGGTATCGCGGCACGATGGCGCTGTCCGCGCTCGCGCTACGCGAAGTCCTCTCGGCCGCGCTCGCGAAGTTCGTCGAACTCGCGCCAGCGCTCGGCGTGGCGGTTGGCGCCAGCGGCTTCTGCCAGCGAGCGGAGCAGTTCATCGCCGCCATGCGCGAGGCCGAAGCCGAACGCATGGCGGCACCGCCACCGGTCGCCTAGGCCGCTGCGCGGGTCGTTTTCTTCACCGCGGGCTTCGCGGCCCTGGCTTTCTTCTTGCCCGCC
This sequence comes from Gammaproteobacteria bacterium, assembly GCA_043744805.1. Taxonomy (GTDB): domain Bacteria; phylum Pseudomonadota; class Gammaproteobacteria. Next base: position 10,379 of record JAYTTZ010000279.1, read on the forward strand.
GCCGCGTGCTCCGCCATTTGCAGCTTCCACAAACCCTGGGCCTGGGACCATCCCACCACGGCAAGCGGGCTGCCGTCGTCATGGATGAATTCCAGCGGCCCGAGGAAAGTCATGTAGAACTCGCTGGGGATCGGGAAGTGGGTCTTGTCGTGGCGCGCACTACAGGCCTCGTAGCCGTAGCCCGGGGCGATGGCCGTCGCGCCGCCCTCGCCGCCGCCGCCGCGCACATCCATGCGGCCCTTGGTGAGGAAGTATTCGCCGGGCCCCAGGTGGACGTGGCGATTGAAGGAAGATCCTTTCGGGCAGTCGAAAATCGCGGTCCAGGCGCCCATTTCCGGTGAGACGTGGAGCAGCTTCCAGCGGATCCCGCCTGCGGACAGGGCCGCCGGGAACGGCATCCAGGGCGTGGTATCAAGTTGTACATAATCGGCAGTCGCATTCATCTGGAACTCTCCCCTTGGTTGGTTGTTGTCGCGGTCTCGTCCCTTGCGTCGCCCGGCGGGCGACGCGATGGATCAGATGATGAGGTTCACTGCGTGCCGGTCACGTTACCGTGGGCACGTGCGAGATCGGCATACCCGCCTTCGTTGCTGACCGCACGATAGCCCTGGGCTTCGAGTGAATACTTGGCCATCTGGGCGCGAACGCCGATGCCGCAGTACAGCTTGATGGGGCGTGATTTGTCGGACTCGACGCTGCCGATGCCTGCCGCAATGTCCTGGTAGGGCAGGTTGACGGCGCCGGGCAGGTGGCCGGCGGCGAACTCTTGCGCGGACCGCACGTCAATCCAGAGTGCCGTGACGCCGGGCGCTGCCTTGAGCCAGGGCGCGGCCAGTAGAAGCACGATTGCAAGCAGGATGCGATGCATGGAGCCGGTCTCCGGTGGGCGCGTCGCAGGTGGCTTGCGCTCGATGCGAATCATACACAGCACGACGCCCGCGCCAGAAGCACCCGCTGCGTACCCGGCCTTGCCGACATTGGTTAAACTGTCCCCGCCGGCGCCGGAGCCGGCAATCGACATTGAGGAGAATTGGCTTTGCTTGAACTACTTACCGATCCCGCCGCCTGGCTGGCACTGCTGACCCTGACCGCGCTCGAGCTGGTGCTGGGCATCGACAACGTGATTTTCATCTCCATCCTCGTCGACAAGCTGCCGCCCGCTGCGCGTGAGAAGGCGCGCAAAATTGGCCTCTTCCTGGCGATGTTCATGCGGATCGGCCTGCTGTTTCTCTTGTCCTGGATCGTGGGGCTCACCGCGCCGCTCTTCTCGGTCTTCGCCCATGCGGTCTCCGGACGGGACCTCATCCTCATCGTGGGCGGCGTCTTCCTGCTCTGGAAGAGCACCAAGGAGGTCCACCAGTTGATGGAAGGCGAGGAAGGCCACGCCTCCAGCGCCGTGGCCGCGACTTTCAACGCGGTAATTTTCCAGATCATCCTCATCGACCTCGTGTTCTCGCTCGATTCCATCATCACGGCGGTTGGCATGGTGGACGAAGTCGCCATCATGGTTGCCGCGGTGGTGCTGTCGGTGGGCATCATGATGTGCTTCGCGAGCAGTATCGGTCGGTTCGTGTCGGCCCACCCGAGCATCAAGATGCTGGCGCTCTCCTTCCTGTTCGTCATCGGCACGGTGCTGGTGGCGGATGGCTTTGGCCACCATGTGCCCAAGGGCTACATCTACTCGGCACTGGCCTTCGCACTGGCCGTGGAGATGCTGAACATCCGGGGTGGCAAGCGCCGCCCGGTGCCGGTGAATCTCCACGAGGCTTACAGTGAAAAGGATGGCCCGGCCCCGCGCTGATCAGCGCAGGTTGTTCATCTCACCCAGGCTGTAAGTCTTCGCGAACGGTGCGTGCCAGGGCACGCCGTTGGCGAGGGCCAGGCGCTCGAGTTCGCCGTCCTTCGCCATCCCGCCCAGCGCCGCGTCGATGCTCGTGCGGAGTGCCGTATCGGTGCTGCGGGTGGCTGGGTGCTCGTTCCAGGACAGGGCCGCAGGCGGTTCGTAGCCCGCCACGGCGGCGATCCCGGGCAGCGGCTCCCGGTGCAGGGCGGCACCCGCCGCCGGTCCCCAGACCAGCGCAACTTCAGCACTGCCGTCGGCGACCTTCTGCAGGGTTTCCAGCGGCGAAAAGCTCGTCCTGGCCTTCGCCCCAACCAGCCGCAGCGCAAACGCGCCAACGGTGGCGGCCTGGGTGGCGACGGCGACATCGCGTAACTGGCGCAGTCGGTTTCGCGTTTCGCCCGGTCGTCCATACAAGCCGAAAGCCGCGCCGTAATAGGCCTCCCCGAGGCTCAGCCCCGTCGCGTCGCGCAGGCTGTCACGCGCCGGACCCGGGATGCTGAACAGCACATCGCAGGCGCCCTTGGCGAGCTTCCTCGTCGGGAAATCGCTGTCTTCGATCTCCGTCACTTTTTCCGGATTGTTGATCCAGATGGTTTCCAGGCGACGGCCAAGGCGCGTCGCCACCGCCGCGGCGGTGGCGAGGTCGAAGCCCGCGCCTGCCGCCTGGTCGGAGTACGGTGCGTTATGCGTCAGCAGGCAGACCTTCAGCGCCTCGCTCGCCTGCACCGCAGGGGTGGTGCAGGCGAAGAGGACACTGGCGGCGACGCGGTGCGGGAATCGATGCCCCGTCATTTCCGGGGCAGCGCAAAGACGATGAGCGCGCTGCCTGGGGTGTCGAGGGGCGGTTGGCCGACAATCTGGACGGCAATGCCGCCGCCGCCGCTGCCAAAGGCCACGAACTGCTTGCCACCTGCGGTCCAGGTGATCGGCTGGCCGCGGACGGCCGAGCCGGTCTGGAATTTCCACAGGACCTTGCCGGTGCTGTCGTTGAAGGCCAGGGCCTCACCGGTCTGGCTGCCGGTGAATACCACGCCGCCTGCAGTGGCCAAGGTGCCGCCGGCCATCGGGTACTGGTCCTTCCACGACCACTTGCGCTCGCCGGTGGCTGCGTCATAGGCGCTGAAGTGACCATAGGCGAGGCCGTCCTCGGCCTGCATGATGCCCGGACCTCCGCCCCAGAAAGGCTGGCCGTTCACGAATACCGCCGCCTGCTTTTCCATCTTGCCGCAGCTTTCGACCACGGGGACGTACACGAGGCCGGACTTCGGGCTGTAGGCCGCCGTGTAGGAACCATTCTGGCCGCCGACATTACCCGGGCAGATGAATTCAGGGTTGCCGCCGGGCATTGGCTGGTAGCGCGCATCAAGCTGGGGACGGCCGTTGGCGTCGAGGCCCGTTGCCCAGTTCATCTGGTCCACGTACTTGGTGCCGTGCAGGAACTTGCCACTGGCCGCATCCAGCGCGTAGAGGAAGCCGTTGCGGTTGGGTTGGACGAGGGTCAGTTTCTTGCCGCCTTCGCGTGGCAGGTCGATGAGGAACATGCCGGTGGTCGCGTCGTAGTCCCACACGTCGTGCGGGGTGAACTGGAAATGCCACTTGAGGTCGCCGGTCGCGGGATCAAGTGCCAGCGCCGAGTTCGTGTAGAGGTTGTCGCCTTCGCGGGTGTCCCCGTTCCAGTCGGGCGAGGGATTGCCCGTGGTCCAGAACAGGGTCTTGCCGGCCTCGTCGTAAACGCCGGTGCCCCAGGTTGGGCCACCGCCGGTCTTCCAGGAATCGCCCGCCCAGGTTTCCACGCCTTTCTCGCCGGCGGTGGGGACGGTGTAGTGGCGCCACTTGCGCTCGCCGGTGTTCACGTCATAGGCGTCGATGAAACCGCGCGCGCCATATTCACCGCCCGCAATGCCCATGATGACCAGCTTGTCGATCACCAGCGGGGCGGAAGTCGCGCTGTAGCCGTCGGTGTGCTTGGCCATTTCGGTGTCCCACAGGACCTTGCCCGTCTTGCGGTCGAGCGCGACGAGGTGGGCATTCAAGGTGCCCATGAACACGGCATCGCCGGCGATGGCCACGCCGCGATTGGCCGGACCGCAGCAGATCATGATGTCGCCGGGAAGTTGGTGGGAGTACTTCCACAGGGCCTTGCCGGTGGCGGCGTCCAGCGCCCACAGGTTGTTGTAGGCGGCGGACAGGAACATCACGCCGTCAGCCACCACGGGGGAGGCTTCGAGCTGGCCCGGCACGCCGGTCTGGAACATCCAGACGGCCTGCAGCGTGTGGGCGTTCTGCTGGTTGACGTCGGCCAGTGGGCTGTAGCGCCAGTTGCGGTAGTTGCCGCCATAAAGGAGCCACTCGGCGGTATTGTCGGTGCCCTTGAGGAGTTTCTCCTGGGTCACCGGATGGGTGGTGGCACCAGGTTCGGCGGCACTGGCGCCAGCGCCGAACAGGGCGAGCAGGACGGACAAGGCAATACGGCTCATGTGGACTCCCCGGAAATTATTATTGAACGTTGCAAGCCAGCGCGAGCGTACCTGAGGGACCGGGGCTTGTGCAGGTAGTCGAGATGTCAAAGGTCCGCGTTAAACTCGCCAGATCAAGAAACCATTTCCAGAATCGCCACGCCGATGTCCCGCCTGTCCCACGCTGAGACGCCCTGCGGCTTAAGCCGCGCAGGCGTCGCGCCCCGCTCGCGGGGTGGCGCATGCCATTGTGGCGCATCGCAACACGCGGAAAGCCTGAGCAGGCCCCTGGTGGCGACGTGCAGCGCGCGCCGTGGCTGGGCGTCATGAAGACGCCGAAGGCCGGCGCAGCACGCAGTCCAAGCCAACGCGAACTCCAGCACGCCACCGAACTGCTGGCCGCAGGGCAGGTGGAAGCGGCCGCAGGGGTGCTGGCGCAGTTGGTGAAGTCCCGCCCACGGATGGGCGAGGCGCATTACCAGTTGGGCATCGCGCAGCGTCGCTTGGGACAGCCAGCCGACTCGCGCCGGAGCTTCGAGCAGGCCATCGCCTGTCGGCCGGATTTTCCAAATGCGTGGTATCGCGTCGGGAATGCCTGCCATGACGAAGGACAACTGGAAGAAGCGCTGCGCCACTACGAGCGCGCCATCGTGCTGGCACCGGAGGTATCGCTCTTCCACTTCAACCGCGGGGTGGTGCTGCGCAAGCTGGACCGGCTGGAGGAGGCCTTCAACAGTGGTGTCCGTGCGCTAACGCTCAATCCCGCCCACGCCGAGGGGCACTGCGATCTCGGCAACATCCTCCATCGCCAGAAGCGCCACGTCGAAGCCTGCCAGGCCTACACCAAGGCCCTGGCCCTCAAACCCGGCTTGGTGGAAGCACTCGTGGGCAGCGGCCGCAGCCTGCTTGAGTTGCGCCAGCCAGCGCTTGCCCTCGCGGCGCTGGACCGGGCGATTGCGCTGGCGCCCACGCGGGGCGAAGCGCATTACGGGCGGGGCGCCGCGCTCCGCGAGCTTGGTCGCAACGACGAGGCCCTCGCCGCCTTGCGGCACTGCCTGGATCTTGGCTATGCCAATCCGGAGGTCGATCTGCACCTCGGCCTCGCGCTCTGTGATCTCGGCCGTTATGGCGATGCCGAGGCGCATTACCTCGATGCCATCGAGCGCACCCCCGAACATTTCCGACACGGACCGCGCCTGCATCTTGGGCTGCTGCGCATGGCGCTCGGCCGCTATCCGGAAGGCTGGGCGGACTACGAAGAACGCCAGAAGGAACCGGCGGAAGTCGCGCGCCGGCGTGCCCGGGGCCTGGAGGCGCGCGCACCGTGGCTCGGTGGAAGCAGCCTGGCCGGCAAGACCCTGCTGGTGCTGGATGAACAGGGCATGGGCGACACCCTGCAGTTCTGGCGCTTCATTCCGCTGCTGGCTTCGATGGCGGGGCGGGTGCTGGTTGAAACACCGGCCACCCTGCGTGCTCTGGTGGCGGGCACGGCAGGCGAGACAGAGCTCCTCGCGGAAGGTCCGCCGTACCCGGCGTTCGACGAATACTGCCACCTGCTGAGCCTGCCGCTCGCGCTGGGCACGACGGTCGATACCGTGCCGGCGGCGGTGCCGTACCTCGCAGTGCCCGAGGCGCATCGGCAGCGTTGGCAGGCGCGACTCGGCGCGCACCCGGGACGACTCCGCGTTGGCCTCGCATGGTCCGGCAACCCGGCGCATGGCAATGATCATCGCCGCAGCCTGCCACTTGCCGCCTTTGAAGCCCTGTTCGGACTCGACTGCGAATTCCATGTCGTGCAGAAAGATCTGCGCAGCGCCGATCTGACCGTGCTGGCGGCCCACCCCGGGATCCACCAGCACGACGGGGCCCTGGACGACTTCGCGGACACCGCGGCGCTGGTCGAAGCGAT
>JAYTTZ010000280.1:0-4220 GCA_043744805.1 Gammaproteobacteria bacterium
GCCAATCTCCCCTGATTGGCCGCACGGTTCGCACCCGGCAGCCCGGCCACGGGCCCCAAGCGCCGCTGGGGCGTTAAACTACCTCCGGCCCCGCAGGCCCTGGTGGCCGCCCCCGTCACCTGAAAACAAATCCAGGCATGCGTTTTTGAGCAGAGGAGAAAACCCGTGAGTGAAGTGCAGACTTCCCCCGTCCGCGTTGACGCGGTCGTCGTCGGCGCCGGCATGTCCGGCCTGTACCAGTTGTACAAATTGCGCGAGAAGGGCCTGGACGTGCGCGTGCTGGAAGCCGGCACCGGCGTGGCGGGCACCTGGTACTGGAACCGCTATCCCGGCGCGCGCTGCGACTCCTCCGCCGAGTGCTACCAGTTCTGGTTCTCCGACGAACTGCTCAACGAATGGAACTGGAGCGAGCGCTTCCCGGCGCAGGCCGAGACCGAACGCTACCTCAACCTGGTGGCGGACAAGTTCAAGCTCCGCTCCGACATCCAGTTCAACACGCGCGTAGCGAGCACCACCTACGACGAAGCCAGCGGCCGCTGGATCGTGGCCACCGATTCCGGCGAGACCTTCGACGCCCAGTTCCTGGTGATGGCGACCGGCCCCCTGTCCACGCCCAACCTCCCGAAGATCCCCGGCATCGAGACCTTCCAGGGCGCCTTCGTCCACACCGCCCGCTGGCCCAAGGCGCCGATTGATTTCAGCGGCAAGCGCGTGGGCGTGATGGGCACCGGCGCCACCGGCATCCAGGTCATCCAGACCATCGCGCCCCAGGTGGGCCACCTCACCGTCTTCCAGCGCACGGCCACCTACGCCATCCCGATGCGCAACCCGGGCTACGACGACGCCCGCATGGCGGAGTTGCGCGGCGAATACCCGCGGATGAAGACCCTGGTCCACGAGACTTTCACCGGCAACGACTACGATTTCGGCACGGTGAAGTTCGAGGACCTCACCCCCGCCGAACGCGAAGCGCGCCTGTGGGAATACTGGCGCGACGGTTCCCTCAAGTTCTGGGTGGGCGCGTTCGGCGAACTCTTCGCCGACCAGGTCGTGAACGACTACGTCTCCCAGTTCGTCCGGGCGCGCATCCGCGAGCGCGTGTGCGATCCGGCCGTGGCCGAAAAACTCACCCCGCGCGACTACGGCTTCGGCACGCGCCGCGTGCCGCTGGAAACGCACTACTACGAAGCCTTCAACCAACCCAACGTGCAGCTGGTGGATGTGCGCGAGACGCCCATCACCGCGTTCACCGCCACCGGCGCCGTGACCGCCGCCGGCGAGATCCCGCTCGACATGATGATCTTCGCCACGGGCTTCGACGCCGGCACCGGCGCGCTGACCGCCATCGACATCCGCGGCCGCGACGGCGAACTGCTGCGCGAGTCGTGGGCGCGTGACGGCGTGCGCACGTGGATGGGTCTGCAGGTCAACGGCTTTCCCAATATGTTCATGGTCGCCGCGCCGTTGTCGCCGGCCGCCGCGTTCTGCAACGTGCCCACCTGCGTGCAGCAGCAGGTCGACTGGATCAGCGAGGCCATCGCCTACACCCGCGAACAGGGCAAGCGCGCGATGGAACCCCTGCAGGAAGCCGAGGCGCGCTGGGGCGCACACCACGACGAACTCGCCAACGCCACCCTCGTGCCCAAAACGAAGTCCTGGTACATGGGCACCAACATCGACGGCAAGGCACAGCGCCTGCTGGCCTACGTGGGGGGCGCCAATACCTATCGCCAGATTTGCGACAAGGTCGCGGCAGAAGGCTATCCGGAGAGCGTCTTCAGCTGAACCTTCGCGGGTCCAGCCACGACATCGAGCAATCAAGAGCAGGAGACCGTAGTCCATGAGTCCAGGCCTGACCGATCAAGACAGTGCGCAGTTCAAGGCAGCCGTCGCGCTGGCCAATATCCCCACCTTGTTGATGACCCTGGTGCAGATGAGCGGCGAGGGCCGCTGGCTGGAACCCCCCTACCGCCCCGGTCGCAGCGTGGGCATGGGCGACAACGATACCGGCGGCCTGCCGGAAAATATCCAGCAGGAAATCCGTGACGCCGCGCTGGCCGCCATCCTGGCGTGGCGCGCCGGCACGCCGCTGGCCATCCCGGATCCCTCGCCGGACATGCTGGTGGACATGCTCTCGGTGGCGATGGGCGAAGAAATCCCCGCCAAGTACGGCCGCTTCACGGCCGAGCTGTTTGGCCACCGCGCGCCGGAGGCCAAGCCTGTCGAAGTGCCGGCAGGCTTCCACGTGGTGGTGATCGGCGCGGGCGTTTCCGGGCTGTGTGCCGGCGTGAACCTCAAGGCCGCCGGCGTGCCGTTCACCATTCTCGAAAACGGCGACAACGTGGGCGGCGTGTGGCGCGAGAACCATTACCCGGGCGCCGGGGTGGACACGCCCAACCACCTCTACTCGTTCTCCTTCGCCAGGTACGACTGGCCGATGTACTTCGCGCTGCGCGACGACCTCCACAAATACCTGCAGCACATCGCCACCGAATTCGATCTGCTGCCGAACATCCGGCTCAATACGCACGTGGATCGCACCGTCTACGACGAGGCGACGCAACTGTGGACGGTGGCGTTCACCCGGCCCGACGGCAGCACCGGCACGCTCACGGCCAACGTGGTGATCAGCGCGGCGGGGATTTTCAACCCGCCGGTGTGGCCGAACATCGCAGGGCTCAAGACTTTTGCAGGCCCGTGCTTCCACACCGCCGAATGGCGGGACGACGTAGACCTCACCGGCAAGCGCGTGGCGATCATCGGCAATGGCGCCAGCTGCATGCAGATTGGCCCGGAAATCCAAAACACGGTGGCGTCGCTCACCATCTTCCAGCGCTCGCCGCACTGGGCGGCGCCGTTCCCGCAGTTCCGCAAGCAGGTGCCGGATGCGCTGCGCTTCCTGTTCCGCGAAGTCCCGCTCTACCAGGCGTGGTATCGCGCCAAGCTCGGCTGGACGTTCAACGATCGCGTGCACGCCACCCTGCAGAAGGATCCGGACTGGCCGCATCCGGAGCGCTCACTCAACGCCACCAACGATGCGCACCGCGTGTACTACACGCGCTACCTCACCGAAGAACTGGTCGACCGCCCCGATTTGCTCGACAAGGTGTTGCCCACCTACCCGCCGTTTGGCAAGCGCATGCTGATGGACAACGGCTGGTACCGCATGCTCCGCAACCCGAAAGTCCACCTGGTGGACGAGCGGATTGATCACGTGGACGCCCACGCCGTGCACACCACCGACGGCGTCGCCCACGCCGCCGACGTGCTGGTGGTAGCCACCGGCTTCGACGTGCTCAACTTCATCAACACCTACGAAGTAGTGGGCCGCGGCGGCCAGACCCTGCGTGAAGCCTGGGATGGCGACAACGCCCAGGCCTACCTCGGCACCGTGGTGCCCGGCTTCCCCAACTTCTTCACTCTTTACGGCCCCAACCTCCAGCCCGGCCACGGCGGCAGCCTCATCGTGGTGGTGGAGATGCAGGTGCGCTTCATCATGGACGTGCTGCGTCAGATGGTGACCGTGGGTGCCGGCGCGGTCGACTGCAAGCCGGAAGTACACGCCGAGTACAACCGCAAGGTGGACGCAGCGCACGCCAACATGGTGTGGTCGCACCCCGGCATGACCACCTACTACCGCAACCCGCGCGGCCGCATCGTGGTGAACGGCCCTTTCCTCAACGTCGATTTTTATGAGATGACGCGGCAGGCGAGGCTCGGGGATTTTCGGTTGGAGTCGAAGGTGTATTGAGGGGGGGGAGGGTGCCTGCGACGGGCGTGGGCATCTGCTTCGCGACCGGTCTTGATTTGGGGGCGGCGCTGTTCGGCACGATGGCGTTTGAGGGGGCGGAGGAAGAAGTTGGAACCGTCCGAAGGGTCGGCGCTTAACTTCGATTGCCGGAGGGATTTAACCGAATGGATTCGCGCACCTGGTTGAGCAATCGGGGTTTGGCATCCATCCGCAAGGCTCCCGGAGGTTTGACGGCAGTTCCTTTTTGCCATGGTCTAGTCAAATCAAGATCCTGCCAACCGGTCCAACCCCGTTATACGGCAGATCCGCGGCGATTACTCAGCAGTCACGAATATAGGCGACAGACGGGGCCAGGAAGAATGACTGGATTAGCTTCGGCATGCGCTTGAGCAGTTCAAGTTGTGCCTCGATCTTGTCGCGCAGTTTCTCACCTGCCTGCAACGGGCGTCGTGCCGCGCCCGTACGCTTG
>JAYTTZ010000281.1:0-16581 GCA_043744805.1 Gammaproteobacteria bacterium
TCGACGATGACGGTGTAATCACGCAGGTGCGGCGCCAACTGCCGCGCGGCCTCGTACACGTAGGAAAGATCGGCAAAGCCATCGCCCCGGCGGCTCGGCGTGCCCACGGCGATGAAGATGAGATCAGCCGCGCCGGCAACCTCGGCGAGTTCGGTCGTGAACGCCAGGCGGCCTTCGCGGACATTCTTGGCCACCAGGTCTTCGAGGCCGGGTTCGTAGATGGGGATTTCCCCGCGGAGCAGGCGCTCGACCTTGCTGGCGTCCACGTCTACGCAGGTCACGTCGGCGCCGAATTCGGCAAAGCACGTTCCGGAGACCAGCCCGACATAGCCGGTCCCAATCATTACAACCTTCATGGTTCACAACCTCCAGAGCAGGACACGAGCGGGACACGCCGCGCGATCAAGTTTGCCTTTAACATCCATTACCACCCCGCGACCGTCCTGCAGATGACGGGTCAGGCCCGGCCATCCGGCCTCCAAGTATTGCCGATGGGGGACCGCCAGCACCACCGCCACCGCGGGCTCAAGGCGCTCTGCAGGGATCAGGTGGACGCCATATTCCTCGAACGCCTCGGCGTCGCTCGCGCAAGGGTCGTGGATTTGCACTTTCACGCCGTACTCGGCGAGTTCGGCCACGAGATCTATCACGCGGGTGTTACGCAGGTCCGGCACGTTTTCCTTGAACGTGAAGCCGAGCACGGTAACCACCGCACCGAATACCGGCTGGCCCGACTGGATCAGCAGCTTGATGGTCTGCTGCGCGACGAAGCGCCCCATGTCGTCATTGATGCTGCGTCCCGCGAGGATGACCTGGGGGATGTAGCCGGCGATCTGCGCACGGTGGGTGAGGTAGTAGGGATCGACCCCGATGCAATGCCCGCCCACCAGGCCCGGTTCGAACTTGAGGAAGTTCCACTTGGTGCCGGCGGCCGCGAGGACGTCCCGGGTGTCGATGCCAAGGCGCCGGAAGATCAGCGCCAGTTCGTTCATGAGCGCGATATTGAGGTCGCGCTGGGTGTTCTCGATCACCTTGGCGGCTTCCGCCACCTTGATGCTGGCAGCCCGGAAAACCCCCGCCTCGACCACCCGTTCGTAGACCCCCGCCACCACTGCCAGCACTGCGGGGGTCTGGCCGGCGACGACCTTGGTGATTTGCGTGAAGCGGTGTTCCCGGTCGCCGGGATTGATGCGTTCCGGCGAATAACCAAGGAAGAAATCGACGCCACAGCGCAGGCCCGAATGCCGTTCCAGCACCGGTGCGCAGTCTTCCTCGGTGGCCCCGGGGTAGACGGTGGACTCGTAGACCACGATGTCGCCCCGCTTGAGCACGCGCCCCACGGTCGCGGACGCGCTGAGCATGGGTCCGAGATCCGGGCGCTTGGCGTCGTCGATGGGCGTCGGCACGGCGATGATGTGGAAATCCGCCGCTCGGAGGTCTTCCGGGTTGGCGGTGAAGCGGATGTTCGCGGCGGCGAGTTCGGTGGGCGAGACTTCCAGCGTACGGTCCTCGCCGCGCGCAAGTGCCGCCACGCGCTCGAGGTCGATGTCGAAGCCGATGCAGGCGTCCTCGTGGCCGAACGCCACGGCAACGGGCAAGCCGACATAGCCGAGCCCGATCACCGAAACGGTCCTGCGTGCGCCAGTCATGCGCTGTGGTAGTACGCCTTGTACCACTCCACGAAATTCCGGATGCCGACGGCTACCGGCGTGGCGGGCTGGTAGCCGGTGTCTTCCACCAGCGCGTCAACGTCGGCGTACGTATCGGGTACGTCGCCCGGCTGCAGCGGCAGGTAGGTCTTGATCGCTTCACGGCCGAGGCACTGCTCGAGGGTGCCGATGAAATCCAGCAGTGCCACCGGCGCATTGTTGCCGATGTTGTACAGGCGGTAGGGCGCGAAGGAAGTGCCCGGATCAGGCGCATCGCTGCGCCATGCCGGATTGGGCGTGGCCACCTTGTCCAAGGTGCGGACCACGCCTTCGACGATGTCGTCGATGTAGGTGAAATCGCGCCGGTGCTTGCCGAAATTGAAGACTTCGATGGGTTCGCCGGCGAGGATCTTGCGCGTGAACACGAACAGCGCCATGTCCGGCCGTCCCCACGGTCCGTAGACGGTGAAGAACCGCAAGCCCGTCGTGGGGATCTGGTAGAGCGCGCTGTAAGTGTGCGCCATCAGTTCGTTGGCCTTCTTGGTGGCGGCGTAGAGCGACAGCGGGTGGTCCACGTTGTCGTGCACCGAAAACGGCATGCGGGTATTGGCGCCGTAGACCGAGCTGCTGGAAGCGTAAACCAGGTGCTCGACCGGGTGCCGGCGGCAGCATTCGAGGATGTTCATGAAGCCCTGCAGGTTGGAATCGACGTAGGCCTGGGGGTTTTCGATGGAGTAGCGCACGCCGGCCTGGGCGGCGAGGTGGACCACGCGGGCGGCCCCGGCGCCTTCGAACAGGCGGGTGAGCGCAGGGCGATCAACGATGTCCAGAGGTTCGAAGCGAAAGCCCGGGCGAGTGTTGAGCCGCGCGAGGCGGGCGTGCTTGATGGCCGGGTCGTAGTAGTCGTTCAGGTTGTCGATGCCGATGACTTCATCCCCGCGAGCCAGCAGCACCTCGCTGAGGCGCGCACCGATGAAACCCGCCGCACCCGTCACCAGAATTCGCATTCGCAGCGCTCGACTTCGTGGAAGCCGGCATTCTACACGCGGGTTCCAGTCGAACCAGCGCCGGGCGGCACGCGCCCCACCCCTGCGTTATCGACGGTGACAGCCCCGTCGGCAATCCTTAACATTCAAAGCCTCTTTCAAGCAGAGATCCGCGCATGTCCTCCAGATCGTCCCTGTCCGTGGATTCCATGTCCGTCGACCTCGCCAACCTGTACACGGAAGCGATCTACAGCGATCTCCAGTCTGCTTCGGTCCGGGTGCTGATCCCGGTACTGCCCGACGGGTCTTTCGATGAATCACGGATCCGGATGTTCATCGGCGACCCCACGCTGATGACCCAGAGGGGGCCCATTCCCGTGCAGTTCCCGCCGGAGGCCGAAACGCTCGAAAAGCCCTTCGTGCTGTTCCCCGAAGGCGTGCGTGGCGCCATCGAACGCCTTAACGAACGGGCCCGCGAAATGGCCCGCGAAGAAGCAGGCCGCAGCATGGTGCCCGGCACGCCGCCTGGTGGCGGGATGGGCGGCATGGGCGGTGGTGGTCACGGCAAGCTGATCCTCGACTGAAAACCCCCACGCCCCACTGCCCGGAGGCGCTGGCAGCGGGCGAATCCTGCGGCAAGCTGGCTTCCCCTCCTTGAGCACACCCCTCACCCCCGCTGCGCGGCTGGCCGCACGCGCGCTGTGCTGTATCCGCAGCGACCAGCTCATTTTTGACGACCTCGACTTCGCGGCGTGCGCCGGTGAAATCTGGCAGGTCATCGGCCCCAACGGGGCCGGCAAGACCAGCCTGCTGCGCGTGCTCGCCGGCCTGTCGCCGCCCGCCGGCGGCAGCCTCACCTGGTGCGGCGAGCCCCTGCCCGAGGCCCGCGATGCTTTCCAGCAGGATCTCCTTTTCCTGGGCCACCTGCCGGCCGTGTCGGGCTTCCTCTCTGCCCGCGAAAACCTCGATCACGCCCGCCTGCTGGGCGCGAGTCCCACGGCAATGCCAGTCCCGCAGGCGCTGGACCGGGTGGGCCTTGCGAACCTCGACGAGCTTCCCGGCCAGCGGATGTCCGCCGGCCAGCGGCAGCGCCTTGCCCTCGCCCGCTTCCTGCTGAACCGCGCGACGCTCTGGATCATGGATGAGCCGATGACCGCGCTGGATGCCGATGGCCGCGCCATGGTCGAGTCATTGCTGGCGGACCACGCCCGATCCGGGGGCATCGCCATCGTCTCCACCCACCAGGCGCTGGACCTGCCCGCTGGCGTGCTCCAGCAGTTCAAGGTCGGCGGGAACGGCGGCTGATGGCTGCCCTGGCCGCCGCCCGCAGCGTCCTTTCGCGCGATTTGCGCCGCGCCCGGCGACGCCTCGGTGAACTCGCCCAGCCGCTGGTTTTCTTCACCGTGGTGGTGATGCTGTTCCCCATCGCCATCGGTCCCCAGGCGGAGGCCCTGCGCAACCTGCTCCCCGCGATCCTGTGGGTGGCCGTGCTGCTGGCGCTGGTCATCACCCTGCCGGACGTCTTTGCGGCGGATTACGCCGATGGCAACCTGGAGTTGCTGGTCTTGAGCCCGCACCCGCTCGCCCTGCTGGTGCTGGCCAAGGCCATGGCCCAGTGGCTGACCAGTGCCCTGCCGCTGGTCCTGATGAGCGTCGCGCTGGGCGCGGGCCTCGGACTTTCGGGGGCCAGTTTGCAGGCGCTGCTGCTGGGAGAATTGCTGGGCACGCCGGTGCTCTGCCTCATTGGCTGCCTCGCCAGCGCGCTGGCGGTGGGGCTCCGCGGCGGCCCGCTCTTGCTGGCACTGATCACCCTTCCCCTGTACATTCCGGTGCTGATTTTCGGGACTGCTGCGGCGCGCAATGCGGGGCTCGGCCTGGTGGTCGACGCGGAGTTGTTCTTCCTCGCGGGACTGTCGGTCCTTGCGCTGACGCTCACGCCTTTCGCCATTGCAGCAGCCTTGCGCGCGCGGCTCGGATGACCCGGAAGGTACGCGCGCCACTCGTCCAGACGCAGGCCCATCGCCCCTTGAGACGCATGTTCCAACGATTCCACAAATACGCCGCGCCCCTGCACTTCTACCGGCTGGCGCAGGCGCTGAGCCCGTGCTTGTTCGGCCTGAGCGCCGTGCTGTTCGCCGCCGGCCTCGTTGGCGGCCTGATCCTCGCACCCACGGATTACCAGCAGGGCGAAAGCTTCCGCATCATCTACGTCCACGTGCCGAGCGCCTGGCTGTCCATGTTCAGCTACCTGGTGATGGCCTCGGCCGGCGCCTCCGGCCTCATCTGGAAAGTGAAGATGGGCGACATCATCGCCCGCGCCACCGCCCCGATCGGCGCATCCTTCACTTTCCTCGCGCTGGCCACCGGTTCCTTGTGGGGCAAACCCATGTGGGGCACCTGGTGGGTATGGGATGCACGCCTCACTTCGGAACTAATCCTGCTTTTGCTGTATCTGGGTTACCTGGCGCTCCAGGGCGCCATCGAGGATCGCCGGGCCGCCGCCCGGGCCGGCGCCGTGCTGGCCATCGTCGGCGTGGTGAACATTCCCATCATCCACTTCTCGGTTGAGTGGTGGAGCACGCTGCACCAGGGATCTACCGTGACAAAGTTCGACGCGCCTTCCATCGACACTTCGATGCTCATCCCGCTGCTGCTGATGGCGCTGGCGTTCCAGGTGTTCTTTGCCGCCGTGCTGCTGGTGCGGGCGCGCTGTGAAATCCTCGAATTCGAGCAGCACACGGCGTGGGTGCGGGATCTCGTGCGCGGCGGCCAGCAGGCATGAGCGGGCTGGCGCAGTTCCTTGGGATGGGCGGCTACGCCCAGTACGTCTGGCCGGCCTTTGGCCTCACCGCCGTGGTTTTAGTGTGGAACGCCATCGGACCCTTGCGGCGCGAAGCCCGGTTGAAGCGTAGCCTCGCCGCGCGTCCTGCGAGGAACGCACCATGACCCCGCGTCGCAAGCGCATGGTGATCATCGGACTGCTGCTGGTCGGCATGGGTCTCGCGACGGCACTCATCCTCCGCGCGTTCAACGACAACCTGATGTACTTCTACAGCACCACCGACGTAACCGCCGGCAAGGCGCCCACCAGCCGCGACTTCCGCATCGGCGGCCTCGTGGTGAAGAGCAGCCTGAAGCGCCTGCCCGACAGCCTGACGGTCAACTTCGTCCTGACTGACCTCAAGGAGGAAGTGACCGTCCGCTACACGGGCATCCTGCCGGATCTCTTCCGCGAGGGGCAGGGCATCATCGCCAACGGACAGTTGGGAACGGACGGCGTGTTCACCGCCCGCGAAGTTCTGGCCAAGCACGACGAGAAATACATGCCACCGGAAGTAGCCGCCTCCCTCAAACACGCACCCGACGCCAGCCTGACGAGGTAACTGCATGATTGCTGAACTTGGCCTCTTCCTGATGGCACTGGCGCTGGCGCTGGCCACCGTGCAGGTCGTCTTCCCGACCATCGGGCTCGTGAGCGGCCGCCCGCTGTGGCTGGGCTATGCAAGACCCGCCGCCCAGGCGCAGTTCGCCTGCTTGCTCGGCGCCTTCCTGGCCCTGGTCAACGCCTTCGTCACCAATGATTTCTCGCTGGCCTACGTGGCCCAGAATTCAAATTCGGCATTGCCGTGGATCTACCGGGTATCCGCCGTGTGGGGCGCGCACGAAGGTTCGATCCTGCTCTGGTCCACCATCCTCGCGGGCTGGGGCTGCGCGGTGAGCTTCCGCATCCACCGCCTGCCCGCCGACATCGGCGGGGTCGTGATGGCGGTGCTGGGCGCGGTCAGCATCGCCTTCCTGTTGTTCGTGCTGTTCACCTCCAATCCTTTCCTGCGCGGCCTGCCGGCGCCGGTCGACGGCGCCGACCTCAATCCCCTGCTGCAAGACCCTGGCCTCATCATCCACCCGCCGATGCTCTACATGGGCTACGTCGGCTTTGCGGTACCGTTTGCCTTTGCCGTGGCCGCGCTGGTCTGCGGACGCCTGACCCCGGGCTGGGCGCGCTGGGTACGGCCATGGACACTCACCGCCTGGACCTTCCTCACGGTCGGCATCGCGCTCGGCAGCTGGTGGGCCTATTACGAACTGGGCTGGGGCGGCTGGTGGTTCTGGGATCCGGTTGAAAACGCCTCCTTCATGCCCTGGCTGCTGGGCACGGCCCTGGTCCACTCGCTGGCGGTGACCGACAAGCGTGGCACCTTCAAGAGCTGGACCGTGCTGCTGGCCATCGGCGCGTTTTCGCTCAGCCTGCTGGGTACTTTCCTCGTGCGCTCAGGCGTGCTCACGTCCGTCCATGCCTTCGCCACTGATCCGGAACGTGGCATCTTCGTGCTCATCATCCTGGGCGTGACGGTCGGTGGCTCACTGCTGCTCTATGCCTGGCGCGGCCCGAAAATCCTCGCCGGCAGCAAATATTCCCCTGTCTCGCGCGAAACCTTCCTGCTCGCCAATTCGCTGTTGCTGGCGGTATCCACGGCCACCATCCTGCTCGGCACGCTCTACCCGCTGGCGCTGGATGCGCTCAACCTCGGCAAGATTTCGGTGGGACCGCCGTACTTCAACCTGGTCTTCGGCCTGCTGATGGCGCCGCTTGCACTGGCACTGGGTCTCGGCCAGTTCGCCCGCTGGCGCGAAGACAGCCTTGCCCGCCTCTGGCACAACGGTCGCCATGCTGCTGGCGCGGCACTGGTGTGCGGACTGGCCGTAGGTTTCGTGGTGGACGGCCCGCAGCGCCTGACGGCCGCTGTTGGCCTCTCGCTCGCCGCCTGGATCCTGTTCTCCTCGGCCTTGGGGATCCGTGATCGCTTCGCGGGTCGCGCCTCCACCCTGGCCGCCCTGGGTGCCCTGCCCCGCGCGTTTTACGCGCAGTGCCTCGCGCATTCAGGCTTCGCCATCGCCATCATCGGGGTCTGCCTCACCACCGCGCTCAGCGTCGAGAAGCATGAGCGCATGGCGCCCGGCGACAAGCTGGAACTTGCCGGCTACGAGTTCCGCTTCGAGACCCTGAACAAATTCGACGGCCCCAACTACACCGCCAGTGAAGCGCGCTTCACGGTGTGGCAGGACGGCAAGCAGGTGGAAACGCTACACCCGCAGAAGCGGATGTACCTCGTGCGCGCCATGCCGATGACCGAAGCCGGCATTGCGCCCGGCCTGACCCGCGACCTGTACGTGTCGCTCGGCGAACCGCTCGACGGCCAGGCCTGGAGCGTCCGGATCAGCTACAAGGCGTGGATCCGGCTGGTGTGGCTCGGCGCCATCTTCATGGCCTGTGGCGGCGTGCTAGCCCTGCTCGACCGGCGCTACCAGACGGCCACCGCCAACGCGCGCACGGCGGCTGCGCTGGCACAGGGCTGATCACATGCGTTTCCTCGTTCCCGTCGCGCTCTTCGTGGTGCTGGTTGCGGTCCTTGCCATCGGACTGAAACTCGATCCGCGTTACGTGCCCTCGCCACTCATCAACAAGGCGGCGCCCGAGTTCCGCCTGGAAACCCTGGACGACCCTGCCGTGAAACTCGGGAAGCAGGATCTCAAGGGACGTCCGGTCCTGCTCAATGTGTGGTCGTCGTGGTGCGGTGCCTGTCGGGTGGAGCATCCGCTGCTGCTCGACATCGCCCAGCACGAGCACGTCGAGATCATCGGGCTCAACTACAAGGACAGCCGCGAAGAGGGTCGCGCCTTGCTCAAGGAACGCGGCAATCCGTATCGCCAGAACCTGTTTGATCCGGAAGGCAAGCTCGGGCTCGATCTGGGTGTCTACGGCGTGCCGGAAACCTTCCTGCTCGACAGCGAAGGCGTCATTCGTTTCAAGCAGGTCGGTCCCATCACGCCGGAAGCCTGGCAAAACACCCTGAAGCCGATGCTGGTCAAGCTCGGCGCCAAGTTGGGGCCGGCACCATGAAGCGCGCCGCCGTTGGTCTGGTGCTCCTCGGGGCTAGCCTGGTGGCCGTTGCCGCGGACACGCCCTTCCATTTCGATCACCCGGAGCAGTCCGCGCGCTATGACCGCCTGGCCCAGGAACTGCGCTGCCTCGTGTGCCAGAACCAGTCGCTGGCCGACTCCCACGCGGATCTCGCGCAGGATCTCCGCAACGAGGTCTACCGGATGATCACGTCCGGCAAGACAGATCAGGAAATCGTCGACTTCCTGGTCGCGCGCTACGGCGAATTCGTGCTGTACCGCCCACCGGTTTCCCCCTTGACGTGGTTGCTGTGGTTCGGACCCGCGCTGCTGCTCGCCGGCGCCGGTGGTGTGTGGTGGCAGATCGCCCGCAAGCGGCCCAACGCTGGATTACCCAACGCCGAAGAAGCGGCCGCCGTCGCCGCCCTCACTCGCCAGGACGACACCCGCCCATGAGCACTTTCTGGTTAACCTGCGCCGCGGTGCTGGTCTGCGCCGTGACCTTCCTTGGCCTGCGCGGCGCACGCTTGCGTGCCGCGTCCGAACAATCCGCCGACGCCATCTACCGGCAGCGCCGGGCCGAACTCGAACGCGACGTGGCCGACGGCTACCTCGATGCCAAGGGCCAGGTGGAAATGGCCGAGGAAATGGCCCGCATCGCGGTGCGCGAAGTGCGCAGCGAACTGGCGACACCCGCGGGACGCGGCCAGCGCATTGCCGCCCTGGGCGTGCTGGTTATGGTGGTGCTGGGCGTCGCGGTGCCGGTGTACTTCCACCTCGGGAGGCCCGAACTTGCCGCCGGCAAGGCGCCCGCCGGGGCCCCGGGCAACCACGCGTCCCCGGAGCAGATGCTTGCCGAGCTGGAAAAGCGCGCCGCCGCCGCCCCCAACGATCCGGAGCCGCGCCTGTGGATGGCGCGGGTATTCATTTCCCAGAAGCAGTACGGGCGGGCCGTGGATGAATTCGAGACGGTGCTGAAACTGGCCGGCGAAGTGCCCTCCGTGCTGGTCCAGTACGCCGACGCACTGGCCATGCTCAACGGTGGACGCCTGACCGGCCGGCCCGAGGAACTCGTGCAGCGCGCGCTGGCCGCCGAACCGCAGAATCCGACGGCACTCTGGCTGGCGGGCATTGCCGCCGAGGAAGCGGGCAGGAAAGACCTTGCGCTTGATTACCTGCAGCGTGCCCGCGTCGGCGCGATAGCCGCCGAACAGCCCGTCGAGGAGCTCGACAAGCAGATTGCAGCGCTGGGGGGCACGGTGCCCACGGGCGCCATCCCGGACGTCCATGCAGACGCACCGGCCGTCGCACAGACCACGGGCACTGCACCGCCCGCCGCCGCCGCCGCCGCTGGTGGTCCGTCGATTGAAGTGAAAGTGAGCCTGGATCCCGCACTCGCCAGCAAGGTGGGGCCGGGTGCGCTGCTCTTCGTGCTCGCGAAGCGGCCCGCCGGCCTGCCCATGCCGCTCGCCGTGAAGCGCCTTGCGGCCGGCAGCCTGCCAGTCACGGTGCGCCTCGACGACAGCCTGGCCATGTCGCCAGCGGCCACCCTCAGCACGGCCGACACGGTGGACGTGATCGCCCGGGTGAGCCAGCAGGGCCAGCCGATCGCCGCGAGCGGCGATCTCGAGGGCCGTCAGTCGGGGGTCGCGGTAGGCCCCGACGTCAAGATCGAGATCAGCATCGACAAACTCCTGCCCTGAATTCCCGGCGCGATCACCCGGCGGCTGGGCTCAGGGAATTTCCTCGATATAGGTCTGCTCCAGCGGCACCTGCACATAGCGGCTCTTACCCTCCTCCATGGCCCAGAAAAAGTAGTAGCCCTTGGCGGGCTCGCTGGTGACCTTGCCACCGCGCACCTCCCAGGTCTTGACGTGTGAGCCCGTGGCAAAAGTCACGCGGTAATTGCCTTCGAGCCAGGTCACGCCCAGCCGGGACAGGCGGTTTTGCTGCTCTTCCGAGCAGCCCGCCAGCAAGAGCACTAGCGCGGCCCCGGCGCAAAGCGCGGTCAACGGTCGGACGTTCATGCAGGCATCCTCCTTGGATTGAATTGGATCTGGCCCGGTTAACGGTGGCGTGGACGGTAGCGGGCACGATGCTTCCAGGGGGGCACCGGCGAGGCGTCCCGCCACAGGCCGAGGCCACGGGCCTTTGCGGCAACCTGGAGTTGCCGCAGGCGACGGTCCGAAGGCGCGAACTTCTTGTTCCACCACGCCAGGCCCACGCCCACGACGGCCGCGCTGGCGGAGGTCTCGCCGACGAAGATTTCGCCTACTTCACGTTGGTAGGTGCGTTCGCCGGTGAGTCGCACACGGACGGCCTTGCCTCCGATCAAATCCTGCATGAACGCCTTGGCCTCGTCCGCATGGGGCTGCGCCGGCCAGTCGCGGTTGGCGGTTTCGGGCGCATCCACGCCATAGAAGCGCACCCGCAGGATTTCCCGCGCGGTGGTTTCCACCACCGCCGTGTCGCCGTCTGTCACCGACGCAACCCGACCCTCCAACCAGCTTTCGGCCTCAACCGAAACAAACGCGAGCAATCCGGCAAGGATGAGCCAGACGCGCATGGACGCCGGGCGACGTGCCCCCGTCACCGGGCCTTGCGCAGGAGATCGACCCTGAGCGGCTGGCCGAAGCGCACGCCGTCCGCACCCAGGTGCGCTTCGAAGCGGGACTTCACTTCTGCGTGGGTCGCCGGCGACAGCACGTGCCGCGTGTGGGTCACGCCAATCACCTGCCGTTCAAAAGCCGCGAAATCCGGGAACTGCAGCGGTTGCTTGAAGAAAAGTTGTTCCACCAGGTCGAGCGTGCCTGCGGCGACCACTGTCTCGATGGCGGCGAACGCCGCTTCGCGCACGCGCTGCTCGTCGTGGAAGAGCCGGAGGATGTCGTTGAAGGGGCCGGCAAAGATGGGTTCGGAAATCCACGCATACCCGCCTGGCCGCAGCACGCGCGCCACTTCACGCAGCGCCGGCACCATCAGGGCCAGGGGGACGTGGTGCAGGGACTTGAACATGAACACCATGTCCATGCTGGCGTCGGCAGCCGGGATTGCCTGTGCACCTGCGAGTTCGAAGCGCACATTGGGCAGCGTGGCGGTGGCGAGGTTCTTCGCATGCTGGATTTCATCGACTTCCGTCGCCAGCACGCGGCGCCCGGGTCCACCGTTGGCGATCAGCCTGGTGAGGTCGGCGCGGCCGCAGCCAAGTTCGAGGATGTCACTGTGGTCGAGCTTGAGCCGCTGCTCGAACTGCGGTGGCTCGGGAGCCGTCAGTGCGATGGGTTCGATCGCGATGCGTAACGCGGGGACGGCGGCCATGGTGTTCATCCACGATGCAGGAGCTCGCGAGGATACCGGAGCGCCCTTCCCCCTCGCCATCGGGAGCGCCTTGCCCGGCGCGCGTGCCAACGCTGGCGGCCATCGGGAAATCCCGCTTCACGCGAGCCGTGGCCTGTCTATCCTCGTGCGGGGGCTCCCCCGGCATGACGCCGGGCTGAAAGGCTTTCCGGCCGCAAGCGTGGTGCCTGCGGCCGGAAAATCGTGGATTACGGTTTGATCTTGAAGGCCAGCAGTACGTTGCCGGGTTGGGCGCCCCAGTTGGCGTAACCGGAATTCATGTAGACCCAGCCATCCACCACCACCACGCCAGACTGGTCGATGGCGCCGCCGTGACCCGCTGCGCCGTTGACGGTCTGGTAGTCGCGGACCGTGTCGTACTCCCACAGCACTTTGCCGTTGTCGGTGTCGAAGGCGCGCATCACGCCGCTCATCGCGCCGGAGAACACCACGCCAGGGATGACGGTCACGGCGGCGGTCTGTGCCGGGCTGCAGCGTTCACGCCCCGCGCAGGAGACTGGCGGAGCGGTCCACAACGGCTTGCCGTCGGCAAGGTTGAGCGCGAACAGGCCGCCGCCCTTGGTGGGATCGATTTTCACCTTGTCGCCAAAAAACTGCCCGCCTTCCCAGCGCGCATCGGACACCGCGACATAGACGGCCTTGCCGTCGCTCGCGGAGCCCCATTCGATGCCACCGAGGATGCCGCCATCGCCGACGCGGGTCTTCCACAGCACCTTGCCGTTGGCGTCCGGATCGACGGCGTGGAGCACGCCGGTCTTCTGGCCACCCAGCAGCATGCGCTTGCCATCGGCGAGTTCGACGAGGATGGGCGAGGAGCCCATGTCATGGTCGGGACCGGCGTCTTTCGGGCAGTTGGCTTTGCCCGGCAGACTGCACGCCACGTTCCACGCGTCACCCGGCAGGCCCTGGTAGGCCCAGAGTTTCTTGCCGTCCTTGAGCGACATCGCGAGCAGGGCGTCGCTGGTGTCGGTGGCGGGCTGGGTGTAGTTGTCACCGGTCGAGATGTAGAGGCGTCCCGTCCTGGCATCGATGGTGGGTGCGGACCACACGGCCCCACCGCTCGGCCCCACCGTGACCCGCCCGCTCGCATCCTGGTGCTCGACAGTCGACACCTGGTCGATGACGTGCTGCTTCCAGCGCAGCGCGCCGGTGGCCGGATCAAGGGCAAGCAGCGCGCCGCGGAACGTACAGCACTTGTAGGCGGGATCCGCCGCCAGCCCTTCCTCCAGCGAAGACACCGGCACGTAAAGCGTGTCGCCCACCAGCTGGAAGCCGCCGGTCACGCGGGCTGCTGGGTGTTCGTCCGCCACCGCCACCCACTGCTGCTGGCCGGTCGCTGCATCGAGCGCGTAAACGTGGCCGCTGAGATCGCCGAAGAAGACGAACGGCGTTTGCTTGCCTGGCAAGGTCGCGACGAGCATGGCGCCCTTCACTGCCGCGTTGGCGCGGAACCTCCAGCTTGTGCAGCCGGACTTGGCGTCAAGCGCATAGACGTCGCCGCTGCGGCTGCCCACAAAGAGACGCCCATCGATCACCGTCGAGTGGGCTTCGGCGAGCGTTTCGCCGGGGAACGCAAAGGCCCACTGCAGTTCGAGCTTGCCGACGCCAGCCTTGTCGAGGCCGGCCATCGCCGCAGGCTGGAAGCGGGTGTTCTGCGGGTTCGCACCCCAGCCATTCCAGTGCGGGGCGGCGTAAGGATCGGCGCTGGTTGGCCAGGTGCTGGCAGCGCACTGGTTGGTGATCTTGGGCTTCCACGCGGCATCGTAAGTCTTGCCGGTGACGTACTCCGCGACGGCAACGCGCTGCGGACCGCTCAGGCTGAACGTACCGACGACGCGCATCACGCCGGTTTCCAGCGCACGGACCACCCCGACGGGTTCCATCTTGCGCAAGGTGTCGGCAGTGGGTGCGCGCGCCGCGCCGCCGTCATGGCAGGCGGCACAGTGCTGCTGGTAGACGGCCTTGCCGTCGACGCTGCTCTCGGCGTGGGTGGCAAAAGCGACGGTGGTGAGCACCGCCAGGATCAAGGATCGGAAAAGCACGACATTTCTCCCTAATTACGCTGGTGGTCCAGCTTTCTTTTTCAAGGTCAGGCAGGCGCCCACGCGCCCGCAGTGTTCATGGTGCCGGCCCGCCTGCACGGGCTCAGCGTCGATTGATCAGCGCAACACCCACGGCCGTGACGGCAATCCCCACGACCTGCAGTAGCAGCAAGGTTTCACCAAACAGAAGGAATCCTTCTACGGCGACCACGGGTGGCACGAGGTAAAAGAGGCTCGCGACCTTCGCCGCTTCGCCCTGCCGGATGAGGTACCACAGGATGCTGACGGCGCCGAGCGACAGCACGATGCAGAGCCAGGCCAGCGCGAAGATGAACTTTGGATGCCAGACCACGCTGCCTGGCTCGAACGCATTGGCGACCAGCACCGAACCGATCGCCGTGGCGATGAACTGCACCAGCGCACCCACCCGGTGGTCCACGCCAACCGTGGTGCGCTTCTGGTAGAGCGTGCCGAATGTGATGGCGAGCAGTGCAATGCTGCAACTCACCAGACCGAACACCGGCATCGCGCCCACCTGCACCGACCGGTACACGGTAAGCGTGAGTCCCACGAAACCCATCACAAAGCCGCACCACTGCCGACCGTCCAGGCGTTCGCCGAAGAGCGGGCCGGAAACCAGTGCCGTGAGCAGGGGCTGCACACCGACAATGAGCGCCGCAATGCCGGAACTCATGCCGTGTGCGATGGCGATGAAGACACCACCGATGTAGAGCCCGTGCAGCAGGATGCCACTGGCGGCAAGGTGCACATACGTCATGGGACGCCGCGGCCACGGCGCACGCACCAGCCACACGTACGCCCCCAGCAGCAGCGACACCAGGCAGTAGCGCCAGGCCATGAACGTGACGGGCGGCGCGTAAGGCAAGCCGAACTTGGCGCCTACGAAGCCCGTGGACCACAACAGGACGAAGAGCCCCGGCGCGAGGCGCGGGAAGGCGCGCTGCAGGTTCACGGGACGGGTCCATGCGCCGGCCGGGCCTTGGCTAGCATTCCTTGTCCATCAGCACACCAGCAGCCTTCAGCCTTGCGCATTCAGCCGCGTCCTTGCCGAGCAGCCGGGTAAGCACCGACTCGTTGTGTTCGCCCAGCAGGGGCGCCACGAGCGGCAGCGGGTCCGGGAAATCGCTGAAGCGCAGCGGGAAGCCCGGCGCCTCGAAGCTGCCCGCCAGGGGATCGTCGATGGTACGGACCGTGCCCCGCTCGCGCAGGTGCGGGTGCTGCATGGATTCGACGACCGACAGCACCGGTGCGCAGGGCACGTTGTGCGCTTCGAGGCGTGCGATGGCGTCATCCGGATTTGCGAACGTTTGCAGCCAGCCTTCGATGATGCCCACCAGTTCGTCGCGGCGGAGCAGGCGCTTGGGATCCGAGTCGAGGTCGGGATCTGCGGCGAGGTCCGGGCGGTCCATTGCGGCGCAGAGATCCTTCCAGTGGTGCAGGAAGGCCATGATCGTGATGTCACGCCCATTGGCGCGATACACGCCGGCCGGGCAGACGTAGGTGAGATGGCGCCCGGAGCGCTGCGGCACCACCTGTCCGTTGGTGCCGCTGTACATGATCACGTTCATTTCGTGGCAGTGGTAGTAGGCGTCGAGCAGCGCCACGTCGAGGTGCTGGCCACGCCCGGTGCGATCGCGATGGCGCAGGGCCGCCAGGATCGCAAGCGCGGCATGCACCCCCGTGCTGACGTCGCCGAGGCCAAGCAGCGGCAGGTAGGGCGGACGATCCGCGTCGCCAATCATGGAGGTCACGCCGGAGTACGCCTGTGCGATGTAGTCATAGCCCGGCTTGGCGGACAGCGGCCCTACCTGGCCGAGCGCAGAGATGGAGCAGAGGATGATGTCGGGCTTCATGGCCTTGAGTGCTTCGAAGCCCATGCCCATGTCATTGATGACGCCAGGCTTGAAGTTCTCCACCACGACGTCGACGTGCTTCACCATCTCGTGAACCAGCGCAAGGCCTTCGGGCTTGCGCACGTCGATGCAGACGCTCTGCTTGCCGCGGTTCTGCGTGACGTAATAGAGGCTGCGTTCGTTGCCACGGAACTTGGCGGTGTGGCGCGTCATGTCGCCGCCGGGTGCCGCTTCCACCTTGATCACTTCGGCGCCCATCTCCACCAGCATGCGGGTGCAGCTCGGCCCCGCCAGTGCGCGGGAAAGGTCGAGGATGCGAAGGCCTTCGAGCATTGGTTCCTGCATGGTCTCAGCCTTCCTGCGGTGATGAGGGGGCTGCAGTATAGGCGCGCCGCTGGACTCTCGCCCACCCTTCGCCGGCGGTGCAGGAGGCGCGGCATAATGCCGCGACTTTCCACGTTTCAGGAGCTAAAAAATGCGGCGGAACAGCAAACTGGATCGAAGCATCAAGGGGCGCGTCGCGCTGGTGACGGGCGCGGCGAGCGGCATGGGTCGCGCCACTGCGTTGCTGTTCGCCGACGAAGGCGCGCACGTGGCCGTGAGCGATCTCGACCCCGCGAAAGTGCAGGCGGTCGTGGCCTTGGTCGAGTCGGTTGGGGGCAGCGCACACGGCTACCAACTCGACGTGAGCAATGCCGAACAGCGGCGCGGCGTGGTGGCCGACATGGTGGCGCGCTGGGGTGGCATCGACATCCTGGTCAACAACGCGGGCATC
>JAYTTZ010000282.1:0-16560 GCA_043744805.1 Gammaproteobacteria bacterium
CCGTGCGTGGGCACTCGAACCCGAAGTGATTTTCCTCGACGAACCGACCGCCAATCTTGATCCGGCCGCCACGTCTGCGGTCGAGGCCTTGATGGGCGAGATTGCAGCGGCGGGCACCAAGATCGTGCTCGCGACGCATGATTTGCTGCAGGCGAAACGATTGGCAAGCGAGATCCTGTTCATGCACCGCGGCAGCCTGCTCGAGCACAGCGACGCCAAGGCCTTTTTTACTGCCCCGCAGACCGCGGCGGCCGCGGCCTTCGTGCAGGGGAAGCTCTGGTGGTAGCGGTGCGCCAGGCGAAAGGGCTGGGTTTTCGATGCTTCGCCATGGTTCAGCCAGCCGGTTGAACCTCAACGCAGGATGGGCACGGGCAACTGCTCGAACTTGCGCGACACCTGCACGCGCAGCGGCACTGCCATCGGCGCATTCACGGCGATGCTGAGCAGGAGTTCCTGGCGTTCAGGCACGTCGTCGCGGCAATCGAACCAGAAGAGCGTCGCCCCCTGATCGTCGGGCGCCAGCGCGTGGGCGGCGTGCTTCTCGTACAACACTTTCTGGCCTCGATTCACCGTGAACGTGAGGTCGACCTGCTGTGCGGGGGACGGGCCAGCGTGCCCTTCGCGCATCACTTCCACGTAATAGCGTCCGCGCTTGGGCAGGTAGAAAACGTAAGGCGCGGCCTGCGTCGCGTTCAGGATTTCGCTGAACACCAGGCGGTCGTTGACCGGCTGGGCGTAGCGGAAGGCGTTGGCGTGGAGCGGTAACAGGAAGGCGAGCAGGGCAAGGAGTTGCAAGGGTCTTTTCATGGTGGCACCTCGGTCGATGAGTGCTTGGTGCTGCAATTGACGGGGCAAGTTCCACGCTCTGAGTGGATCAAGGTTCCGGTCTTTGTCTGTCCGTCCGCGAGACACCGATTTTGCGCCGGACATGTCGCAGTGCAGCGCGGAGGTCCGATGCTTACAGGCCATCACCCGAAGCGTAAAGTCGATGCGCCCGATGCACGACCCGATCTACATTCCTGCGGCCAGCCCACCGCGCACAAGGAGAATCCCATGCCCGCCATGATGAAAGCTGCCATCTTCATTGAAGCTGGTCGAATCGAGTTGGCCGATAAGCCCATTCCCGAGGTTGGCCCCAACGATGCCCTGATCCGCATCACCACCACCACCATCTGCGGCACCGACGTCCACATCCTCAAGGGTGAATACCCGGTGGCGAAGGGGCTCACCGTAGGCCATGAACCCGTGGGCATCATCGAGAAGCTGGGTAGCGCCGTGAGCGGCTACAAGGAAGGCCAGCGCGTGATTGCCGGCGCCATTTGCCCGAGCTTCAGTTCCTACGCCTGCCAGGACGGCGCGCCTTCGCAGGACGGAGCTTACCTGGTGGCGTCCGGACAATGCGGCAACCACAGCTACAAGGCTACGGCGGGCTGGCGCTTTGGCAATATGATCGACGGGACGCAGGCCGAATACGTGCTGGTGCCAGACGCCCAGGCCAACCTGGCGCCCATTCCTGAGGGCCTCACCGACGACCAGGTGTTGATGTGCCCGGACATCATGTCCACCGGCTTCAAGGGCGCGGAGAACGCGAACATCAGGATTGGCGACACCGTGGTGGTCTTCGCCCAGGGGCCCATCGGCCTGTGCGCCACTGCAGGTGCGCGCCTGATGGGCGCCACCACCATCATCACGGTAGATGGCAACGATCATCGCCTTGGCATCTCCAGGCGCATGGGTGCGGACGTCACGCTCAACTTCAAGACCTGCGACGTGGTGGACGAAGTGATGAAGCTCACCGGTGGCCGTGGCGTCGATGCGTCCATCGAGGCCCTTGGCACCCAGCAAACCTTCGAAGCCGCGCTCCGTTGCCTCAAGCCTGGCGGCACGCTCTCGAGCCTTGGAGTCTATTCCAGCGATCTCACCATTCCCCTTGGGGCTTTCGCGGCGGGACTCGGCGACCACCGCATCGTCACGGCCTTGTGCCCTGGCGGCAAGGAACGCATGCGGCGCCTGATGAGCGTGGTGGCCTCGGGCCGCGTGGATCTCGGCGCGCTCGTGACGCACCAGTTCAAGCTGGATCAAATCACCGACGCCTACGAGCTCTTCGCGAACCAGCGGGATGGCGTGTTGAAGGTGGCGATCAAGCCCGGCTGAGGCTGGCGCAGGCGCCAGTGACGCCACGCCGTGTCCCTGACGAGATGTCCGGTCACCTTTGGGCTTAGGTGCGCAACGGTGGCAAAGCGCGCGTCGCCAGCAGCCCCGGCCGCAAGGCGCCCGCGACAAAGATGAGCCACAGCAGGACGCAGGCGAGCGTCTGGTGATGGAGCAGCGCGAAGCCCAGCAGATCGCCCGCGTGTTGCCGCACGAAACCGTTGCTCCAGGCGACCGTTTGCCCTGACACCAGGAAGGTCGCGTACACCGCCCGTGCAAGCAGTGCCGGCAACGGCCGCCAGGGCAACAGCAGCGCCGGGATCCCGAGCCACAGGAGCATGGCGTCGTAAACCCGGTGATAGCCAATCAGCAAGGTCGCGACCGCGACCAGGCCGATCAGCAGGCGACGCTCGCCACTAGCGCGCAAGGCCCACAGCGACACGCCTGCGATCGCGACGTACAGGAGCGCGACAGCCACGCTGCCGTAGAGCGCCTGCGGCAGCAGGGTGTCGACGTTGAGCAGCTGATAGCGCAGGGGATTGAGCGGCGAGCCGCTGTTGATGCCACTGGCAGAGGAGATCGCATCGAGATTGCGCAGCAGGGCACCCGACGCGCCTGCGGTGAGCCGCGTGATCGACGCGAGGCCCAGCACGAGGCCCGTGAGGACGGCAACCACCAGCTTTTTGCGCTCACCAAGGCACAGGGCGAGCAGCAGGAAGCCCAGGCCCAGTTGCGGCTTGAGGCAGCAGGCGACGCCCAAGGCGAGCCCGCCCAGTACCGGCCTGGCCGTGGCGAGGCTCGCGCCGATCAGCGCGCACACCAGCACCGTCGGCTGGCCTTTCACCAGCGCTGTTTGCAAGGGTGCAAACGCCAGCAGGAAGAGCCCCGTCGCAAGGCCCAGCCTGCTCGACAACCGCGCCACGGCCAGCAGCAGGCCCAGCACTGCGGCCAGCGAAAGCACGAGGAAAGCGACTTTGGCCTGCGCCCAGTCGAGCCGCGCGACCGGCGACAGCAAGGCCAGCGCGGGCGGTAGGTAGACCGAAGGAGTGCGCTGGAAGAAATCCGCCGTGACCGGCAGACCGTTCACCACGGCACCCGAGGCGCGAGCGCTGGCCACGAGATCGCCGATGTCGTAAGGATTCAATCCGAGCAGCCAGCAGCGGGCGGCGGCGTAGACCGTGAGCAGATCACTGCTGTCGGATAGCGCGCCCAGTGGGCCACGCACCAGCCAGTACACCGCAATCCCACAGGCACCGCAGTGCTTGGTCCACGGGATCTGCTGGGAGGCCCTGACCACCAGGGCCGGATAGCCAAGGGCCAAGGGCTGACCCAGTCGGCCTGGCCACGAGTTCGGACCGCTTGCAACGATCCCGGCGAGCAGCGCGGCCAGCACCACGCAGGCCAGCGCCAGACGCCATCTTCGAAACCTGTTGTGGAAGATGTCCACGCTTACCTCCAACGCGATCGCGGGGGACAGTTGCCGGGAACCCGCGGAGATCAGCGCCCCGCAATGGGGTTCCAGCGTATCGAAGGCAAGTGCGATCCGGACCCCCCCCGACCGCACCGCGCATTACCGGATCATGGCCGATGCAGTTGCGGCGCACTCCGGGAAAAGGTCTGGCGTCCGCGTTTGAATCCCATCAGTGGCTGGGCGAGTTCCGCGATCGCGGTTGCCCGCGAGTTGCAATCGAGCACGACAAGATCAGCCATTTTCCCCGGTGCGATGCCGTATTCTGGCAGGCGCATCAGCGCCGCCGAACGAGAGCTGATCATGGCGAAGCACTCGGTGATGTCCTCGCGCAAGCCGACCTGGCAGATGTTGGCGTAGAGGTTCGCCATGCGGATTAGCGAGCAGTCACCGAACGGCGTAAATGGATTGAGTACGTTGTTGGTCGACAGCGAACAGTTCACGCCCTCGCGCAACATCAGGTGCACCGGCGTCACGCCCCGCATCACGGCATGATCCTGGTGGCGTCCCATGAGGAACAAATCGGTCGATGGCAGCACTGTCAGCGCTACGCCGGCGCCCGCCATGCGCCTGGAAACTTCGCGCAGGCGGGCCGGCGGCACTGCCGAAAGCTTGGTGACGTGACCGATGGTGACACGTCCGCCGTAGCGATGGTGTTCGGTCAGTTCGCACACGTAGTCGAGATCGAGTGCGCCCGGATCGGCACCGAAATCGAGGTGCATGTCGATGTCGACGTCGAACTCCCGCGCAAGCGCGAAGATCCGATCGATCTGTCCGTGCGGATCGCTGTCCGTGTAGGGCGCTGCGCCGACTACTCGCGCACCTTGCCGCAGGGCGGCGACCATGAGTTCGTCAGTGCCGGGATTATTGAGCAGGCCTTCTTGCGGGAAGACGCAGATTTCGATGTCGATGGCCCATCGATATTCCTCGATCAGGGGCAGGATCCCCTCGAGGCCGCGCAGGCCTATCCCCGGATCCACTTCCAGTTGGGTTCGCATGTGGGTCGTGCCATTCACGATGCAACGCTCCAAGGTGCGTTTGCCACGCTCATAGACATCTTCCGGGGTGAATCCCGCCTTGGCACGCGCGACCTCGGCGATGGCCTCCGCCAGATCGCCGTGTTCGGACTTGCAGCGGTCGAGGATGGCGGATTTGTCGAGGTGGATATGGGTTTCGATGAATCCGCTGCTGACGAGGCGCCCACCGCAGTCGATTTCCGGCCCGGTCGCTTCGAGACGGCTCGCCAACGCCGCGATGCGACCGTCGGCGATGCCGATGTCGACTAGCCGTGTCGGTGTGCCGTCCTCGATAGAGGCGTTACGTAGAATCAAATCCATGTTCATCTTTCCCACCGCGATAAGTTGTTTCAATAAGCGGCCACCGCGCCGTCGCTGCGCGGGTCGCTTGCTCCCGCCAGGGTGCCATCCGGGCCGCGCACGATCGCGCCGGCATGTCCCATCTGTGCGCTGAACGGCGCCACCACTTCAACGGCATGACCGGCTGCTTCGAGGGCTGCGATCAGCGCGTCATCGAAGTGGCTTTCGACCTTCAACGTGGTGGTGGCATCACCCCAGGTGCAGCCGAGCAACCAGCGCGGCGCGGTGACGGCGGCTTGCAGTTCCTGGCCATGCAGGACATGCCGCGTAAAAATCGCCGCCTGGGTCTGCGGCTGGCCCTCGCCGCCCATGGTGCCGTAGGCCATGGTTCGACCGTCCGCAAGCCATGCGAGCGCGGGCTGGATCGTGTGGAAGGGCAGGCGCCCGGGCAGCAAGGCGTTCACCGCCGCCGGGTCGAGGCTGAAGCTCGTGCCGCGGTTCTGCCAGCAAATCCCGGATTGAGATAACACCAGGCCGCTGCCGAATTCCCAGTAAATGCTCTGGATGAAACTCACCACATTGCCGTGCCGGTCTGCCGCCGCGAGCCAAACGGTATCGCCATCGCCGGGTGCGGCTGGCCACGGTGCGGCACGCGTAAGATCGATGCGAGCGGCACACGCGTCGAGTACGCCAACTTCCAGGAAGGAGGCCGGCGTCTCCACCATGTAGGCCGGATCGGTAACGTGTCGATCGCGGATGAGGAAGGCCTGCTTGGTGGCCTCGACCAGTCGATGCACGTAATCGAAACCCGCCGCATCGGAGGCGCGGATCCGGTCATAGATGCCGAGTATCAGCAGCGAGGCGAGGCCTTGGGTCGGTGGCGGCAGGTTGAAGATGGTATGGCCGTCGAGCCTCAATCTGAGGGGTTCCACGGAGCGGGCGCGATGCGCCGTCAGATCGTCGAGCGTGAGCGGGCTCCCGGCGTTTTCCAGATCGGCGGAAATACACCGCGCGAGTTCGCCACGATAGAAATCGTCGAGACCGGCGCGCACGAGGTGTTCGAGGGTGGCGGCCAGGCGCGGCTGCATGAAACACGTGCCGACTGCGGGCGCGGCGTCATCTTTGCGATAGGCTTCATTGAAGCCGGGGATCATCGATAGCTGGTCGGCTTTCCCTACCGTGTTCTCGTGTTGCGAACGGGTAACCGGCACGCCGTGACGCGCGTAGTGGATTGCGTCTTCCAGCAAACGCGCCAGGGGCAGCCGCACGCCCTGTTGGCCGCTTATCGACAGCGCCTGCTCCCAACCGGCCACCGCGCCGGCAACCGTCAGCGCTGCAAGGGGGCCCCGTGCAGGAATACTCGTATGACCCGCAGCACGGTAGAACGCCGGGCTAGCGCGCGCCGCTGCCGCACCACAGGACGCAATGCCCAGTGGGCTCTCGCCAGGCCGGTGGATGAGCCAGAAATTGTCGCCGCCCAGGCCGTTCATCTGCGGATACACGACAGCGATGGTCGCCGCTGCAGCGACCATCGCCTCGATGGCATTGCCGCCCTCGGCCAACACGCGTAATCCAGCCGAGGCCGCCAGGTGATGCGGCGCGGTGACCATGCCGCGGCGACTGCGTGGAGTTTCCAGCACCGGGTACCACCTTCTTTCCCAAGATTGATCCAGACGCCGTACTTGCGTCGACGTCGCCCGCGAAACAAAGCACAGCCCAGTCTAGTCCAGATGATTCCTGGCTGGGCGGCCTGGCACGTCAGGCGCCCCACAGGGGCAGCCGCACTGATCAAGTGCTGTCGGCGCCCGTTCAAAGTCCAGAACGCATTTAAATCCTGCGCAACGGGCTCTGGTCTGCAGGATTAGGACAGGGGCCACGTCGTGTGTCTGTTGTACTTCTGCAGGACTCTTGTTAATTACATCAACCGGCGCATCGATTCGTGCAGCACGGTTGGAGAGGTTGCCATGAACACGGAAGCGGACTTGATACCAAACGATCCCTACGGCGCCTTCTGCCGCGAGAACCACGTGGCGCTGCCGCCGACCGGACACGGACCGCTCGATGGATTGACTTTCGGGGCCAAGGACGTCTTCGATATCGCCGGCGTCAAGACCGGTTTCGGGAACCCGGACTGGTTGGCCACCCACGAAGCGCCAAGCCTGACGGCGTCGGTCGTGACCGATCTCCTTGCCGCAGGCGCCTGCATGCGCGGCAAGACACTCTGCGATGAACTTACCTATAGCCTGGTCGGCGCGAACCATCATTACGGCACCCCGCGCAACGTCGCGGCGCCGGGACGGGTCCCGGGCGGCTCGTCGAATGGCTCGGCGGTGGCCGTCGCAGCGGGTCTGGTGGATTTCTCGATCGGGACGGATTGTGCCGGCTCCGTGCGTATCCCGGCCAGCTACTGCGGCATCCTGGGGATGCGACCCACGCACGGCCGGGTCGCCGTCGACAACGTGCTGAAATTCGCGGAGTCGTTCGACGTCGTGGGCTGGTTTGCGCGCGACGCGGAGATTCTGGAGCGGGTCGGATCGGTGATCTGTGCGTACCCATCGGCGCGGGAACCCCTGCGTCGGCTGGTCATCGCCGAAGACGCTTTTCAACTGCTCGCACCAGACGTACAGGCCGCCGCGCGCACTGCCTTGCAGCCCATCGTCGCGACGCTGGGGCCGGCCAGATCGATCACCGTCAGCGCGGTCGGCCTGCGTGCCTGGGTTGAAATTTTCCGGGTGGTGCAGGGCGCGGAAATCTGGGCGAACCGGCGGGAATGGATCGAGCAGGTGCATCCCTTGATCGGGCCGGGGATCCGGGAGCGGCTTGCCTGGGCCGCCACCATTCAGGCCGGTGAAGCCGCGGAGGCGCGCAAGGAATACCTGGAAATCCGTGCAGCGCTGCGCACGCTGCTCGCGCCGGACGAGGTGCTCGTCCTGCCGACCTCGCCACGCGTGGCACCGCTCTGCGATTTGCCCGTTGACCTGCTCGAAAACGAATATCGGATGCAGGCCATGTGCCTGCTGTGCATTGCGGGGCTGGGAGGTATGCCGCAGGCAAGCTTGCCGCTTGCACGCGTCGACGGCCTGCCGCTGGGCGTGTCATTGCTTGGACCTCCCGATAGCGATCTGTCCTTGCTCGCGCTCACGCGGCAGATCATGGCGGCGGCCTGACGCGTTTACTCGTCGGCTGGGTCGGAGTCGAGGTGGAAATGGACGCAGATTTGCCAGAGGCGTGTGCCGGCTGAACGTCAAGGAGATCCCCATGACCCTGCTCAATGTACCGGTGATAGATATCTCGAGATTCGAAGCCAACGACTTGCTTGAACGACAAGCGCTCGCCGAAGAGGTGGCTGCGGCCTGTCGCGATATAGGGTTCCTGGTGATTTCAGGGACGGGCGTACCAAGCGCAACCGTGTCCACCGCGGTCAGCCAGGGCAGGGCGTTTTTCGCCCTGGATCTCGCGACGAAATTGCACGTCTCACGTCCCGATCCGACGCATATCCGGGGCTACAGCGGCATGGGGACCGAGGCCCTGTCGCAGTTGGAGCAGGAGGCCGCGCCACCGGACTTGAAGGAATTATTCGACGTCGGACCCGAGGACGTGCCGCGTGACGATCCGTATTTCGGATCCGACAAGGCTGGAGCGAGCTTCGCGCCTAATGTGTGGCCCAGGCAATTGCCGACACTACGGCCCGCGATGCTCGCCCTGTTCTCCGCCATGGAAGTCCTGGCGCAGCGCATGTCTCATATCTTCGCGACCGGGTTGGGCTTACCGGAGTCCTATTTCGACGACAAGATCGATCGCCACATCAGTATCCTGCGGACCAACTATTATCCAAAGCAGGTCACGCCTCCGCTGCCGAAGCAGTTGCGCGGTGGCGCGCATACCGACTACACGGCATTCACGATCCTCCACCAGGACGACGTGCGTGGTGGGCTCCAGATTCGCAACCGGCACGGTGACTGGATCGATGTACCCGCCCTGCCGGGCACCTTCGTGGTTAATATCGGCGACACGCTCGCCCGCTGGACCAACGACCTCTGGGTCTCGACGATGCATCGCGTCGTCAATCCGCCGCCTGAAATAGCCGCCCAGAACGACCGCGTATCACTGGTGTTCTTCTTCCAGCCCAACTATGACGCGGTAATTGAATGCATCCCGACGTGTGCGAGTACAGAGCGTCCGGCGAGATATCCCCCCGTTGCCAACGGGGACTATCTCGCCAGTAAATTCGCCGAGCAGCAGGTCGCCTGAGACGCAAGGACCGGGGAGGCAAGGCTGGCGCAGGGCGAGCGATACCGGCAATGCGCACGTCTGCAGCAGCCCCGGGAAATCAGCCACCACGCCGGGAAGATTTCCCGGCTGGCTCCCGGCCAGCGTCTCAAGCCCGCTCCCTGCGGCGTGGGGCTGGACGCAACAGCTACTCGCGGTGCCGAGTCAGGGCATGGCAATACACCCAGGTATCGAGGGGAAGGCTGATCACGTTGTCCGCCATTGGGTCCGGATCCCCTCTACCCATGCCGCGCCTTCACTCACCCGTGAAGTGCGGCGCACGTTTCTCGAGGAACGCCTGCATGCCTTCGCGCTTGTCGCGGGTCGAAAAGACCAAGGCCACGGCTTCGGTCTCGAAGCGCAAGCCGTTGTCGAGATCCATTTCGATACCCGCGTTGATGGCGATCTTGGCCTGCTGCAGCGCGAGCGGGGCCTGGGCCGAGATTTTGGCAGCCAGCGCCCGGCATTCGCGCATCAGCTCCGCGGCCGGGTAGACGTAATTGCATAAGCCGTAGCGCAAGGCTGTTGCGGCGTCGATCACCTCGCCGGTGTAGATCATCTCGCGCGCCTTAGACAGGCCGATGCGGCGTGGCAGGCGTTGGGTACCGCCGAAGCCAGGGATGATTCCGATCTTGATTTCAGGTTGTCCGAAGCGCGCGGTGTCGGCGGCGATGATCAGATCACAGGCCAGCGCGAGTTCGGTGCCGCCGCCCAGCGCGTAGCCGTTGACCGCAGCGATCACCGGGATCGGCAGGGTTTCCAGATCCCGCAGCACGCCGAGCCCATGCTGGGCAAACTTCTTTTCCTCGAAGCCGGACATCGTCACCATGGCGCTGATGTCGGCCCCGGCGATGAAGGCTTTGTCGCCGGCGCCGGTGATGATGAGGCAGCGCAGCGCCGTGTCACTGCGGACGATGGCAACGGCATGCGCGATCTCCAGCATGGTGGCGGGATTGAGCGCGTTGAGGCGTTCGGGGCGATCAACCGTCAACGTGGCGACGGGCCCGTCGCGCTCAAGGCGAATGTTTTCATAGTCCATGGTCAGCTACTCCACTGGTGGGCGGTACGGATGATTATCCGGTGAGCAGCAGTATGTCGCTGCCGGGCGCGCCAGTCAGGAAAAAGCCGGGCGGCACGTCTCCTGCCGTCGCGACCGGGAGACTGATCGGCATCAAGGCACCAAGGCCAGCAATGCACGGCAGGCACAGGATCTCGCGCGGTTGGGGCGCGGTCTCAAGGTACGTCCAGCCTCTGGAAATCGACTGGGCAAACCCCTAGGCTGGAGCGGCGTAATGACGGCCGCGCCTGCCACCTTGCAACGAGCGAGTACAAAGCGATGAGCAGCAGCAATCAGGACATCGAACAGATCAAGGCCCACCTCGTGGAAACCTATCTGAACGGTGCTTTCAACCAGCGCAATATCGGCGCCATGCGGCGCGGCTTCCACGAGGATTTCGCGATCTTCTCGGCCGAAGGCGACGCGCTCGGAAAGTTTCCGATCGGGGTATGGACCGCCAAGCTCGAGCAGTCGCTGTCCGACGGCTACGACGCGGCGGACCCTAAGAACCACTGGCGCTACGAGTTCGCGTCGGTAGACGTCACCGGCGGTGCCGCCGCCGTCAAACTCCACCTCTACAACGAAGGTGTTCATATCTATACCGACTATATCAGCCTGCTGAAATTTGCCAGCGGCTGGCGCGTCGCGGCGAAGATTTATCACCAGCACAACGAACGCCAGAACTGGTAGCGGGCTGGCTCGCGATGATGCGCGAAGGTGACATCCTGTGGACGCCCAGTGCGGACTACCAGCGGCGCACCAACATCGCGGGGTACATGCGCTGGTTAACGGCGCGCGACGGCGTGGAATTCAGCGACTACGAGGCCTTGTGGCGATGGTCGGTGGCGGACATCGAGCGCTTCTGGCGCACCCTGTGGGATTACTTCGAACTCCAGTCCCCGACGCCCTTCGCCCGGGTACTGGACTCGCACGAGATGCCGGGGGCGCGCTGGTTCCCCGGCGCTCAGATCAACTATGCGCGTGAGATCCTCAGGCGTAGCGGGAGCGACGGCGTCGCGCTGTCGTATTTGTCGGAGCTGCGACCGCTCGGCCAGGTCAGTTGGGCAGAGCTTGGCGAAGCGAGTGCACGCGTAGCCCACACCTTGCGCGCGCTGGGCGTGCAGGCGGGCGAACGCGTGGTTTCCTTCATGCCCAATATTCCGGAGACCGTCATCGCGTTCCTCGGTGCGGCGCGCATCGGCGCGATCTGGTCGAACTGCGCGCCCGAGTTCGGCATCAAGAGCGCTCTCGACCGCTTCCAGCAGGTCGAGCCGGCCGTTTTGTTCGCGGTCGACGGCTACCGCTACGGCGGCCGCGATTTCGACCGGCGCGCCGACGTGGCGACCCTGATCGCAGCGCTACCGACCCTGCGCAGGGTGATCACGGTGGCGTATCTCAATCCTGAGGTACCGTTCCGTCCGTTGCCGGATGCGCTGATCTGGGACGACGTGCAGGCAACGACGCCGACCGACGAGGGCGCCGCGTTCGCCGATACGGATTTCAGCGCGCCGTTGTGGATCGTCTATTCATCGGGTACCACCGGCCTGCCCAAGCCCATCGTGCATGGTCATGGCGGTGTGTTGTTGGAACTGCTCAAGTTCTGCAGCTTCCACATGAACCTGGGGCCGCAATCGGTGACCTTCATGTTCACCACCAGCGGTTGGATAACCTGGAACGTGCTCACCGGTTGTCTGCTGACCGGGAGCACGATCGTGCTCTATGACGGTAATCCGACCTACCCCAATGCGGATGTCCTGTGGCGGATGGCCGCCGACACAGGCACGACTTTCTTCGGTGCGAGTCCCGCATTCGTGTCGTTGATGATGGACAAGGGCGTGGTGCCACGCGCGCACTACGATCTGACCGCGCTCGAGGGGATCTTCTGCACCGGCTCGCCGGCGTCGCCCGAGCACTTCGCCTGGTTCTACGCCAACGTGAAGGACGATCTCTGGATCAACTCGGCCAGCGGCGGCACCGATATCTCGTCGAGTTTCGTCGGTGGCTGCCCGTTGCTGCCGGTGCGCGCCGGCGAGATCCAGACCCGCTTCCTTGGCGCCGATGTGCACGCCTTCGACGATGAGGGCCATGAGATTTTCGACGCTGTCGGCGAGTTCGTCGTCACCCAGCCGCTGCCATCGATGCCTCTGTTCCTGTGGAACGACCCCGACAACCGGCGCTACCGCGAGACCTATTTCGAGCAATACCCCGGTGTCTGGCGTCACGGTGACTACTTCGTGATGAATTCGCGTGGCGGTTGTTACGTGCGTGGCCGCTCGGACGCCACGTTGAATCGCTACGGCGTGCGCATGGGCACCGCCGAGATCTACCGGACCATTCAGGCGCTGCCGGAAGTGGCTGACAGCGTGGTGGTCAACCTCGACCTGCCGGGCGGCGGTTTCTTCATGCCGCTGTTCGTCAAACTCAGGCCGCAGGTGGTGCTCGATGCCAGGCTGGAGCAAACCCTCAACGAGGCCTTGCGCCAGTATTCACCGCGCCACGTCCCTGATGCGATCCTCGTGGTCGGCCAGATCCCCTACACGCGTACCGGCAAGAAGATGGAAGTGCCGGTGCGCCGCATCCTGATGGGCCTGATCGCGGACGTAAGCGATTTTCGCGATTCGATGACCGAGCCCGACGCGCTCGATTTCTTTCTCAGCTATGCGGCGGAAACCACCCTGGCGATGATGCGCCAAGGCTGACCCACTGCGGCCTCCCTCTACCCACGGAG
Source organism: Gammaproteobacteria bacterium (assembly GCA_043744805.1). Classification (GTDB taxonomy): domain Bacteria; phylum Pseudomonadota; class Gammaproteobacteria. The sequence continues at coordinate 12,990 of JAYTTZ010000282.1, forward strand.
AACCTGCAACATGAGCAAAGAGCACTGGCGGCGGGAAAACCCGCAGTTCTACACCTACAGGGATCTGCCGCGCAGCCGCGTCGACAACCCTCCGGTCGCCGCCGGTGTCGAAGGTTCATTGATGAGCCGGGACGCGAAGAGTGACGCCGAGTCGTGGCTGCTGGAGATCCCACCGGGTTGGCGTCGCGCGGCCGATGACGGGCTGGGCTCGACCGAGTTCTTCGTGCTGCGTGGTGATCTCGCGCTGGACGGCGTGAAGACGGGTCCCAGCGGCTACGTCCACGTCCCGCAGGGCTGCGGTGGGGGTGAGCTGGGTTCGGAGGCGGGGGCGCTGGCCTTTATGTACTGGAACCCGCACATGCCCGCGTTCCCACCGCCGTATACCATCAATCGGGTCGTGCAGAGCCACAAGGTGCCGTGGCGCCAGAGCGTGCCGACTTCACATAGCATCATGCACAAGGCGCTGCGCGTGCCTGATCCCCACGGCGATGGTTACGAGGGTGGTCCCGGCGGGCACCTGCGCATGGAGTACGTGGCGCCCGGCATGGCGACGCCGTTCGAGCATAACCACCATGAGTGCTTCGAGGAGTTGTTCATTCTCGAAGGCGATTGCTTCATCGCCGACGAAGGCGTGCTCGGCCCAGGCTCTGCGGTCGGCCATCCTCAGGAGTTCTGGCACGGGCCGTTCGCAAGCCGTCGCGGGTGCTTGTTCCTGGTCCATACGGACGCCCCGATGGGCGTGCCCTGGGGCATTCGCGACTACCCGAACCAGCAGGAAATCTGCGACGCCTACCTCGCAGAGGCGCCATGGGATGGTCCGATCGAGTTCGCCCTGTGGGAAAACCTGCCGTGGAAGCGCTTCAGCGAGTTGCCGGAATTCGTGGAATGGATGAAGACCCCGGCTGGGCAGGACTGGGGTGACAAGGTCGGGCCCCTGACCGCGTCGAAGTTCAGGGCCTCATGGCAGCGCTCTGTCGAGAAGTCGCTGGCCAAGAAGAAATGACGGTGTCGCCTGAACTGATAGTCACGACCCCTGGATTAGGACAGGAGGAAAGCACGGGGATCCTGACGCTGTTGTGCGGACTTTGCGCCGTACGGGAGCGGCGGTGGCCAGTGATTGGTTTGAATTAGAGACGCAGCCACGGCGTGTGTGCGGCCCTAATTGACGGGCTTCCTGGAAGTCTTGGAAGCTTCCGTTAGGCAAAAAGCCATGAATTCGCGGAAGAGGTATCCGCTAAATGGGCGGCCAAGAGCTTAAAATGGAGGAGAACAATCAGGGGTGAAATTTTCTTCCCACCTCCTGTCCCACCTTCTTGCGTGCGGTGGGCGAGCTTCGGAAGTACCCCGGGACGACTCGTGCTGCTTCAATACTGAAGCCCCTTGGCCTTACGTCCAGAATGCTTCCCGGGGATGCGTGGACAGTAGCAGCACGGCAGCAGGCGCGGCTAGCCCAGCGTGTTCACCTTGAGCCAGTCGCGCAGCGCATCGTTCATGCGCGTCTGCCAGCCCCGGCCGGTGGCCTTGAACGCGGCCACCACGTCCGCGTCATAGCGCACGGTCAGCGCCTGCTTCGGCTTTTCCACCTTGGGACGGCCACGGGCCAGCGCCTGACGCAGCGCTGCGGCGCCCTCCTGCGCTGTCACCGGGCGGTCTCCGATCATCCATTGACCTTTCTCGAAGAACTCGTCGGTAAGCTCCGGCGCGTCGTCCGGGTCAACCCATTCGGTGGGCGTTGCGTGCTTGTTCCCGTTCATTGGCTTTCCTCATGCTGATGATGCGGCGAGCTTCACCGCGTGGCGTCCAAACCATGACCACCATCCGATCGTCCAGCTTTCCCACGGTGATGAAGCGCGGCTCGCCCGTAGTCGGCGCGCGTGTCCTCCTGCGTCACGGTTGGCCCGGCGAACACATCGCCGGCGCGCGCGAAGTCTAGCCCTCGCTCCACCAAGGTTCGGTCGCGCTTGCCCGGGTCGAACTCGATCCGCATGGGGATTATTGGAGTTACAAATAATCGGCGAGTCAAGGGGCACGCCAGCAGGGTGAGGGGCGCGCGGAAATCAAAACAATCAGAAGTCTCTGGCCAAGAAGAAATGACGGTGTCGCCTGAACTGAGGGGCGTTAACGGCGGGCACGACAGTCCGGGTGCGCGCACCTTCAAGGTGAACCGCGACGGCAGCGAAGAGCGACTGCCCGGCGTCGCCCAGATTACCCTCGAGCCCGGCGAATGGCTGCGCGGCATCGACAACTCTGGCGGCGGCTACGGCCACCCCTGCGAGCGCGATCCGCAGCGCGTGCTCGTGGACGTGGCGGAGAAATGGGAAACGCAGGAGCGCGCGCGCTCGATCTATGGGGTGGTGCTACAACCGGATGGTCGTTCGCTTGGAGACACGATGGATGCAGCCGCCACCGCGGAGCTTCGAATCCAATGGCTGGCACAAGCCAGCCATCAGCTTCTATAGCGTGACGTGGGAATTCTTCAGTGGGCTCCGCTGTGCAGTGGCGATGACGCAGAGGGGCCAGCGCCAGCGGGCCGACCAAGATCGCAACTGCGACAAGGTCGAGCATCGGGCGATGCTTGCCACCCGTCCGCAATGCTCACAGCGACACGCCTGCGATCACGGCGTACAGGAACGCGACAGCCAGGGGGCCTGCAGGAACCACAGCCTATACAGGCATGGGTGACGATTGCGGGCGCCGCTCGGGATGCCTACCCTTCGGGCAAGTCTCCGGTGGCCCGCTTCCAGCCTCGGCCAAAGCGTGCGAACGCCGCCGCGACCCGTGTTTTCTGATCAGTCTGCCAGAGCCTTGCGACACCTGATCGAATGCTGGTCCAAATGGAGTTGCAGTATATGAATGACTACGTAGACAGGACGGTCAAGGCGATCGACGACGGCCAATTGCCGCAATGGATCACCGATCACGTTCGCGAGTACCAGGAATCCAGTGGTAAGCGGGGTCACTTATGGGATTCGACAGCGGTTGGAGGGAGCGGGCTTGCCGAATGCCTCTTGCTGACAACGGTGGGCCGGAGCACGGGGCGAACCTATACCCATCCCTTGCTGTACGGGCTCGATGGGGATCGGGTTTTAATCGTCGCCTCGAAAGGTGGCGCCGATACCCACCCCCAATGGTATTTCAACCTGCTTGCCGCTCCCCGGGTGACGGTGCAGATTGCCTCTGAAATTTTCCCCGCGAGCGCTCGCCTGGCGGAAGGGCCAGAAAGGGATAGGGTGTGGTCGATCGTCACGATCACCTATCCACCGTACATCGACTACCAAGCGCAAACGACTCGACAGATCCCGGTGTTCATCCTCGAGCGGTGCGCCTGATGCGCACCGCAAAATGATTCACAACGTGCTACTTGGATAGCGTCAATCAGGATGTCCGGTCGCTGGATGAATGACGCCGGCGGCTGGCTGAGGCCAGCTCCTGAGTAGTCTTCTTCCGGTGATTCATATAGAGGTGTACCTGCCGATCGGTGATTCGGGTACCTGGCACTGGGCCGACCTCTGCATGAGACCTAAGCCCGCCAGTCTGAACCCCACCAACCCGGCGCCGCCGGTGGCTCGTC
>JAYTTZ010000283.1:0-16551 GCA_043744805.1 Gammaproteobacteria bacterium
GAGACCTAAGCCCGCCAGTCTGAACCCCACCAACCCGGCGCCGCCGGTGGCTCGTCGTCTACGGCGGCTACGCCGCCTTCAACTCCTCACCACCGGCCATCATGTTTGTCGTTCCACCGGACAAGATGATTGTCGCGCCCCAGCTGGAACCGGGACGCCATCGAGCGCCAGCTGGCGCACGTGGAAGATTCCAAAGTGCGTGCCGCCTACAACTATGCGGAGTACCTGACGGAGCGACGGCAAATGATGCAGGCGTGGGCCGATTATCTGGAGGCGTTGCAGGCTGGAGCGGACGTCGTGCCGTTGCTGAGACGGGTCTCGCGGCAGCGGGAAAGCACGCGAAATTAGGCGTGCTGGATGATCTCATCGGCCCCGGAAATTCCGCTGCCGGAAGGTAGTCAAACCTCGGTGCCTGGCAAAATCGTGGCGGCATGTCGCTGCGCTACCCGCGGAAACATCCGTACTCATCCCGCTCCACGACCTTCAGGAAGTCGTCTATCGTCAATACTTCAGCGTCCGGCTCGTACGCGTGCCAACGCAGATCGGCCCGCATCCAGTAAATCTTCCAGACACCCTGGGTGCGGACAAACGTTGCTTTGGCGAAACCCCGGTGGTGCGTGTCTCCTCTGGCGTTTTCTCCAGCCAGCTCAGGCTTGGTAATGCCGCGTACAGGGCAACGTGTTCATGAGCTTCTACCGACCAGGTGGCCCTGCAGGTATATCGGTCAAGTTCCCCGGTCATCTTCCTTCTCCTGACGCTCGATTGCCGGCAGAACGTGTCGGATGCGTACGGCCGGCAGCGGTTTCTGCCAGCGCACGGCATCGACGCTGTGGTTGGTCATCCGACTTTCGTTCCAACAATCGCGTATCAGGCGACAATCCTGAATTCCGTTGCCTTGGCGATCGGCCGCACTTGACGGTTCTCCCGCTTCATTTCCACCAGGCCGTAATTCGACATGGTCTTCAGCGTGCGCGACAGGTTGCCGGGCTTGCGACCGGTCAGGATTGCAAGCGACGCAATGGATTGCGGCTTGGCCTCCTCGATGACCTTGAGCAAGGCGCGGTTCTCGTCACTCAGCACTTCGGCGAGCGAGCGCATCGAGGTGAACCAGATCCTGGGCTCGGAGGGCTTGGGCTTGTACTCACCGCGCGCGATAGCAAGCAGGTGCTCGCGGATGCGTTCCTGGGGCAGGATTCCAATGACGACTGCTTTCATGACTCGTGAAACTCCTTCAAGACGCGGTCAACTTCATTGAAAAAGTCGGCCAGTAGCTGGTGCGCGTCGCGAAACTCGTATGGGACGCCCTTGTCACTCACGTGCCGGTGCCGATGGTCATACGGCATACGGGTTCCCGCGTACTTGAACTTCCGCGGTGGCTTGACGGCATGAGCGTTGTCGTAACCCAGGATTCGTCGGCCGTGAGGTTGATGCAAGGTCAGCGAATAGCGGATGCCGTGAGGCCATTCCCCGCGTGGCCTGCACCCGCCAAGCCTCAATCTTGATCCAGAAGCCATTACCCTGGTCGATGATTTGATCGTGCAGTTCGACCAGGGTCGCTATGCCAGAATCTTCGCGCATGGCTGAATGTATCACCGGCTGATAACCATCGTCACCGACTCTGGTCGGCGACTTCACCACCTGTACTGGAAATCCGGGGATTTGCGGCGCCAGGGAACGGCCTTCGCGCTCCATCCGGAACTTCGCGGCTTCCGCTGGATCGGCAAGACCGAGGTCATCGTGCTTGTTCTCGCAGGCCTCGGTCAGGTCAACCAGCACGGCGAAATCGTCCGTCTGCATGCCGTCCTCGGCCTTGAATTGGTCTCCAGCCGGCGAAACGCCCGTTGCAAGTCTTCGTCGTTCCGGATGGGCTTTATGGTCATTCTCGCTCTCCCCGCCGATGCGGTCGTTCTGGTCCCAAATGAGGCGCGGTGTGCACCTGAACGTCTTGCACATTCCCATAGAACTTTTCACAGGCACTTCGGTCGATGCCTTCATGCAGGCCAGTGCCGATGCGCTGCCCTGCGATCCGGATTATCGCTGGCTGTGTCAGCCCGACTGATGCCCGTCACAGCATCACCCAAACCGGCCTCATCTCCTGCAAGCCGGTGACCGCAAGGTCCGGAAATATCTGTGCTCTCTCGCCCTCTGGGGCATCCGTCATCTCGGCGCCTGCGCCATTCGTCTATCCAGGGAACGTAGCGGAGGTGATTGATTCACCCCTGCTGCAATCTCCTCCGCGTCCTCGCTGCAGGTCGCTCCTCCCTCAGTCAGGTCGTCACTACCCGGTTCACCGGTAGTGACGACCTGGGGAATGCATCAGTCTTCAATTGCTTACAGCCATCTGGCGTAGTGACAGACTCTAGTGATGGGATGCCTGCCCCATCAAATCGTAGCCGTGCAATGCGGTTATCCCCCTGCCTGCTCCCCGCAGGCGCTCTCAACTGACGCGCTTCCTGGCACAACCCCGAGTCCTGGTTCAAGGACTCACTCGATGCAGCGACTTCCCACCGGAAGCCTCATCGACGGCAAGCCGGTGTCGCGGTGCCAACTTGTTCTCATCGACACAAAACGGGAGTGGTATCCCGTGTCCCTCGTAGCTTTCGCAGTGCCAAGGCCTGCGTTACGGACGCCCAACACTGACCAATTGGACGAGCACCAGCAGCATATGAACGAGAACAGCCAAGGGAGTGGCAATAGCGGGAAGAGGTTTCGAAGCGGATCCAGCAGCAAGTAGTGGCGTCTATCGCTGCAGACCTTGCGGCCGGAGGCCTTGGTTATTACTTTGGTCATAACCTATTGGAGATAAGCCATGGTGGAACTGAAAGTCCGGCGGATCGGCAATTCGCTCGGCGTCGTCCTGCCGAAAGAAGTCATCAACCGTCTGCGAGCCAGCGACGGCCAGGCCTTGTTCCTCATCGAGGGGCCTGACGGTAGCTATCGGCTCTCGCCGTATGATCCGACCTTCGAGAAGAAAATGCAGAAGGCTGAGGACCTCATCAGCCGTTACCGAAACACCCTGCATGTGCTCTCGAAATGACCGATCCGACCTGGATAGACGCGCAGGACGCGCTCGCACTGCATGAGCGCCTGCTGTCTATTCACGGGGGAGCAGAAGGCCTGCGGGACCTCGCATTACTCGAATCTGCACTGGCGCGGCCGAGGCAATTACTGGCCTATGCCGAAACCTCGACGCTCGTTGAACTGGTGGCGGCCTATACCTTCGGTCTTGTCCGTGATCATCCGTTCGTCGATGGCAACAAGCGCACCGGCTTTATCGTGGGCGTTCTCTTTCTTGAACTGAACGGGCGGGCTTTTACTGCGACTGAAGAGGAAGCCACGCAGGCTGTACTGGCATTGGCAGCCAGCAACATGGATGAGGCGGACTACGCTGCGTTTCTGCACCGATGTTCGCGCTGACTCGTCGACAGCTTTGCAGGGAACCGAGCCGAGGATCACCGCTAGCTTGCACAGACCATTTCTCGACGCGGTGCGCCCTGAGCACGTCGGTGAAGGCCTCGGAGGTGAACTGCGCGGGGCTGTCCGTGTTGAAGATCTGCGGCGCTCCATAGCGCTCCAGGGCCTCGATGCAGAACCCCGTGTCCAGGGTGTTCGACAGCCGCCAGGACAGCACCCGGCGCGAATACCAGTCGATGATGGCGACCAGGTACATGAACCCCGTCGCCATCGGGATATAGGGGATGTGGGTCGCCCAGACGTGGTTCGGACGCTCGATAGGCAACCCGCGCAGCAGGTACGGGTAGATCTTGTGCCCCTTCCCGGGCTGACTGGTTCGCCGCCGCGGGTACCAAGCCTGTAGACCCATCAGGCGCTGGACACGCTTGCGGTTGACTGCCTCGCCACCGTCTTCCAACTCGTTGCAGAGCCGGCGGCTGCCATAGAACGGCTACTGCAAATGGATGTCGTCGATGAGTCGCAGCAGCGCCAAATCGTGCGCCGACAAGGGCGGCGGTTGATGGTAGGCGGTCGAACGCGGCACCTTGAGCAATTGACAGCACCGCGCCTTGGGCAATGGATGCACCCTGTGGATCTGCACTCGACGTTCGCTCAGCGGTCGCGCCTGAGCACTTTGGCTAAAAAATCGTTCTCCATCGCCAGCTGACCGATCTTGGCGTGGAGCTTCTCTACCTCCCGCTCTTTGTACCCGGTTTCCACCGCGTGGCCGCCAAACACGTCCTCGGCGCCCTCGACCAGACGCTTCTTCCCGTCCTGGATCTGATTGGGGTGAACATCGAACTGCTCAGCCAGCTCAGCCAAGGTCCGCTCGCCTTTCAGGGCCGCCACGGCTACCTTCGCCTTGAACGCCGACGAGTGGTTGCGTCGCTTTCTCCGGGTCATCTTCTGCTCCTTCTCGCTTGCGAATAGTAAGACAGAAGATTTCACTTATCAGGCCTCAACACCTGTCCAGTCGGATGGGTCCACCTCCAGTCGGATGGGTCCACCTCCAGGCGAATTCCGCGGCGGCGTGGGGCTGGGCAAGGAAGGCACCTTGCTCGATGTCGAGAAGTGTCGCTTTTCCTATTTCAGCGATCGCGATCGGTCGGTGGTGTGGGGATCGAACGGCGGTCTGCCGTCGCGGCCGCACGGATTGTGGCTCGAAGGACGGCAAGGCCGAATTTCTCGGCGCGGCCTTTTCCGACGTGGCGGTTAAACCCGGCACGCGCTTCTGGCGCGGCACCGCCGGGGGCGGCGGTTACGGCGATCCCCTACGGCGGGATCCCGAACGGGTGCGGCAGGACATCGAAGACGATTACGTCTCAGTAGAACGTGCGCGGCTCGATTACGGCGTGGTCGTGCACTGCATCGACGAGGACCTCGCGGAGTACACCGTCGACATCGCCGCCACCGAAAGCGAGCGCGCGGCAATCGCTGCGGCCCGGACACGCGCGAGAAGCAGGGGCAGGCCCAAACGGGCGCGAGGCACATGGCCGGTCAGGCCTGGGCGAGCCAGGCCCCAGCGTTGGGGCTGTATCTGGTGGCCGTTGAAATAATCGCGACTACCGCCGCCGAGCACGAGCCCCGCCCCGCAAATCCTGCGGCGGAGGGGGCGTGACGTAGTTGATGACGCCGCCTATCGTCTGCGGTCCGAGCAGGATCTGCTCAGAGCCCTTAAGCACTTCAACGCTGTCGAAACGTTCGATTGGTGGGTGGTAATAGCTGGCGTTGTCGCGATACGGCGCGTAGGCCAGCGGCAGGCCGTCCTCGAGGAGCAGGACTTTCGTCGAGCGCGTGGGGTTGAGGCCGCGCAGGCCGATGTTGGGGCGCAGGCCAAAGCCTTCCGCATCGCGCACGTGCACACCCGGCGCCTTGCGCAGCGCTTCATTGACTGTGAATACACGGCTCTGCCGCAGCTCGTCCTGGCCAATGATCGTCGCCGCGCCGGCGATTTCGGGCAGCCGACTCGCAGCGCCGATGACTTCGACGGTCGGCAGCACCTGCGTATCGTGCGGTGCAGCGCCCGCCGACATGGCGGCGGCAAGCGTCAACAGTGGCGTCAGCGAGCGCGTGCACCGATAGTCTTGGTGGGCCATCAGTTTTCCGAATATAAATGAGAAGAGTTCCTACCCTCATCATTCAGCGTCTGGCGACCAATCGGGCATTCCGTCGCTGAACGACGGAAATTCCTGATGGTTCATCCCGACCGGGCCCCACCGCGATGGCCACGCAGTATGCTGACCGGCATTCATCCGCTGCGAGATTACCGATGCCGACTCCCCTATCCATCGTCGTCCCCGGCTACGAAGGCAGGGCCGCGCGCGTCCCGGCCGGCGCGATGCTCACCGTCACCGACATCGAGGGCTGCCAGATTGGCGATCTCTTCGTCCTGAGCGCTGCCGATCCCACTGAGTGGCTGAGTCCGGCGGTGACGAGGCTCGTCAACTTCACGCCGTTTCCGCGCCTCGGCCAGTGCTTCTACAGCAATCGCCGCCGCCCCCTGCTGACGCTCATCGACGATTGCTCGCCCGGGCCGCATGACATGACCTTCGCGCCCTGCGATCGCGAAATCTATGCCGCGCTCGGCGCCGGCGACGATCATCCAAACTGCCGCGACAACTTCGTCCGCGCAATCGCCACCCTTGGCGTCGTGACCGACACGCATCCCGACCCCATCAACGTCTTCCAGAACACCCCCGTGAACCTCGATGGCAGCTACACGATAGGCGTCACGCGTACACAGCCGGGCGACTCGCTGCGGCTGCGCGCCGAATGCGAGCTTCTGGTGGTGCTCACCGCCTGCTCGGTCGACATTGCGTTCGAGGGCGTCCAGCCGAACGGTGGTCGCTCCACGCCTTTGCGCCTCGACATCGGCTGATCGCGGTCCCCCGTGCGCCTGCGCTCTGGAACAATCGCCGTCTGCGCCGGCAATGCCTGTGCCTACGCAATCGTCAACACCTCGCCGCTGGTCCTCGGCGCGTTGATGGCAGGCCTGCGGCTGGACGCGGGCGCCGCCGGCGCACTGATGTCTGCGGCGTTGATGACGATGGGACTCGTGGCGCTGGCGTGCGCGCCGCTGCTGACCGGCGCCCGCACGCGTCGTGCGGCGTTTGCGGGCGCCTGCGTCATCGCCGCTGGCGAAAGCGCCGCGGCGTTGTCCACGTCGCCGACCTGGATGTATCTCTGGATGCTCGTGATCGGGATTGGGGCGGGTGTGCTGCTCGCGGCCGTGAACGCGATCGCGGCGGCGATGGACGACCCGCAGCGGCTATTCGGTTACGCGCTGACCGCCGCTTATGCACTCGCCGCCGTCCTCGTGTCTGGTCTCGCGCCGGCCATTGACGTAGCGGGCCATCAGGGCGCGTTTGCCGTGCTCGCCGCGTTCACCTGCGTCACGCTGCCGCTCTTGCGCGGCCTGCCCCAGAACTCGACTACCTGGGCACAGGCTCACACGGTGAGCGTGCCCGCGACGCGCGCAGCGGGTTATTCGCTGCTCGCCGGCATCGTACTCATCGGCGTGCCGATGATGGGCTTCTATGCCTACATCGAAGCGTTGGGCGTGCGCCGCGGCCTGCCGTCGTCGACCATCGCGCTGGTGTTCGCTGCCCAGCAACTCGCCTCTGTGATCGGTGCGCTGCTCGCCGCGCGCGCTGGCCTGCGCCTCGGCTTGATGACGGGCATCGCGCTGGCAACCCTGCTGCACACCGCGGCGATCGTCTGTGCGGTACTTGGTGCTGGCACCTTCAGCTTCGCAGTCGGTGTCATCGCGGAGGGCTTCAGTTTTCTGTTTTTGCTGCCGGTGCTGTTCACGCTTGCCGCGCTGCTCGATGCGAGTGGCCGCTGGGCGGCGGCCGCGAATGGGGCCCTGTTCGTCGCCACCGGGGTGGCGCCATTCGCCGCAGGGCTCGTGATCAACGCCAGCGGCTACGATGCGCTCGCGTGGTCGATGCTGGTAGCGACCTGGCCGGGCCTGTGGGCGTTCTCGCGCAGTGTGCGGGCGCTCGACCGGATGCCGAAGGCGCCATGATCGGCCGACTTCAGCGCGGCGCGTAAACCTCGTGGGCGGGCACCGCAGCGCTCTCCCAGCCGCCACCGAGTGCCAGGTAGATCGCAATCAGTTGCTGGGTGAGGTTGATGTCCGACTGCGCAAGTTGATCCTCGACCGACAGCAGGCTGCGCACGGCGTCGAGCACGGTGAGGAAATCTTCGACCCCTTTGCGATAGCGCAGCTGCGCGAGGCGGTGTGCTTCACGGCTGGCGTCGCGCGCGGCGGTCGACTGGGCCCGACGGTCGCGTTCGGTTGAGCCACGCATTCACCACGCTGTCCAATTCTTCCACCGCGTTCGTCACGGCCGCCTCGTAGCGCACCATGCTTGCTGCCGCGGCGCTGTCCTGCTGCCGTATGCACGCGTACGTCGCTTCGCGATCGAACAGGTTCCACGATACCGCCGGACCGATGCCGAAGAACGGCGCGCGGGCGACATCGAGTTCGGTCGCCGCGCCTTCCGCATTGAGCAGCGTGACGAGTTCCAGCGTCTGCTGCTGCGAAGTATAGGAAGCATGAACCGCCTATTTGAGCCTATTTGATCCGCGCGAGTCCTGGCTGGCACTCCTCGGACCGACCGCCGGGTCAACGGTCTGAAGCGTGCAGTGGCCCTGAACACCGTTTGAGGCCTGAAACCGGGCCAACTGGGTTGGTCGTCGAGGTAGTTTCGGTACACGCGGCAAGCCAGCACCCTTGCTGTGCCGCTGGCAGCACAGCCCAGGCTGGGCTTGCGTGGCGTTAGCCCGTCTCGTCGAACAACCCTGGCTGCGGTGGCGCACATACGGCGGCACGCCGACACCCAAACTGGCCTCCCTGCCAGCCGGCAATGGCTCCATGCTCGCGTCCTTGCGAGAGTGGCCTCATCTCAGCGTAGCAGCCGGGGCCGGGGCCTGCGCCCGGGCTGCGATCCGCTCGATTCCTATCAGCTCAGGGCGGGGGTATTCCTGGGGGAATTTCCGACTCAGAGCTTTCCAATTTATTTTTCTATATCGCAATGTAATTGTCGCCGCCTCCACCATCTCAAGACTCAAAGGCGCCTTAGAGCGCCTTTTTTCTTGGCTATTTACCAGTATTTTCGCCCGTTTCTGAGCTTAAATCGTCCTGGAGCATTCTGTGAAATCCCTGTTTTTCGTTAGTGCGGATTGTTGTTTGATCGTGGAAAAGTGGAACGCACCCTGTTCGTCTGCCGCCACCCGATCGAATCCCGTGAATCCCGGTGTCGTCGGTTTGTGCTGGTGGTCGTCCGGATGCGCGTACTTGCCGTGCACGTCCGCCTGCCAGATTTCGAGCAGGGTATCGTTGACCGGGTTGCCATCTCCGTCGACAACGCGACCGTAGATCAAGATTTTTTCGTACGCCGCTGCCGATGGCGCAAGGTGCTGCCCGCTATGCATCGACCAGGCCGTGGCTGCGTATCCGAGCGCGGCCAAGGTCACGGCTGCGCTTAGCTGCGTGAGCTTCCGGGGGGCCACATCGAGCACGCTCGACCAGCGTCGGCTTTTGCCCGTTTCGTACAGCGCCCGGGTGTCCTTGCAGTTGAAGCTCTCGATCATCGGCTTATCGTCTTTCGATAAACAGGACGCCACAAGAGCGGGCCGGGGCTGCTAGCCGCGCCTGCTGTCGCGCTGCTACTGGCCGCACATCCCCGGGAAACGTTTCGGACGTTGGACGGAGGGACTTCAGAATTGAAGTAACACGAGTCGTCCCGGGGTACTTCCTGCCTTCCTTGCCACCATCACCCGGCGGGTAGCGAGGCACCTCGCCGGGTAACATTCCGGCTAATTCGCTACTTATGAATTTTTATTCGTATCTATTTCAGATGTTTGAAATCGAGATCGAGTCCGAGCGGGACCGCCATTTATCCCTTCCAGAGACTACCGGGGAGTACCCGGGTAGCCCTGTGACCAGCTATTTCAGCCATCCAGGTCGCTCCGGCGTTCACAGCGATCTTTTTGCAGCCCGCGAGACCTGACGTTGGTTTTGTCGGTAACACGCAAACCCACCTGAACACTGGAAGTCGTTGCCGCCGTGCCCGACAAGCGAACGGTCGCCAGAATCTCTACCACCAAGGGAAAAGCCACCGCCGCATTCGTACTTCCCCACTTCCTGCGCCATTCGCCCTCCCGGAGTTTGACCAAACAAGGGTTGAGTGGAATCGCCCTGAGTTTCGTAGACGTCTATACGCCTCATTTTTCCAAGGGTCTTGGCGCGGGGAAAGTGAGCGTAGGTAAGCCAGTGGTAACCCTCGCCAGGCAGGGAGGACTACCGCGCCCGGATGAGTTGAGTCCACCACGGCATCGGCCGCGCTCCGAAACCACTGCGTTTTGAACCGGCTTCCTGCCCCGCATTTCCCACCCGGGTCCTGCTGCGGAGGTTCATCGACTTTCCGCACGAGCGACTGGCGTCGACAAAAGTCCAGATCACCAGCCCTCGCTGCCCGGCTCACCTTTGAACGGCCCCACCAGCTCCGGGGTGATCCAGCCGCCGTAAAAATGGCCGGATAAAAGGAGCGGTAGTTCCACAGTGGCGCAAAGTCAGCGTGCGGTTCGGGATAGGCCCAGGCGATCGGCTCTTCACCGGCCGCGAGCGCGTAGTAGACCGCCCGGCGACCAGGACGAGCCTGTCGACGTCTACGTCAGCGGGCGGCAGATAAACCGTCGGCGGTGCGGCCGTTTCACCAACGCGAAGGGCGGCCCACGTCGCGGCGATCCGGCGTCCGCCAACGCGCACTTCAATTTCGTCCGTGACAGCTTCGAGCCGCGGGGGTCGTGGAAAATCCCACACGGAAACCTGCCCAGTAGCAGGCACGACGGCGAAGGGCGGGCGAATCTGGCCGGTATATTTCCACACACATGGGATACGTGGTGCGACCCTCAATAGTTTTGCGCCACGGACCCCCTTTCCGATTCTTCTGGACCAGATCGTCGTCGCCCGTCGGCAACCCTGCGTGTCGCATAAGCAGCCCGGCGTTTGGATGTGAGGCCGTTTGCCTTCGGTATAGTGAGTGGGTCGCGGCTCGCGCGGCGATACTCCGGGAGCACCTCACGATGGGATTGTTGATCAACGGGGTCTGGGATGCGGACGCGACCATGATTCCACTCGACGCCGGGCGCTATGTGCGCGAGCCCAGCAAGTTCCGCGATGTCGTGACCGCCGACGGCAGTTCGCGCTTTCCGGCCGAAGGCGGCCGCTATCATTTGTATGTCGCCTACCACTGCCCCTGGGCTTGGCGCACGATGCTGTACCGTCGGCTCAAAGGCCTCGAGGATGTCATTTCGATGACCGTCGCGATCCCGAACGACCGCCGTAATGGCTGGCAGTTTGGTACGTTTCCCGGCGGCAGCGCGCCAGACAGCGAAGGCTTCACGCATCTGCATCGTGTCTACGCTGCCGCCAGGGCCGACTACAGCGGCAATGTGTCCGTGCCGGTGCTGTGGGACCGGCAGACACGAACCATCGTCAACAACGAGTCCTCCGAGATCATCCGCATGCTGAACAGCGCCTTCGACGCGTTCACCGAACGGCATGAGGATTACTATCCCGAGGCATTGCGCCCGGCCATCGACGCTGTCAACCAGCGCGTGTACGACGGCATCAACAACGGCGTGTATCGCGTGGGCTTCGCGCGCGACCAGGCAGGGTATGAAGACGCCGTCGATCTCCTGTTCGCTACCCTCGACTGGCTCGATGATCATCTCGGCCGCGAACGTTATCTCGCCGGCGCGCAGATCACGGAAGCCGACTGGCGGCTGTTGCCGAGCCTGTTACGCTTCGATCTGGTGTACTACCCGTTATTCCGGTGCAACCTGCGCACGATCGCGAGCTACTCAAATCTCACGCACTATCTGCGCGAACTCTGCCAGTACCCCGGCGTCGCCAGCCTCGTGAACCTGCCGCATTTCATCCGCGGCTATTACTCGATACCCCACAGCAATCCGGGTGGCATCATTCCCCGCGTGCCGGTGTACTACGAGCGCTGGCTCGGCGAGCCCCATGATCGGGCGAAATTTTGACGCAGGCGGTGTTCGTCACCGGACCGCAAGGGAATACATCGGTGGCGCCAAGTCCAGGCAAACTCAGCGAACGACTACCCGCTTTATCGCAGGCTCGAGCCACGCTGGGGATGATTGCCGGATCGAAGACACCGGTATTGATGAGTTCGATGACTGCCGGCAGGTAGCGCCGGGCGTCAGCTCGGGAGGTGTGAAAAGTGATCCCTCTCGTATACCTCTCCAGCATCGGCAATGTGGGCTCTGGCCCGAAGTGGATCGCAAGGCTGGAGCAGTAGCGATAGCGCTCGGTCGAGCGCAGCACGCAGGCGAGTCCGCCTTCATCCCCGGTCACGTCGACCGTCACCGGTGCTGGTTCAAAGCACCTGGGCCACGGCCCAGCATGCTGGATGGCGCTCGCCCCCCTCGCCGTCGCGAGGGCAACCCGAGCGGGATCGCGGTCGATGTAGCGTACGGAGCTGCCCAATGCGAGCGGAAAAGCCGTGGCATAAAGGGCGAGCGAGCCCGGGGTCGCCGCAATCACCAGCACCTCCGCGCGCGGAAGTGACCGCAGCATGGGTCCCACGGCGCGATAACCATCGACCACGTTGCCCGACTGCGTGGCGAGGCCGGCGATTTCGACTCCCGCGGGCGCCGGCAATAGACAAGCCGGCGCTTGGCTTGGCCTCGAGTTGGGTTTCAGTAAGGACGACCATCCTTGTGGGTGAACTGCCAGCCGTTGCCGGCACGCACGGCGACAAGGTCGTCGTCCGGGTAGTGGCCCGAATCGCCCGCACCCCGATCACCCGCTTCGAGGTACACGACCGGCGCGCCACTGCGGTTTACCAGGTGGTGCGCGTCTCCATTCCCCGCCTTGAATCCCGCGCACATGCCAGGGGCAAGGGTGGTCTCGCCGGCATCCGTAATTAGCATCGAGTGACCCTCCAGGACGTAGATGAATTCATCCTGCGCCGTATGGCCGTGGCGCAGCGCTGACTGTGCGCCAGGCACGAGCATGACGAGGTTGACGCCGAACGTACTCAAGCCAAACACATCGCCCAGAGCACGCTTCTCGCGGCCCGCCATCCGCGATGCGAAGGGTTCGGGGTAGTTGGAGGGCTTCGCTCGAGAAGCAACGTCCACGGCAAGAACGGCAACGTGTGGCTTTGGCGTGTTCATGGGGTTCTTCTCATTGAAGTGACGAATCTTCTTCGACAGCCAGTTTTTCGAGACGCTCGACCATCAGTCCCTCCATCCTGGGAACACCGGCGCCAGCATCCAGCGGATAGGCGGCCAACCCACCCGCGGGGTGATAACCACGACGCAGGTAGAAGCGGACCAACTCCACACGGGCACAGACGACCGTCAGGACAAAGGTGCGGGCACCAATGCACTCACGTGCATGACGCTCGGCTTCCGCCAGCAGGCGCTTGCCGAGCCCGCCGAGCTGGACGTCGGGATCGACCGCAAGCATGCCAATGTGCGCCCAGTCTTCCTCGCACTGGATGTAAACGCAGCCCAGCAGCCACGCGTCCGCCAGCAGCACCAGTAGACTTGATTGCGCTCGCCCGAGCATCGCACTGATCTGCTCGGGGCTGGTGCGATCGCCGTCGACGAGCGCGGACTCATGCGTCCATCCAGCGTTCGATGGTGAGGGCCGGTAGGCTCGATTGACGAGTCCGGCGATCATGGCCGCATCGCCGCTGCCAGCCAGCCGGACCGCCATGCCGTCCGGATTGTGAACGCTCATCGCAGCCTCGCCTTCACAACGTGCCCTGCTCGATCTGTTCGAGGTAGTGGAAGTCAGGCGCCTTGACGCCCGCTCTGCGCCGGATTTCAACCAGCTCCGGAGACTCAAAAAATCCACGCGCGTGGGCCAGCGACGACCAGCGGGAGAAGTGGACTATCTGGTTTGCCTCGCGGTCGCAGCGAAGCAACTCATAGCTGATTTCGCCCACGCCTCGCCGCAGCTCGGCCGCGCCATCAAAGGCGGCTTTCCATTTCGGATAGGACTCCACTTCGTGGATGATGAGGACATGTTGCATCGGGCGCTCTCTCGTGCTTTTTGGATTGGTTTCGGAAAGAGAGATACTCAAGTCCGCACCTCGGCCATGAAGATTTTCTGTGCCACCTGCCAGCGGCCTTCAGAAATGAGAGCAGGCCCGTTAAAAAGCGTGGCGGATCGCACAGCGCAGCTTCACGTGGGCGAGCGTTGGGCCTGGGACATCAATCACCAACACGTCGTCGGCACGGATCAAGCCCTGTGAGTGCGGGGAAGATCGGCCGCGTACCATCTCCAGCCACGCCTCCAACCGCAGGCTCTGGATTTTGTCATTCAGTGGCTGCCTGAGCGTGCAGGCCGGGTGGAAGACCGCCGCGAGCTTGTCGGCATCGCCTTCATGGAAGCCTTCGAGATAGGCCGCAACCGCGTGCTCGATGTCCTGCCTGTCGTTCATACCCATCGCCACTGCTCTCTGTTTACGTTCCTGGAATCGCGCCACATCGCCAACCGGGAGCTACTATCCAAGCTCCTGGGAATTCAATCCAATAATTAATAGAGCCCTATTAATTCGATACTCATAGTAAAGAACCGAATATCGATCCCCGGACTTGACGACAGTTCATTGCGGTGGCAGATGAACGCCACTTTGGCCGGCCTGCCGCAAGGGTCCACAGGACGCAGCTAAGCCCGACCCACGGCAACGCACAGGTTGGGCGAACCTGGGGCCGCGAACACCAACAGGGCGAACGCAAAGTCGGAAGGGCTGATGCGGGCGGATGAATGTCATGACAGAAGCCCGCGCGGGGTTGCTCGGTCTGACCATTCCGTCGCAACCGCACACCGGACCTTGGCCATTTTTCTTTGCTCCGGAACCTCTGGCCCTGAAGAGGAGTCGCAACCGGCATGGATACAAAACAATTGATCGATTTGTTGACCAGGAACCCGGCGGCCGGTGCGGCCATGGGCGGGCTGGCGGGAAGTGTGCTCGGCAATGTCCTGACGGGCCGGGGCGGCGGTCTCGGCAAGACGACGGTCAAGTACGGAGGGCTAGCAGCGATCGGCTATGTGGCCTATCAGGCGTGGCAGAAGTACCAGGCGGCAAAGGCGCCGGGGCAGGCGGGCGCCGGCGGGGGCGGCATGGCCGTGCCCTCGGTCCAACAGCCGGCGGCGCTGCCGGCAAGCTTCGATCTGGAGTCGAATGCGAGCGATGCGCTGCGGGTCATTCAGGCGATGATTGCGGCCTCCAAGGCGGACGGCATGGTAGAGGCGAGCGAGCGCGATCGGATCTTCGCCAAGGTCAATGAAACCGGGCTGTCCCAAGGGGATCAGGATCAGGTGCTGCAACTGCTGACGCAGTCGCTGGATCTCGAATCTGTCGTGCGCGGTGTTGGTACACCGGAACTGGCGACCGAAATCTACGCGGCGTCGCTGCTGGCCGTGTCGCCGGCAAACCGCGCCGAGCGCGCCTATCTCGACATGCTGGCGGCGCGATTGGGGCTCGAGAGCTCGCTCACGATGCAGATCGAGCAGGCAGTCGAGGCATTGCCACCACGCTGAACGGCGCACGGTGCCCAGCCGAGGACGGCCAGGTTCTGCACGTTTGCCGCCGGCTCCGCCTCAAGCCGACGCGCTGGCCGCGCTTGGGAGCGGCCATCAATCGAAGGGGCGTAATCATCACGAACACTCAGTCCGGCAGTTTCGGACGCCAAATCAGGCTCGCGGCGATGCTCGCCGCTATCAGCGCGAAAACGACGCCCAGGGCAAGAAAGACCGGGATTTTAAAGTAGTCGATCAGCAGCATCTTCACGCCGATGAACATCAACACGAGCGCCAAGCCGTAGGAGAGTAGGTGGAAGCGCTCAGCCATGTCGGCGAACACGAAGTACAGTGCGCGCAGGCCGAGGACGGCAAAGATGTTGGAAGTCATGACGATGAAAGGGTCGTCGGTGATCGCGAAGATCGCCGGGATGCTGTCCACCGCAAAAATGATGTCGGTGATGGCGATCATCACCAGCACCAGGAACAGCGGCGTATACGTGCGGACCCCGTCGCGCAATATCCAGAAACGTTCACCTTCGAAGCCTGGCGTGACCGGGAGATGGCCGCGCATCCAGCGCAGCGCCGGGTTCTTCTCCAGGTCTGGCTTGTGGCCGGCAAAGAACAGCATCTTCGCTCCGGTGGCCAGCAGAAACAGGCCGAACACGTAAATGATCCAGTGGAATTTGGCGATCAGCCACGCCCCGATCAGGATCATGACGATGCGCAGCGCGATGGCGCCGAACACGCCGTAAACCAGCGTACGCCGCTGCAGTTCGGCAGGCACGGCGAAGTAGGTGAACAACATCAGGAAGACGAAGATGTTGTCCACCGAGAGCGATTTCTCGATCAGGTAGCCGGTCAGGAACTCGAGCGTCTTTTCGCGGGCGATCGCAGGACCGGCCGCTCCCGCAAGATGCCACCAGAGCCAGCCGGCAAAGGCGAACGACAGTGCGATCCAGACCGTGGCCCAGCCCAGCGCCTCCTTGAGGCTGACCCGCGTCGCGCCGCTCGCCGAGAGAACCTTGAGGTCGACGACGGTCGCCACGATGACAAAGGCGAAGAATCCCGCCCACATCCATGGTGTAGCAATCGTTTCCATGCTTGATATTTCTCCTGATCCTCGTCACGGCCTTCCGGGCCGTCGCGTCAATGTCTCATTACCCGGCGGTCCCGCATCAATAACGTAGCAGGCAGCCAATGCCGCCCAAAGCCATCAGTGAATCGCAATGATCCACGACCTCGATTGGGCATTCCTGTTGCCCGGCCAGCCTGACCAGATTGACCGTAGCATCGACAGGCTGTACCGACTTCTTGCCACATTCCGGGCATGCAGTCGCACCGGCCACCGCCCGACCCTGTGTACGAATGCCCTGCACGAAGCGCGCTGCGATCGCCGGTGATTCCTGCTCTTCGCCTTCGATAAAGGTAAGCGCTCCATAAACCCCGTGGTTCCGCTCGCCTGATCCTCCTGCGAGGGTGTGTCCTCCATCACCGTGGAGTGCTAGCCCGAATGTCATCGTCGA
>JAYTTZ010000284.1:0-4200 GCA_043744805.1 Gammaproteobacteria bacterium
GACATGACCCCAATTCGCCAAGTTCTCGCCAAAGGCAGCGCCGTCAACGGCTGGTGCGCCATCCCGTCCGCCGTCACTGCCGAGATTATGGGCCGCCAAGGCTTTGATCTGATCACCGTCGATTTGCAGCACGGCTTGATCGACTATCAAATCGCTTTGACCATGTTGCAAGTGCTGCAAGGCCTGCCCGCCCCTGTCATGGTCCGCGTGCCGTGGAACGAACCCGGCGTTATCGCCAAAGCCTTGGACGCAGGTTTTGCCGGGCTGATTTGCCCGATGATCAACACTGTTGAAGACGCAAAACGCCTTGTGCAAGCCACCCGCTACGCGCCGTTGGGCAGCCGATCTTTTGGGCCGACGCGAGCGAATATGGTCTATGGCGCGGGTTATGCAAAATCCGCCAACACCGCCGTTCTTGTATTCGCAATGATTGAAACGCGCGAGGCTTTGGGCAATCTTGACGCTATCTTAGCCGTTAGAGGCATCGACGGCATCTATGTCGGCCCGTCCGATCTCGGGCTTTCCTTGGGCTACGAACCTACACTTGATCCCACAGCGCTCGAAGTACTGGACGCCATCGCCAAAATCGCAATCAGCGCCAAAGCGGCAGGACGCTTGGCAGGCGTACACACTGGATCGCCCGAAATGATCCGACGCATGTTCGCACAAGGCTATGACTTCGCATCGCTTCTGACTGACGCGCGCCTGTTCACTTCCGCTGTTACAACCCAACTGGCGGCGCTAGATCGGACCACGGCAGAGGCGGTAAAGGGGTATTAGAGCATGATGTATTTACACGGAACCTTCCCCTAAATTGCTGAGGTCGCTTCCGCATTCTCGTGGCATGAATTGATGGAAGAGTGATCCAATCCAGCGCAAGACGGTTTCCTTGCTGCATTAACCCTTCGACAGGCTCAGGGCGAACGGGGTAATGCTGATGCCGCTCAACTTCATGACAACGAATTGCCCGTTCGTGGTGAGCCTGTCGAACCATGAACGGGCACTGCGCTTCCAGAGCCACATCAACCCCGGCACCCTGCCGCCGTTCACCCTTCGACGGGCTCAGGGCGAACGGGGTAACGCTGATGTCGCTCAACTCAGCGCGGGCTCAGGCCTTGCGGCGACGCGCCCAAGCCAGCAGCCCGGCAGCGCCGGATCCCATCAGCCACACGGCCGCCGGGACCGGCACTGCGGAAACGCGAACAGCGAGTTCACGTTACCCGGTGCAGTACTGAGGTTGAGGCCAAACTGTTCCAGCTCGCTGATGTTGAGATCGAGCTTGCCCAGCAGGTTGAGCGCTTCGGTCCACGCGATCGGCGTAATCGAGGCCAGCAGGTTGCCGGACGGCGCGGTGATCGCCCCGGTCGCATCGTAGAGCCCGTCGATGTTGGTCGCCTTGGTGAGATCAGCCAGCAGCACGGACTTGAACACCGGCGCACCGGTCGCGCCACGGCCATTGCTGTCACGCCGCCGGTAGCGCCGTTGTCGTCGATGCGGGGGAGCTTGATTTCGTACTGGGCGACTGGATTGTTCGGGGTATCGCTGCCCGTCACGTCGTACACCACGAGGCGGGTGTTACTGCGGCCCACGTTGCCCGCACCCGAATCCTGGAGGGTCGCGCTTTGCAGCAGGCCAAACAGCTTGCTGCCGTCCGGGCTCAGCGCCAGGCCTTCCATGCCCTGGTTGATGCGGCGCCCGTTCAACGGAGTGCCCGAGACCTGGCCCACCACGAAATCGACGGCGCCCGCGGCGTTATGCGTGACGAGGGCGTCCGGCAGGGTGAGCTGGCCGTCGATCTGCTTGTTGGCATCGAAGTGGTAGAGGTACGCGCCGTATTCGTCGCTCACCCAACCCGAGCCGTGCTTGTCGGTACCTTCACGCCAAAGAGCGTGGTGGCGCTGCTGGTCGGCAGCAGGCCCGTGGTGTAGATGGGCGCGGTGGCGGCGTTGTTGTCGTGGTCGTAGGTGAAGCGCTGCGACCCGGTAAACGTCATCTTGATCTGGTCCTGGCTGATGGTCGTGCCAGTGCCGGTGTACGGTGTGAAGTCGAACGAGAAAGTGTTAATGCGCGCGGCGTAGTTGGAAAAGATCGGGCCGCTGTTGTAGCCGCGATCCGGCAGGAAATTGAACGTCCCGGAGAATTGCTGCTGGCCGTTCGCGTTGGTGCCGGTGTAGTTGAAGTTGGTGATCTGCAGGTCGGACACGGAACCCAGCGATTCTCCCGTGGCCGCATCCTTGGCGTTCGCCGCGAAGCGACCGACACCTTGCAGGCCGAGCACCTTGAACGTGGTCCCGCCCAGGGTCACGCCGCTGGCGCTCCAGGT
This sequence comes from Gammaproteobacteria bacterium, assembly GCA_043744805.1. Classification (GTDB taxonomy): domain Bacteria; phylum Pseudomonadota; class Gammaproteobacteria. Next base: position 2,324 of record JAYTTZ010000284.1, read on the forward strand.
GCCGGTGTTGGGCGTGAGGATGTCGCGGTTGGATGAAGTGTATTCGGCATGCGCACCGCCGGCGGCGACCGTCAACAGCGCAGCGCTGATGGCGCTGGCGAGGGGGCGATGCGGGAATTTCCGTTTTGTAGCTGCCATGGAATCCTCCTTTGGGATAGTCCGGATTCTGGAGTTGTCGCGGCAGCGGCATGGGTCGTGCGCCTACCCGAGCGTGCAAGGCTAACGACGGCGTATGACAGAAACGTGGCAAGGCTTTGCCTGGATCCCGCACAAAAAAAGGGGGGCGAAATTGCCCCCCCTTCCAGGACGCCCGAAGGCGTTCGGCAAAAGCTTTAAGCGCTCTTGCGCACGGCGTTGGCGCCACCCACCTTGCTGGTGAAGTTCGGCCACACTTTTTCGGTGAGCAGTTCAAGGCTTTTCATGCACTGGGCATGCGGCATGTGGTTGTAGATGAACATCCAGAAGTAGTCGACCGGCAGGGCCTTGAACAGGGCTTCGAACTTGCGGTTGACGGTGTCCGGGCTGCCGTAGATGACCAGACCGCGCTCGGCCAGGGTCTCGAAGGTGGCCGGCATGTCGAACGGGCCTTCGCCGGGGCCGGCGATGGCGGCATTGAAGCCGAACGGCACGAAGAAGTTGTTCCAGATGAACGAACCGGCTTCGCGGGCGATGGCTTCGGCTTCCGCATCGGTATCGGCCACGATGATTTCGCGGCTCATCGCCATGCCCTGGCCAAACTTGAGGTTGCGGCCGGCCTTGGCGGCGGCCTTCTGGCCGGCTTCGAAGTGACCCTTGATGATGTCCGGGTGGGTCATGATGGTTACCGGCACGATGCCGCGCTCCATGCCCCAGGCGATTGAACGCTCGGAGGTGGCGAACGGCATGAACATATCCGGAAGCTGCTTGTTGTAGGTCGGCGGGGCAATGCCGATTTCGACGATGTCGTTGTTTGCGTCGAGGCCCTGGCCGTATTTCCTGGCCACTTCATGGGCCGCCCACTTGATGGGCTTGCCCGGGATCTGCCAGTGCTTGCCGCTGAAGCTGAAGGTATCGTTGCTCCAGGCCTTGAGCATGATTTCGAAGTGTTCTTCGAACAGCGAACGCTTGAGTTCCTCGTAGTCGGCGCCTTCGCCGGGCTCCTGCAGGCCAACCTGCTGGCCCAGTACGTTGACCCAGCGCGGCTGGTAGCCACGGGCAAAGCCGGCAAACACGCGGCCCTGCAGCATCTGCGAGACCATGGCGATGTTTTCGGCAAGGTTGATCGGGTTCTGCGAAGGCAGCACGTTGCCGAGCTGGCCGAACTTCATGCGCTTGGTCTGCAGGCCGAAGAAGAGATCGAGGATGACCGGATTGGTGGAGACTTCCTCGCCTTCGATGTGAAAGTGGTGTTCGGTGAAGCCGGCGCCGTAATAGCCGTTTTCATCCATGTAGCGGGTCTGTTCGCCGATCTCCTGCAGCATCGTCTGGTAAAGATCGGTCCGCTTGCCGGCCATGCCTTTGAGAATCTCTTCTTTCGTGCCGACTGACGGCAGATAGAACGCACCTACTTCCATCTTCTCTCTCCTGAATGATTGGTGGGCCGGCGCGGCTTGTTGTGGGCAACGCTGCCGGACCCTGACGGTTTGACGAGCGCATCATGGACTTTCCGCCAGTCGCAAGGCGAGAGGCGGTGGGCCGGAACGCCGGTTTGGCGCGTAAAAAGTCGGGGGCGGCCCCGGGTGTGCCAATTTGGCACACTCGCGCCTTGTGCCCGGCACAGGCAGCGCACCAGAATCCCGCCATGGATATCCAAAGTTTTGGACGCACGCCCCGCGAGGCGGACCGGCTCTACCGGCGACAGGTCGAGCGCGCCTGGCTGAGCCTGGTCGAGCGGGGCG
>JAYTTZ010000285.1:0-4173 GCA_043744805.1 Gammaproteobacteria bacterium
TCGGACTTCCGATCACGCATCGAACTGCGCAACCGACTGCAGGAACCCCAGTCCGGCGGCCTGCGCAACACCCTCTTCCCGCGCTTCGAATACGCTGTCAGCAAGCAGCTTTCGCTACGCGTGGAAGCCCCGGTGATGGTCTTCGACGGCGACCGGCCCGGCCTTGCGGCGCAAGGTGGCATGGGCGACCTCGTGGCGCGGGTGAGCTTTCGCGCGCTGCGTACCAAGCGCGTCGCCCTCGTGGTGGGGGGAGAGTTCAACTTCGATACGGCGTCCGATCGCCTGCTAGGCACAGGCAAGCACAGCGGCGGCCCCATCGCCTTCCTCGCGATCGACTCACCAGCCTTGCACTCGACCTTCTTCCCCCTAGTCCAGCACGTACAGTCCTTTGGCGGCGACCCGCGACGCCACGAGGTGGACTACACCATCAACCGCGTGTTCGTCCTCACCCGCTGGCCGGATCGGTTCTACACGGGCACCGAAGCCTCGGTCTACATCGACCACTCGCGCGGCAACCAGACGGGCGCCACCCTCGAGCTCGAAGTCGGCCGCTTCCTCAATTCGCACATCGCCGTGTGGGCCCGGCCCGGTTTCGGCAACTGGGGTGATCAGGTGCCGCAGGTCTACAACTGGGACCTGGAAGTTGGCGTGCGCTACCTCTTCGACTAGGGCTCGGCCCCGGGACCACCCGACGTGATGATCCACGGCATGGAGGGCAGCCCGGGACGACGCACACGACAAACGGCTAAGCTTGGCCCATCCCCCCTGCCGTGGAGCGCCCGATGAACGAGCATGCCAAGGTCGCCCTGCCGGTCCCGTCCACCGCGTGGATGTATGGCCTCCGGTCGCGCCCCGACGAACGTCCGCGGTTCTTCCAGCAGCTCATCGAACGCTTCGGCGACGTGCTGCGCTGGCGCTTCCTGTTCGACATCTACGTCATCAACCACCCGGACGACGTGAAGCGCGTGCTGAGCGCGGGCTCCGATCGCTTCTCCAAGGACACCATCGACTACAAGGTCTTGAGCCTCTCGCTCGGCAAGGGCCTGGTCACCAACGACGGCGCGTCCTGGGCCTTCCAGCGCAAGCTCATGCAGCCCATGTTCCACAACCGGGTGATCAACCCCTTCGACGTCCCCATCAACCAGCTCACCAATGCGCTGGCCGAACGCTGGCTGACGCGTCCAGTTGACCAGACCCTGCAGATGGAAAAGGAGATGGGCAAGCTCACCTTCGAAGTGGTGGGCATGACGCTTTTCGGCGTCGACATCGAACGCCATGCCGGCGAGATTTCCAAAGTACTGGAAGTGATCAACGTCTCCACCCAGCAGCTTGGTCCCATCCTCGCCGCGCAACTGCCCTGGTTGCCGCTGCCGTACACCCGGGCCGCGCGGGAGGCGGTGGCGACCCTCGATCGCATCGTCTACGGCCTCATCAACGCGCGCCGCGCCAGCGGGGAACGCCGCGAGGACATCCTCGATCGCCTGCTCGCCGTGCGCGACGATGACTCCGGCCAGGGCATGGGCGAGCAGCAGGTCCGGGACGAAGTGGTGACCTTGCTGCTGGCAGGCCACGAGACGTCGTCCAACGCGCTGGCCTGGACGTTCTGGCTGCTGACCCGGCATCGCGACGTCGAAGCCAGGCTGCTGGAGGAACTCCATACCGTGCTGGGCGGACGCCCTGCCACCAGCGCGGACCTCACCCGGCTGCCTTACCTCAAGCAGGTGGTGCAGGAATCGATGCGCGTGCTGCCGCCGGTGTGGGCGATTGCACGCCGCTCGCAGCAGGACGAAACCTTCCACGGCTTCCATGTGCCGAAAGGTTCCTACCTCACCATCCTGCCCTACACCTTGCACCGGCATCCCGACTACTGGCCCGATCCGGAACGCTTCGATCCCGAACGCTTCAATCCCAATCGCACCGAACCACGGCATTCCTACAGCTACATTCCGTTCGCGGCCGGTCCACGCACCTGCATCGGTGCTGGCATGGCGATGCTTGAAATCCAGCTGGTGGTCGCCAATCTGCTGCCGCGCTTCCACATGGCGGTGGCGCCTGGCGCGCGGATCGAAACCGCCGCTCGCGTCACCTTGACCCCTAAATTCGGCATGCCGATGCGCGTGACACCACGAACCGCCGCCCACTGACACCGAGGAAACCCGCATGAGCAGTTCGAAACTGGGCTTTGGCCTGTGGTATTCCCTGCGCAATCCGGCGCAATGGTCCCGTCCCATCGTGGAGATCTATGCCGAAACCTTGCGCCAGATTGCCTGGGCCGAAACCATCGGCTACGACGACGTCTGGCTCACCGAACACCACTTCTGCGAAGACGGGCACGCGCCCTCGATCCTGCCGCTCTGTGCCGCAGTCGCGGCGCGCACCACCCGCATCCGCATCGGGACCAGCGTGCTGCTGCTGCCGCTCTACCACCCCGTGCGGGTGGCCGAGGACGCCGCCACCATCGACATCCTGTCCAATGGCCGTTTCGAACTGGGCGTCGGCGTGGGCTATCGCCCACAGGAGTTCAAGGGCCTTGGACTGCGGCCGCAGGACCGCGGCGCGCGCATGGACGAAGGCCTCGAGATCATCCGCGCCCTGTGGCGCGGTGAAACCGTGGACTACCAGGGCAAGCACTTCCAGATCGAAGGCGCGAAGCTCACCCCGCTGCCGGTGCAGTCCCCGCCGCCACTGTGGGTCGGCGGTTTCGCCCCCGCGTCGGCCAAGCGCGCCGCGCGCATCGCCGACGGCTACCTCGGCACGGGTGAAATGGGTGAGCTCCTGAAGGTCTACCGCGCGGAACGCGCGCGCCTCGGCCACAGCGGCCCCGGGCGCGCCATCGGGGGTCATTTCTGGCTGGTGGTGTCGAAGGAGCCTGCGCGTACGCTGGCCGACATCGGTCCGCACGTGCTCTACCAGATCCAAGTCTACAACCGCTGGATGGCCGCTGCCGGACAAGCCTTGTTCCCGCCGGTGGAGTCGCCCGCCCAGCTGGTCGAGATGGGCATCCTGCAGATCCTCACGCCGCAAGCAGCGGTGGATGCCATCGGCGCCTACGCCGAAGCCACCGGCATCGAGCGTTACTACACGTGGACCGTGCCGCCGGGCTATCCCGAGTCGCGCATGGACGAACACCTGCAACTGTTCGCTGAAGAAGTCATTCCCGCCTTCCGCTAAACGCTCCGAGGAGCCCGTGATGAAACTCTACGATTGCGCCATGGCCCCCAACCCCCGTCGCCTCCGGATGTTCCTGGCCGAGAAAGGCATCGACATCCCGAAGGTGGAAGTGAACATCGTCGACGGCGAAAACCAGGGCCCCGCGTTCCTGGCCATCAACCCGCGCGGCCTGCTGCCAACCCTTGAGCTGGATGACGGCACGCGCCTCGACGAAGTCATGGCCATTTGCCGTTACCTCGAAGCCCTCTATCCGTGGCAGCCGCTGCTTGGCCGTTCGCCGCTGGAACAGGCGCTGGTGGAGAACTACCAGCGTCGCGCTGAATTCGACGGGATGATTGCGGGCTCGGAAGTCTTCCGAAACCAGCACCCGGCGTTTGCCCTGCGCAGCATCCCGGGTGCCGGCAGTGCAACCCTCCCCGCAATCCCCGGCCTCATCGAACGCGGCCGGCAGACCATCACCCGCTTCCAGGACTGGTTGGCCGAACGCCTGCAGACCGGTCCCTGGCTCATGGGCGACTACCTCAGCATGGCGGACGTCACGGCTTTCTGCGCCGTCGAATTCCACGCCTGGTGCGAGATCAGGATCCCCGAACACCACCAGGTCACGCACGGCTGGCGGTCTCGGATGAACGCGCGCGAAAGCGCCCGGGCCTGAGAGGGCCGTGCCCCCGACCTGCGCGCCACTGCCGCCGGGTCCGGGGCCGATTGCCAGCTGGAAGGCCCTCGGGCGCAATCCGGCCACCTACTTCCTTGGGCTCACGCGACAGTACGGCGACGTGCTGCGCTGGCGTGGATTCATGGACATGTACCTGGTCAACAATCCCAACGACGTGCGCAGCGTGCTGACCAGGGCCTGGCCCACGTACACCAAGCACACCATCGACTACCGCGTGCTGCGCCAGAGCATGGGCGAGGGCCTGGTCACCAGCGACGGCGAGTTCTGGGCGCGCCAGCGGCGGCAGATCCAGCCCATGTTCCACCAGCGCATCGTCAACGGCTTCG
>JAYTTZ010000286.1:0-16331 GCA_043744805.1 Gammaproteobacteria bacterium
GGGTGCAATGGCGTAAACCGTGTGCACGACGAAGTGCAGGATCCCATACGCGACCAGCGCGACCAGCCCGATCAAGAAGAAATAGGTGGCGGTCGCTTCGCGCTTCGCGACGCCTTCGGGCGCCAGGAAGTCATGGGCATAGCGACAGATGGCCCCGGTGATCCAGCCGCAGACGATCGCGCCCAGCAGGAACCCGAGAGGCAGGACGAGGCTGTATTGGACGAAGTCCTCGTGATCGAGGAAGCGTGGCACCAGGAGCACCAGCGCAAGCTGTGACCCAAACTGGATCCCACGACCACACAGGATCTGGCCCGATGGCGAAGTCAGGCGGGCTTGGATTTTCTGGATGGACGGCATGGGTCGGATCAATTGCGGGTTTGGCGGATGGCGACGAGGGCAGGGGCGCCGGGGCAGCGACAGCCGCGTGGCGTGAATACTATCCGAGCCCCCCAGCCCAGCCCAGCGGCGCGGAGTCCTCTGGAGGCAGTAATCCCGGGCACCCCTGCGGCTGCGATTTTGGTCCCGCCACGGTGCCGGATCCCGATCGTTTCGAAACCATTGCAACTTGCGATGGAAGTATTCGGGGCACTGGCCGTGCAGGAGAAAACAGCGTCCCTCCGAGCCCCGGGAACAAGCCAAAGGGCGCGTTCTCCGCAGTGCACTATCAGCTGGCGGCGGTCTTGCCCAGAGACTACTATTCGCCCGGCTCCATCAAGGCCTGAGGCCACGCAGTGACATGAGGGTTTTTTTCATTGGCACGCACCCCCTGGGGGCAACCGGGCCAGCCTCGGACATGATGGAAGCGCACATCGTCTCGACGCTTGGGGAGATGGGGCATGAGTGCCTGTACTTCCCCTATCGAACGGCGGTGCTTGGGCTGCGCCTGAACGCCTTGTTCAGCTATGCCAAGACCGACTTCGGATGGATTGGCGCGACGCCCGCAGATCGCGCGCTGGTGCGCCAGGTGGCGCAGTTCGAGCCCGATCTCGTCATGACCCTGTTGGGGAACTACACGCCACCGTCGACCATTAAAATGGTCCGGCAAGTGACCCAGGCGCCGATTATCTGCTGGGTGCAGGACCACATGGGGACGATGGGCCGCCAGTACGTCATCGGTTCCGGCTACGACTACCTGTTCGCCAAGGATCTCGCCATGGTTGAACTCATGCGCCGTTTCACGCACCAGAACGACGTCCACTACCTTGCCGAGGCCTGCAATCCACGGATCCACCGCCCGGTGGTGCCAACGCCGGAGCAGCGCCAGCGCTACCAGTGCGAAGTCACGACGGCAGCCACGCTTTACTACTACCGGTCCGCCGTCCTCGAATCCATCGCGGACTTCGATCTCAAGATCTGGGGCAGTTGCCCGAAGTTCTACGATGGGCCACTGCGCAGCCGACATGCGGGCAGCGGCGTGTACGGCGACGGCAAGGCGGCCTGTTTCCGGACTGCTAAAATCGTCCTCAATACCTTGTTCCCGACTGAAATCAGCGGCCTCAACGCGCGTGCCTTCGAGGCCGCAGGATGTGGAGCCTTCCAGTTGATGAACGAATCGCAAGCCATCACCCGGCATTTCGAGCCCGGCCGGGAGATTGAAGTCTTCAGGAACCTGGCGGAACTTCGCGAGAAGATTCGCTTCTACCTCGACCATGACGACGAGCGCATCGCAATTGCCAACGCCGGCGCGGAGCGGGCGCACCGCGAACACACTTACGCAATTCGGCTCCAGGAAATCTTTGATACGGTCTTTGGCGGCGGCAAGGCAGCCAGGCAGGTGTTGGCATGAGTGAACTTTCGGTCCTGATCCTCACGGGTAATGAGGAAAAGAACATCGAGAAATGCCTGAAGTCGATCGCGCCGCTGGGCGCGCGGGTTTACCTCATCGATTCCCTCAGCACCGACAACACCGTTGCCATCGCTGAAAGCCTCGGGGCGACGGTCTTGAGCAGGGGCTGGACGACCCATGCGGGCCAATTCAACTGGGGCCTGGCCAACGCGGGGATTTCGACGCCCTGGACCATGCGGATGGACGCCGATGAGGAAATGACCCCGGAGCTGGTAGGCGCCCTCAGGAAGTTCATGGAAACGGCCCAGGCAGATGTTTCAGGGCTTTATATCCGGCGCAGGGTGTACTTCATGGGACGCTGGATCCGTCACGGCGGTTACTACCCGACCTGGCTGTTACGCGTGTTCCGCACCGGCAAGGGCGCCTGCGAGACGCTCTTCATGGATGAGCACATCGTGCTGAGCGAAGGTCGGGCGATTTCGGTCGAGGCCGACATCATCGACAAGAACAACAAGGACCTGACCTTCTGGACCAACAAACACAACAGCTACGCAAGCCTGGAAGTGCTCGACATCCTGAACAAGGAACAGGCGGCGGCGTCCGGTACCGCGCAGGCCGGCGTGCTCAACGCCTCGGTTACGGGCATGCAGGATTCGACCAAACGCTGGGCGAAAGACAACCTGTATCTCAAGACGCCCCTGTTCGTCAGGCCGTTCCTCTACTTCACCTACCGCTATTTCTTCAGGCTCGGATTTCTCGACGGCACGCAGGGGCTGATATTCCACTTCCTGCAGGCGTTCTGGTACCGATTCCTGGTGGATGCAAAGCTGTATGAACACCGACTCCGCGCCCGCAACCCCGACGCCTGATCTCGAGCACTACGTCGTCACCGGGTACGTCCCGGGCGGCACGCCGCTGCGTCGCCTGGCCTGGTACTACGTCAACGCCATTTTCTTCAACACCGGGCTGTTTCCGGTTTATGGCCTCAAGTGCCGGGTCCTGCGCTGGTTTGGTGCCACGATCGGCCGGGGCGTGGTGATCAAACCCCGGGCGAACATCAAGTATCCCTGGCGACTCAAGGTTGGGGATTTCAGCTGGATAGGCGAGGGAGCCTGGATCGACAACCTGGCCGACGTGAGCATCGGCTCCAACGCCTGTATTTCGCAGGAGGCGTACCTGTTGACCGGCAACCACGACTACAAGTCGGTCAAATTCACACTCATCACTGGCGACATCGTGCTCGGCGACGGCGCCTGGGTGGGAGCAAGGTCAATCGTGTGTCCGGGGCGCAGGATGGGACGTAACGCGGTGCTTAGCGCCGGCAGCGTGCTCACCCGGGACGCGGAGGAGAACGGCATCTACGCCGGAAACCCGGCCACCTTGGTCAAAGTTCGAAAAATCGAGAACCAGTGAATGCTTTCGCTACCCGTGGGGTAAAGATTTTCCCTTACGCTTCCGCTCTTACGGGAGCAGGTGGCCTATAGCGCTATCTGCCGGCCCGCTACCGACGAGAACCCTATGACAACGATTGCCGACACTACCCACCGCATCCAGTACTGGTCCCTCGGAAAGAGCCTCTGGCTGCTTTGCCTTGCAAGCCTGGCCGGCGCCGGCGCCCTGTTCCACGAAGGCCTGGTCAAGATTTACGACACCTGGATGAATACGCCTGAATACAGCCACGGCGTGCTGATCCCGCTGATTACCGGCTACCTCATCTGGCAGCGGCAACAGGAGATCCAGAGTACGGCCTCCAGCGGGAGCTGGCTCGGGCTGCTGGTTGCCCTCGGCGGCATGGCGCTTTTCTTCGTGGGCGAGTTCAGCGCCATCTACGCGCTACAGCAGTACGCCATCCTGGTGGTCCTCCTGGGCTGGACCTTGAGCGCCACCGGCTGGAAGGTCTTCCGGATCATTGCAGTACCGCTCTTGATCCTGTTCTTCACGATCCCGCTGCCGCAGTTCCTCTACGCCAACCTGTCGGCCAAGCTGCAACTGGTCTCATCAGAAGTGGGTGTCGCGGTCATTCGCCTTTTTGACATCAGCGTGTTTCTGGAAGGCAATGTCATCGATCTTGGCTCCTACAAGCTGCAGGTCGTCGAGGCCTGCAACGGCCTGCGTTATTTGTTCCCGCTCATGACGCTCGGCTTCGTCATGGCCTACCTTTACCAGGCCGCGCTCTGGAAGCGGGCGTTCGTCTTCCTCTCGACGATTCCCATCACGGTGCTGATGAACAGCTTCCGGATTGGCGTGATCGGCGTCCTGGTCGATCGGTTTGGCCAGGGGCATGCAGAGGGCTTCCTGCATGATTTCGAGGGTTGGGTCATTTTCATGGCGTGTTTTGGCGTCCTTTTTGCTGAGATGTGGTTGCTGATGAGGGTCACCGGCGATCGCCGGGACCTGCGCGAAGTTTTCGGCCTTGAACCCCCGGCATCAACACCTGTCGGCGTAAGCTGGAGTCCGCGCCCGGCGCCCTTGACCCTGATCCTCAGCACGGGCGCGCTACTCATTTCGATGCTGCTTGGACTGAGCCTGCCGAATCGGGTGGAAATCGAACCGCCGCGCAAGCTTTTCGCTGAATTCCCCACGAGTTTCGACGGGTGGGAAGGGCGCACTGATGTCCTGGAAGACATCTACATCAAGGCGCTCAAGTTCACCGACTACGCGCTCATCAACTACCGGGACCGTGACAACAACCTGGTGAACTTCTATTCCGCCTACTATTCCTCCCAGAGGAAGGGCGAATCGGTCCACTCGCCGCGCTCCTGCCTGCCGGGCGGCGGCTGGGAAATCCAGTCCCTCACGCAGCGTCCCCTCGAGGGTGTGTTGGTGAACGGCAAGCCTCTGGTGGTGAACCGCGTGCTCATCAGCTACGGCGACCAGAAGCAGCTTGTGTATTACTGGTTCCAGCAACGGGGGCGCATCATGACCAACGAATTCGTCGTCAAATGGAACATGCTGGTCGATGCGATCCTCAGCAATCGTTCCGACGGCGCGTTGGTCCGGTTGGTGCTACCGCTCCAGCCTGGCGGAGACGCCGACAAGCTGGACAAGGCCCTGACCGAATTCGCGAGCAAGATCGCCCCCGTCTTGCCCGCATACATCCCGAACTAAGGGCGCGGGGCAATGCTGCCAACCGTCGTATTCATCGTGGCGATGTTCGTCACGATGATCCTCATCCCTCCCCTGATGCGGGCGGCGGTGGTCCTTGGCGTGATCGATATCCCCGATGCGCGGAAGGTGCACGTGAAGCCCATCCCGCGGATTGGGGGCCTGGCGATGATCATCGGCACCTTACTGCCGCTCATCATCTGGATGGAGCAGCCGGATCGGGTGTTCTGGTTCCTGCTCGGGGTCGTGATCATCGCCATCTTCGGCCTGTGGGACGACCGGACACCGCTTGATTACCGCATCAAGTTCTTTGGGCAGTTGCTGGCGATTGCGTGCGTGGTTTTCGGCGCGGACCTGCACATCCGCTATCTCCCCCTGGGCGAAGTGTTTGAAGTCCCCATGTGGTTCTCCATCCCGTTCACGGCGTTCGCGCTGCTCGGGATCATCAATGCCATCAATCTTGCCGACGGACTGGATGGCCTTGCTGGCGGGACCACCTTCATCAGCGTCGCAGCGATTGCGCTCCTGGCTTACCTTGCGGGCGACAACATCCTGCTGGTGCTGTGCACGGCGGTCCTGGGTTGCATTGTTGGGTTCCTCCGCTTCAACACGCATCCGGCGCAAATCTTCATGGGCGACGGCGGCAGCCAGTTCCTGGGCTTCTCGGTTGGCGTCTTCGCCATCATGCTCACGCAATACAGCACCGGGGCGATGAGCCCGGTCTCGGCACTCTTGCTGCTGGGACTGCCGATCCTCGATACCTTCCTCGTGATGGGCCAGCGCATCGCGGAAGGTCGCTCTCCCTTCAAGCCTGACAAGAACCACATCCACCACCGCTTGCTGGGCCTGGGCTTCGACCACTACGAAGCGGTGGTCATCATCTACATGCTGCAGGCCATCATGGTGGTGAGCGGGGTGTTGATGCGCTTCGAACAAGACTGGCTGAACATGGCCTGGTTCGTCTTCTTCTGTGGTGCCGTGCTGATCACCATTCGCGTTGCCACGAAGTCTGGCTGGAACGTGCGCGGCCCGAATGCCGCAGTCCGCAGTCGGTCACCGATCGTCCGCTGGTTCGAGAGTGCAAAACGACTGGGTTTCTTCACCCACTATCCGCTGGGCTTCATCGCGGTAGCCATACCCGGGTTGATGGTTTCGGTGCTGTTCGGCGTGAGTTCAGTGCCTCCTGACACGGCCATGGCACTGTCCGTGCTTTTGCTGATCGCGGTTATCGGCCTGCTGTTTGGTCGCGGACATGTCCCGATTGGCCTCAGCGAACGACTCGTCATCTGCACCACCATCATCGCCGCGCTTTACTATGGAACCCCCGATACGGGATCCGAGGGCCGGAACTTCCTCCTCAGCCTCGAGAATTACGTCTATGCCGGCATGGTCCTGGCGACGGTGCTGATTTATCGATTCTCGGCCAGCAACCCGTTCCGGATCACGCCGATGGACTTCCTGGTGGTGTTCACCGTGATGGTTATCCCGAACCTGATGACCAGCCTTTCGTTCAGGGCCCACCTGGGCGAAATCGCCGCCAAGACGCTGGTCCTTTATTACGGCAGCGAGTTGATTATTGCCAACTTCGAGAAGCACAGGATCGTGATTCGCGGGATCCTGGTCGCGATGCTTACGCTCCTTTGCCTCCGGTCGTCGGTGTTCACCTGAGGAATGCTTGCCATGCCACGATCGATGTGCCGCAGACTCCTTCTATCCACTTAAATTTCGAGCAATCCAATGCTGCTAAATAAACTTTGCCTAGTCGTCGTGATAGTCGCCCTCGCCGCCTGTGGAGGGAAGGAAGGACGCCAGTCGGCCTATATGCAGAAGGGCAAGGACTTCTTCGAATCCGGCAGTTACGACAAGGCCCGCGTCGAATTCAAGAACGTCCTGCAAATCGAACCCAAGGACGTCCCGGCGCGCTACATGCTGGCGCAGACCCTGGAAAAATTGGGCGACATCCGCGGCGCCGCCGGCTTGTACCTTGCCGTCATCGAGGCCGATCCCAAGCATCGCGATGCGACCGTCAAGATGGCCCAGCTCTACCTCATGAGCCGCGGCGTCGAACAGGCCAGGAAGCTGTCGGACAAGCTGCTTGAAATCGATCCCAAGGACCCTGACGGGCTGGTGGTCCGGGCCGGGATCAAGTCGATGAACAAAGACCTCGATGGTGCCCTCGTGGATGCCGCGTTGGCGCTGGAAGTGGCGCCGGCCAACACCAATGCGGCAGCCCTCATGGCCTCACTCAAGCTGCAAACGGGCAAACCGGACGAAGCCATTGCGATCCTCAGGGCGGCGCAGGCGAGGGACCCCAAGAGCTCGACCATGCAGAGCCTCCTGGCGCGGGTGTACAACCAGCTCGGCCGCCACGATGAAGCCGAAAAGGAAATGCGCGAGGTCATCGCCAATGACCCGAAGGTGCTCGCCAATCGGCTGATGCTGGCGCAACTGCTCATCCAGGCCAAGAAGATGGACGCGGCGGAGTCGGTGCTGAAAGAGGCAGTGACTGCCTCGAAGGATAACGACAAGGACTACAACACGGCGCGGCTCGGCCTCATCGAATTCCAGGCCAAGTCCAAGGGGGCCGATACGGCAATTGCGACCCTGCAGGGACTGCTCAAGGACGACAGCAGCAATTTCGACCTCCGGATTGCCCTGGGCAAGCTGTTCGAGGCCGCGAAGAAGCTCGACGAGGCGCGTAAGGTCTACGAGGAAATCATCGCAGGAGAGAAGGAACCTGACAGTCCTCATGCGCTTTCCGCCAAGACGAGGGAAGCCGTGGTGGTGGCGCGCAGCGGTGACCGCGTCGAGGCGAAGAAACTCGTCGACGCCGTGCTGGTGGCCAATGCGAACGACGTCGAAGCCCTGGTGCTGAGAGGCACGCTCCTGGCGGAGCAGGGCGACCCGGGCGCTGCAGTGACCGATTTCCGGACTGCCTTGAAGAACAATCCAGACAATGTCGAGGTGACCCGCATGCTCGCGCGAGCCCACCAGGCCAACAAGGAGCCCGAACTTGCCGTCGATGTGCTGCGCAAGGCCGCCAATGACAACCCCGAAGCCCTGGCCTTCCGCGCGGATCTGGCCAACGCCTATGCCCAGCAGAACAAGCTCGAAGACGCGGTGGGCCAGCTCGACGAAGTCCTGAAGGCCGACCCAATCAACCGTGCGGCGATGGAAGCAAAATTCAAGATTCGCGTCTACCAGAAGGACTGGCCGAAGGCCCTCCAGGTAGCCGACGAAATCAAGACCGCCTTGCCGAAAGAGCCCACCGGCTTCTACTTTGCTGGCCTCGTCTACCAGGGCCAGAAGAAGTTCGCGGAAAGCCTCGAGCAATTTGAATCGGCGCTGGCCGTGTCCCCGGATGCCGTGCAGCCCTTGTCCCAGCTGGTGAAGAGCCATGTCGCCATGGGCAAACCTGAACTCGCGGAAAAACGCCTGAAGGAAGTGCTGGAACAGAACAGCAAGAATTTCGTCGCATACAACCTGCTGGGCGAACTCGCAATGTCGCGCAAGCAGTTCGACGATGCCCAGATTGCCTTCAGCAAGGCCATCGCGCTCAACGAGAAATGGGCCATTCCGTACCGCAACCTTGCCAGTACCCAACTCGGCCAGAAGAAGGAGTCGAATGCCATCGCGACGATGCGAGAAGGCATCCAGAAGACCGGGGGTTCGTCCCTGTTGCTGACAGCCCTGGCAACGTACTTCGAGTCAGTGGGCAAGCTGGATGATGCCATCACCGAGTACGAGGCCTTGCTGAAGGCGCAGCCCAAGTCAATGCTCGCCGTGAACAACCTCGCGATGCTGCTGGCCGAGTACAGGACGGATGAAGCCAGCCTCAAGCGAGCCCGCGAACTGACGGCCAAGCTTGCCGACGCAACCGAACCTGCGTTCCTGGATACCGCTGGATGGGTGGAGTACAAGAATCAGAACTACCAACGCGCCGTTGAACTCCTGGAGAAGGCGGGCGGTTCGACCGCTGATGCGGCACTTATCCACTACCACCTCGGCATGGCCTACCTGAAAGTTGGCAACAAGGTCCTTGCCAAGGACAACCTCAAGCAATCGCTCGAGGGTGACGCCGAATTCCGTGGCAAGGATATCGCCAAGGCGGAACTCGCCAAGCTCTAGTCCTCAAAGATTTTCCCCGGCAGCAAGGATGCGCGCCTTGCCGCCGCGGATTTCACGTCGTACAAAGCATGCCGACCTTCCAACCAGGAATCGGCCTGCCGGCCGTACCCCACGCTGGAGCACTTGTAGGTGGGCGGCATATCCAAGTTTTACAGTTCTTTCGCGGCCTGCTGGCTTTGCCTCGCCACCGCCAATGCGCATGCGTGGAACGTGGACCTACGCGGGGATGTCGGGGTGGAAGCACGTGGCTTTTGGGAATCCGCAAGATTTCACGGGCAGACAGACGCTGACAGTTCACTGTTGCTCAGGCCGGAACTCCATCTGGAGAGGGAAGGGGGGCATGAACAGGTCGTGCTTGCCCCTTTCTTACGCGTCGATTCGTCAGATGCCGAACGTACCCGCGCTGATCTCCGCGAACTCGCCTGGACCAAGGCTTGGGACGTTTGGGAATTGCGCCTCGGCGTGCAACACGTCTTTTGGGGGGTCGCCGAGTCCACGCACGTCGTAGACATCATCAACCAGACCGACCAGATCGAGAATCCCGACGGCGAAGACAAGTTAGGCCAGCCGATGGCGACCCTGGCCTTGGTGCGGCCGTGGGGCACTGTCGATTTAATGGTCATGCCGTGGTTCAGGGAACGCACGTTCCCTGGAAAGCACGGCCGCCTGCGGACACCAGTGCCCGTCGACGTGGATAACGCCCGCTACGAATCCCACGCGAAGGCGAAGCACGTGGATTTCGCGGTGCGCTATAGCGTGAACTGGGACAGCTTGGATCTTGGAATCCACCAGTTCCATGGCACAAACCGGGAGCCGCTCCTGGTTCCCTCGCTGGACGCGCGAGGACACCCTCGCCTGACACCTTTCTATACGCAAATCGACCAGACCGGTGTAGACCTGCTCTATGCCGTCGGTGGCTGGCTGTTCAAATATGAAGGAATCTACCGGAGCGGCCAGGGAGACGGTTTCACGTCGATGGTCGGCGGGTTTGAATACACTTGGGCTGGCTTGGCAAATAGCTTCGTGGATTTCGGGTTGCTGTTGGAACTGAATTACGACTCACGGGGTAGGGTCGCAACGACGCCTTTCAACCGGGATGTGTTCGTGGGCGTGCGCTTTGCGCCCAACGACACCGCCGGCACCCAGATACTGGCCGGCGTGCTGCTCGACGTCGTCGACGACGAGACCCTGCTCAACGTCGAAGTCCAGCGAAGGCTGGGCGAACACTGGCGGCTGGGCGTCGAGCTCCGCGCGTTCGATAGCCCCCAGCGCAGCGGGCCGCTGGCATGGATTGATGCGGATGATTACCTGGGCCTCGAAATCTCCCGATTTTTCTAAAGCGCGATATTGCGTCGCACAAAACCGGGTGCGATGCCCGTTACGATACGGTTAACTGCCCCAGGAGCTCTCGAAGCATGCCCATTGAACTCGACGCGTCGCGTCACGACAATTTCACGATCTTGTTCGAAAACAACCGTCGCTGGTCCGCGAACCAACTGGCCGAAGACCCCGACTTCTTCCGGCGTCTGGCCGGTCAGCAAGCGCCGGCCTATCTCTGGATTGGATGTTCGGACAGCCGGGTACCGGCGAACGAAATTGTCGGGCTAGCGCCAGGCGAAGTCTTCGTCCATCGCAACGTTGCCAACCTTGTCCTGCACTCGGACATGAACTGCCTGTCAGTCCTGCAATACGCCATCGAGGTCCTGAAAGTCCGGGACATCATCGTGTGCGGACACTACGGCTGCGGCGGCGTGGCTGCCTCCATCGAACCCGTATCGCGCGGACTCATCTCCAATTGGCTGCGCCCAATCCGGGAGCTGGCTGACTATCACGCCGCTCAACTGAACCAGTTGGATGGGACGGCCCGGAGCGACCGGCTCTGCGAGCTTAACGTTATCCGTCAGGTCGCGAATGTCGCAAACACCACGATCGTTCAGGACGCTTGGCAACGCGGACAAGAGCTTTCCGTTCACGGCACTTGTTATGGCTTGTCAGACGGCTTGATGCATAACCTTAACGTCAGCATTAACGAAACGAGTTGATTCGCGCCAAGTAGTCCGCAGCGCGAATGGCCGTCAAGGCTGATTTCAGAAGCTCATGTAATACTTTAAATTATGTAAAAAATTCAATATATTCAAAATATTACAGTCTAAATCTAGACAGAGAATAGGATTTATAAGGGTGAGCGCAGATCCCGATGTCTGATTTCAGGGGCATGGGAAGCGCTTGAATCGCATGCTTGGTCCAACTCGAGTGAGCGCGACTGGAGCAGAACCCGAGATGGGTTTCATCTCAGAATTTTCATATGCGGTTCAAAATTTAACATAATAAACATTATGCGTATTCGTTCAGGCGCTATTGCACATGACGTCAATGAAATTTTTCTCATTACGTTAACGGCAATTCTGTTCGGTAGACCACGGATTTCAGCGCAAAACTCGTCTGGATACTGGAAATCCCGGGGACTCGTGTAAGTTTGTCCGCAAGGAATTTTTCGTAGGCTTCGAGATCTGCCACCACGACGCGCAAGAGGTAGTCCGAAGTACCGGTCATCAAGTAACACTCCATGACTTCAGGGAACGCTTCGATGCTCTGCTGGAAAGCATTGAGGGATGCAACCTCCTGGCTTCGCAGGGAAACGTTGATGAATGCACTGGTCGGCAAACCTACGGCCTTGGCATCAACGATGGCCACGTAACGTTTGATGACCCCGGAATCCTCCAATCCACGCACCCTGCGCAGGCAAGGTGATGCCGACAATCCGATTCGTTCAGCAAGCTCAAGGTTGGTGAGTCGCCCGTTGTTCTGGAGTTGTCTGAGGATGCGGTAATCGGTCTTGTCCAACGATATGTTTGGCATTTGCGCAGTATTTTTTTGAATTTTAAGGTTATATCTTGCTTTACCAAGGATCGTTTGGGTTAAAAAGGCGATTAATTGCCGTGCCTTTCTCCTAATCTGGTCGGAATACCATACCGGACCAAGTGCCCATGACCTTCCACGAAACCACGCCCGAAATAGAAGCACTGCTTGCCGCTGAAAAGCCGGACTGGACCGACGCGTTGGATTTCATCAAGGAGGAATTTGGAACGGCCGCCGTGCGGGAGATTGTGCGCATCGTCCAGGAGCGTGCACTGACGCTTGGCGTAAATCTCAACGAGGCGTCCCTGAACACGCCCTACATCAACACCATCCCGCCCATGGAGCAGCCGACCTACCCAGGCGATATCGGGATGGAGCAACGGATCGAGAAACTTGCACGCTGGAATGCCATGGCAATGGTCCTCCATGCCGCGGATACCGGTGAAGGAGTTGGGGGGCACATCGCGACTTACGCTTCGGCTGCGACTTTGCTTGAAGTTGGCTTCAACCATTTCTTCCGGGCCCGGAGCGCCGAGTACGGTGGCGACCTGGTGATCCCCCAGCCTCACGCCGCACCGGGCCTCTACGCGAGGGCTTTCCTGGAAGGTCGTCTCACCGAGACACAGCTTTCTAACTTCCGGCGCCAGCGCCAGGCGGGTGGCGGTTTGAGTTCCTACCCCCATCCTCGCCTGATGCCCAGCTTCTGGCAGATCCCCTGCGCTTCGATGGGACTTTCCACGCCCTCCGCCATCTACCAGGCTCGATTCGCCAAGTACCTCGAGAACCGCGGCCTCAAACCCCGCAACGGCGGCAAGGTCTGGTGCTTCATCGGCGATGGTGAAGCGGACGAACCGGAAGTCCTCGGGACGGTCAGCATCGCGGCCCGTGAACGCCTGGATAACCTCGTGCTGGTGGTGAACTGCAACCTGCAGCGCTTGGACGGTCCGGTCCGCGGCAACGGCAAAATCATCCAGGAACTCGAACGACGCTTCCGGGGCGCCGACTGGAACGTCATCAAGGTGATCTGGGGAAGTGGCTGGGACGCCCTGCTCGCCCAGGACCACGAGGGTGTCCTGCGGCGACGGATGGAAGAAGCCGTGGATGGCGACTACCAGTACTACTCGGTCCTGCCTGGCGACCGGCAGCGCGAACACTGGGTGGAGAACAATCCCTTGTTGGCGCAGATGATGAACTCCCTTTCGGACGACGAGATAAAGCTCATCAAGCGAGGCGGCCAGGACCCCAAGAAAATCCATGCGGCCTATGCCCGCGCAGCGGAAGCCAGCGGCAAGCCCACGGTCATTCTGATCAAGACCGTCAAGGGCGACGGCATGGGTGCGATCCAGGGACAGAATACCGTCCATCAGAAGAAGAACCTCAAGGCCGAGGAACGGATCCAGTGCGGCAGGGACTATGGCGTGCCGCTCGACGACGACGCACTGGCGGCGGCGGCGTTTTATCGCCCACCTTTGAACAGTCCTGAAACCACCTATCTGCAGGCCCGCCGCCAGGCGCTCGGCGGCCACCTGCCCGCACGGATAGTTGACTGCCCTTCCCTGCAGGCTCCGTCGCTCGAACTGCTGGCTGAACTCGTCGACGGTTCCAATGGCCGGGCAGTTTCCAGCACGACCGCAGCCGTGCGCCTGTTGACCCGCCTGATGAAGGATCCGGCCATCGGTCCCTACGTGGTGCCCATCGTGCCGGATGAAGCCCGCACCTTCGGCATGGACGCGCTGTTCAAGGCGGCCGGCATCTACTCACCAGAGGGCCAGCACTACACGCCGGTTGATGCCGGCACCCTGCTCCCTTACAGGGAAGCGGCCGACGGCCAGATCCTCCAGGAAGGCATCTGTGAAACGGGCGCGATGGCGTCCTTCCTCGCGGCGGGCACCGCTTACGCGATGCATGGCGTGCCCACCATTCCGTTCTATTTCTTCTACTCGATTTTTGGTTTCCAGCGGGTCGGTGACATGATCTGGGCTTGCGGCGATAGCCTCTGCCGGGGCTTCCTCATTGGCGGAACCGCAGGCCGAACCACCCTGAATGGCGAGGGATTGCAGCACCAGGACGGCCATTCCCCGGTGCTCGCCAGCACGGTGCCCAACCTCCTGTCTTACGATCCTGCCTTCGCCTTCGAACTTGCCCTGATTGTGCGCGAGGGCATTCGCCGCATGTACGAGCAACAGGAGTCGGTTTTCTACTATCTCACGGTCTACAACGAAACCTACGCGATGCCCCCAATGCCCGAGGGCGTCGAAGCGGGCGTGTTGAAAGGCCTCTACTGTTATCGGGAAGGTTCGACGCAGGACACCCACGCAAGTATCAACCTGCTCGCTAGCGGCAGCATCCTGCAACAGGCCTTGGTCGCCGCAGATCGTCTGGAAGCACTGGGCCATTCGGTCAATGTCTGGAGCGCGACCAGCTTCACGGAACTGTACCGCGACGCCCTGGAATGCGAGCGATGGAACCGGCTGCACCCACTGGAGACCCCGCAGGTGCCTTACGTCTCGCGGGTGCTTGACAAAACCCCGGGTGTTTTCGTCGCCGTCTCCGACTACATGAAATCGCAGGCAGACCTGCTTTCGCGCTGGATTCCGGGACGTTTCACCACCTTGGGTACCGACGGCTACGGCCTGAGCGAAGGCCGTGATTCGCTGCGGGAGTACTTCGAGATCAGCCCGCCGCACATCATGCTGGCGGCGCTAGACCTGCTGGCGCGCGATGGTCTTATCGAAGCCACTGAAGTAGAGCGCGTCCTCCGCGTAGAAGGTATCAACCGGGACGCGCCATCACCTGCGAAAAACTGAAACGACGGCACGCACCCGCGACCTGCGTCAGCTCCCCTTGCCCTGCATCAGGTTGCCGACCCATTCGTCCATGGTGATGAGTCCGCCGGACTCCACTGCCCTCCCCTGATCCTTGGCCGGCAAGACTTCCTGGACCATATCGATGCGCTTCCATTGCGCATAAGGCGTCGCCTTATCCAGCGCAGGGACGCTGGCCGAATTTTCCACGCGCCGCATGCGGTGGATATAGCGCGGACAGTTGATGATCACGTGCGTGACCTTGATGCGCACGATGAGCTCGGCTTCCTTGTAATCGGCCAGCAGCGGATCATCGGCACTTACGCTGGCCTCACCTTGCAGGCGAAGGCGATTGGGGGATTCGAAGTCGAGGAACAGGAGCCCCACCTGCGCAGTGGCGCTGATATTGCCCATAGAATGGTAGCGGCCGTTGCCATCGTAGCTGGGGAACGCCACGGTCCTGGGATCCAGTACCCGGATGAAACCAGGGGCGCCACCCTTGTACTGGCACTGGGGACGCCCTTCCTTGTCCACGGTCGCCAGCCAGAACATGTCCCTCGATTCAATGAAGGCCTTGTGCTGGGGCATCACTTCATCGGCGTCCATGCTTTCCAGGGCCGCAGCCAATCGTTCCGAATCGAATTTCTGGTGCAGCGCGCGATGTTCTTCGCTGTATAAGCTCATGCTTGTGCTCCTGTCCTGACCTTGTTGAGGTGTCTAATCACGGGCTGGCTCAAGCCGCCCATCCCAGTCGAAATTTAGCCTTGATTGGGTGGGGAAAGGGAAGCCTGGTCAGAGCTCCATGTCGAAATTGTCGACCTGCAATTCCACCAGGTTCCCGTCCGGATCGCGGTAGTACAAAGAGGTGGTGAGCCCGTGCTGGATAGGCGTCAGCGGTTCGATACCTGCGTACTTCAATTGCTCGTAGCCGTCATCAGGACGATGTGGGCAAGTTTGGGCGTCGCAGACATGGTGCTCTCCAGCAAGCAAGGGTACCCGGGTGGGGCAAGGCGTTGTCGGCCATGCGGCGGGTTCGGCAGGCCCATACCGCACGCGCCGCCGGATTGTGCGGGTGGTCCAAAGGGTGTGACAAGCGAAGAAATAGACGAACAAAACGCCGAAATCCCGGTGCAATGCCGCAATTTTTCGACAGCCACCGCGAAACCAGGTTTCAAAGCAGGAAGGAAAGCCTCCGGTCCACGGGCAGGTGAAAAAGATCCTCTCCCGTGAGTGCAAAGCCCACGGGCGCGGCAGTCCACTGCGTGGCCTCAATGCATAGCGCGGCGTGCGGCAAAGTCTGGCGCACGGGCGCGATGCATTCCATCGTCCCGCTTATCCAGTCTGGCGCAATCGCCAGCAGCCTGCCGAGCGTCGATTCGTCGGGGGCCGCCTCAACTGCAAAAGCAAACCTGAAACCGCGTTGGCGATAGGTTGCGATTGCGGCCTGCAGGTGGATCCACTCGGCGTTGCTGGGGTGCCCCGGCGTGATCTGCAGCACGATGCGCTCGGCGCCAAGTCCGCAGCGCTGCAGGATCTCCTCGAAGAACGCGCCGTGGCCAGCATCGACCGCGAGCAGGTGTCGCATGCCCACGGGAACCCAAAGATCGAGCGCTTCCCGCCCCTGCAACAGGTGGTTGAGCCTGTGGAGT
>JAYTTZ010000287.1:0-16315 GCA_043744805.1 Gammaproteobacteria bacterium
GATGGCCTGGTCTTCAAGCGCACCAAGGACCTGGTCTTCAAGCGCGAACGGCAAGGCCTGCAATTGCGTTCGCGGATTTGCGGCCGGGAGGGTGACCCGGGTGCTCTGCACCCGGCGCGCATCGAGCAGCCAGATCCATTCGCTGGCCCCGCAGCGTGAAAGTTCTTCGAGGGAACCTTCCTGGACCAGGGCGCCCGGACGTAACCACCGCACCCGTCCCGCGGACTCAAGCTGGAAGAACACCCGCAAGGCGTCAGTGGCTGCCATAACGACGCGCTCGTTCGATCACGTGGAATTCGACCTGGCTGGTGCGCATGATCGTCGAAGCGTAATGGGCCGTCAGATCCTCGCCGTCGATCCTGGTGTCGAGTTCGAACGCGCTGGAACCTGCGCTCAAACCCTCGGCCAGCACTGGCAAGGCGACGAACTGCGGATTGCCGGTGAAGTCCTGGACGTTCTGCCAGGGACGCACGCTGCGGGTATTGACCAACTGCGTCGCCGTTGCCTCGTCGATACCCGGGGAGAGGCTCATCAGCACGGGGGGTGGCGCGGTATTCACGTTGATGGGCGTGGCCTGGGGAAGCGTGATCACATAAGGCCGGAGTTTCTCATAAATCCCCGGGGTGATGCCCCGCACCTTGAGCAATTCGCTGACGTCGCCAAGGCGCCGATCGCCCGTCCGGTAAGCAGGCTTCTGCCTGGAGTAGAAGTCGTCTTCGGCGCCGTTCGGGAAGCGCGTCTCCTGATCGGCGTCCACCCAGTCAAGGATCGCGGGGACGATGACCGGATCGATCTTCAACGCTCGAAGCAGCAACACGAAACGCACGGTATCCACCTGCTGCCGCGAGAGTGCAGGCAGGGGCGAGCCGGGCCGCGTGGGTGGCAAACGCAAATCGACACCGGCAGCCGCGGCCACCGCGCGCAGGGCGTCCGCGCCCGGACCCGAGGCGCCCTCCGGACCGCCTTCGTCCGCGGCCGCCGAAGCGGCGGTCTCGGCCATTTGCCGGGCCATTTGCTGGGCAGTCTGGACCGCATCGAGCGCGAGGTTGGTGAGGTTGAAACGACCCTGTAGATCCTCGATCGTGGCCCGCGCCTCCAGGCCTGCACCCCCGGTGGCCAGCCTGGCCGCAGCCCAGTTGTCCATTGCGCTGTCGACGGGGCCAATCCTCGCGTCCACGGCCAGCAGTGCCATGGCCTTCAACTCCAACGACTCGGTCAAGTGTCGGGCGGCGTCGGCGTGGCGAAGTTGGGTCACGCCGGCGATGGCGTATTGCGCGCGGCTGGTGAGCAGCGCAGCAACGCTCGCCACGACGGCGGCAATGAGGAGCGCGGAAATCAGGGCGACGCCACGGGCGCGTCCCAATGTCATTGCCCCGCCACCGGCAGCACGACGCGGCGCACCCGTGTGCCATCCGCAAATCGCACGGTGAACTCGACGCCACGCGGCAGCCGTTCGATCCCGGGACCGGACGAATCCGGCGGCCAGAAGTCCGTCCACTGGGTCCCCACCCGGCCGTCAAAGTAGCGCAGCGAGAACTGCTCGACTCCGGTCAGCAGCACCTGCCGCTGGGGCCGGGTCGCCGGAACCCGATCAAGCACGGGCCATACCGCTCGTTCGAGTCGTCCAGCGGTAAGTTGGTAGTTGATCCGATAGACCGCCGGCAGGTCGGCTAGCAGTGCCCGGGCCGCATCGCCGCGCGTGAGATCGAGCAGCGACGCCGATGGGCCGCCGCCCAGCAAGGCGGCCTGTGGGCCACCCAGGGCGTCGCGCACCACGCGTGGGCGGACGTTTTCCAGATCGCCCGCGATAAGGCTTACCGCCCGGATGCGCAGGGCAAGTTGTGACATGCGTGGCAGCAGGGCTTCACGCCCGTTCAACACCTGACGAAGCCCCCCGTAGGAGAGCCACGACGCAATGGCGAAAATCGAGATCGCTACCAGCAACTCCAGCAGTGTAAAGCCCGGGGCATGCTCAGCGCGCAAGCGGCGCATAGGACACCCGGTCGTTGAATTCGGCGAGGACCCTTCCGGGGTGGCCGGGTTCGGTCACCCGCAAGGTGACCTGCAGCATCGGCAAGGCGCCATCGAGCTTGGTGATCTGCGCCTCGACGAGGAAATTGCGCCCGAACACCTGCTCGGCCGTGCGCTTGCGTCCGCTGTCGATGGCATTGGCACTGAGCTTCACCTCGGCCAGCGCATTGGCCATCACCCAGCCTGCAAGGACGGTTTGTTCCAGATGCTCGACGGTGCGGGCACCCGTGCTTACCGCAGAAAAGCCCAGGGTCAGCGCGATGGCGGTGATCGCGAGTGCAATGAGGACTTCCAGCAGCGTGAAGCCCCCGGGCGTGCGGCTCATGGTGGAGCTGCCGTGATGTGGAGCCGTCCTTCGTCACTGATCTCGAGGAGATAGCGTTCCCCTGAAGCTGTGTTGCGGAGGGCCACGAGGGGTACCTGTTGTTCTCCACTCGGCAGGAACAGCAACTGGGGACGCGGCGTACGCGAAGCCTCATCGAGGCTCGGCCAGAGGCGGTCGCTTTCAAGTTGGAGGGGCGGTGGCACGTGGCGCTGCTTGCCGGTGCCGTCGCGCAGCCAGCGCGTCCCATCGAACTGGACGACGACATAGCCATCCCTGGCGAGCACCACGCCGCGGGGGTGGCCCGACAGCACCGCCGCGTCGCTCGCGTAATTGCACGCGGCTGCCAGCTGGTTCGCCTCGCTCTCGGTGACCCGGTTGCCGCGGTTGCCGAGCGCCAGGGTGGCCATGGTGGCGATGATGCCGATCAGCACCACGACCACCAGCATCTCGAGCAGGGTGAAGCCTGGCGCCGTAGGGAACGGGGCGCGCCAGGCGCGCCCGGGGGGATCAGCGGTCAATTTCCCAATTGCCGATGTCGGCATCGAATTTGTCGCCGCCGGTCGCGCCATCGGCGCCCAGCGAGTAGAGATCGTAGGTGCCGTGTTGTCCCGGCTGCAGGAAATGGTACTCGCGGCCCCAGGGATCCTTCGCGAGGTTCGGGATATAGCCGTCATCGCGCCACTTTGCGCCTGACGCCAGCCCTGCAGGGCGCTTGACGAGGGCTTCCAGTCCCTGCTCGGTCGTGGGGTACTGGAAGTTGTCGAGCTTGTAAAGATCGAGCGCGGCGCCGATGGCGCGGATGTCCTGGCGCGCCTTCACCACGCGCGCCTCGTCGGGACGACTCATCACGCGAGGCACCACCACCGCAGCGAGGATCCCCAGGATGACTACCACCACCATCACTTCGATGAGCGTAAACCCGCGGGCGGAAATGCGCATGCCGTGACTTTTCCCAATCTGTGAGTCGAGCCGGGGATTATCGGCGCCGTTCTTTACATTGTCATTGTGCGCGCACCGGGCGCCAGCGCCCCTGGCGTTCGTCCGTCCCTGAATCTCGTCTTAAAAATACGTAGGCCCCTGTGTATTTTCGGGAGGGACTCTAGAATGACGGGAACTTCCGCGCCGCCAGCCTGCCTTGCCGCACACCGACGCGCGTTCCCCCCCAGCACCCAGCACAGCAGGACAGGCCACCGACCATGACGACCACCGAGGCGCTTTCCGCGCTCAGAGCTTTCATCAGCGAACGGATCATCGGGCAGGAGCGCCTCATTGATCGCCTGCTCATTGCCCTCCTGGCGGACGGACACCTGCTGGTGGAGGGCGCGCCGGGCCTCGCCAAGACCCGTGCGATCAAGGTCCTGGGGGAAGGAATCGAAGGTGACTTCCATCGCGTGCAGTTCACGCCTGACCTCCTGCCAGCAGATCTGACCGGCACTGAGATCTACCGGCCGCAGGACGGCTCCTTCAAGTTCCAGCAGGGGCCGCTGTTCCATAACCTCGTGCTCGCGGACGAGATCAACCGCGCCCCGGCCAAGGTGCAGTCGGCACTCCTTGAAGCCATGGCGGAGCGCCAGATCACCATTGGGCGCGAAACCTACCCGCTGCCTGAACTCTTCCTGGTGATGGCCACGCAGAACCCGCTTGAACATGAAGGCACCTATCCCCTGCCCGAAGCCCAGCTCGATCGCTTTCTGATGCACGTCACCGTGACCTACCCGGCCCACGACGACGAGCGGCGCATCCTCGAACTTGCGCGTGAAGAAGCCCGGCAGGCCATCCACGCGACGCGCGCGCCGCGCGCCATCCTGCCCCAGACGCGGGTCTTCGAAGCGCGCCGCGACGTGCTGGACGTGCACATGAGCGAGGCGCTCGAACGCTACGTGCTGGCGCTGGTGTTTGCCACGCGCGATCCCGCGCCTTACGGCAAGGAATTGAGCCATTGGGTGCAGTACGGTGCG
Source organism: Gammaproteobacteria bacterium (assembly GCA_043744805.1). GTDB lineage: Bacteria > Pseudomonadota > Gammaproteobacteria. Next base: position 4,315 of record JAYTTZ010000287.1, read on the forward strand.
AGTCCGCGCGCCACCATCGCGCTCGATCGCTGTGCCCGCGCCCACGCCTGGCTGTACGGCCGGGATTTCGTCACGCCAGCAGACCTGCACGCGATTGCGCCCGACGTCCTGCGCCACCGCGTCATCCTCAACTACGAGGCGGCGGCCGACGGCGTAACCGCCGACCGCTTCATCGACACCCTGCTGTCCCGCGTGCCGGTGCCCTGATCGCCCCATGCTGCCAGGCATGATCAAGACCGGCGCCCCCGCGCCGTCGCCGGCAGAGGCTTGCGCCTTGCTGGCGCGGGTCCAGCCTTCCCTGGCCGACCTGCTGGCGCAGGGCAGTCGCGCGGCGGCCCTGTATGGCAGCGCGCAGCGCGCCCGGGCCCGCCAGATGGGGCTGTACAACGCGCCGGTGAAAGGTCGGGGCATGGAATACGCCGAGTCGCGCCCCTACCAGGCGGGTGACGACGTTCGTGCACTCGACTGGCGGCTGACCGCACGCAGCGGCAAGCCACACACCAAGCTGTTCAGGGAAGAACGCGAGCGCCCTGTGTTCATCGCTATCGATCTCCGGCCCGCCATGGCCTTTGCCACGCAGGGCGTGTTCAAGACCGTACAGGCAGCGCGCGTCGCGGCCCTGTTGGGCTTCAAGGCGCTGCACGACGGGGATCGCGTGGGTGGCGCCCTGCTGGATCCGGGCACCAGCCACGAACTCCCGCCCGCGCGCGGCCAGGTGGCACTCACGCGCCTGCTGAAGCGCATCGTCGATACCGCCACCTTGCCGGCCACCGGCGCCACGCCGCCGCTTTCCCTGCTCACGAGCAAACTGCAGCGACTGGTGAAGCCGGGCAGCCTCGTGTACGTGCTGGGTGACTTCCGCGACCTCGATGACGCAGCCGAAGCCGATCTGGGGCGGCTGGCTGGTCACAGCCGGATCATGGCCGTCGAAATCCACGACGCCTTCGAAGCACGCTTGCCCGGCCTTGCCGCGCCGCTGCGCGTGAGCCAGGGCGGGCGCAGCCTTGATGTCGCGCTGGAAGATTCCGGCCTGGTGCGCCAGTACCGGCAACGGTTCGAACAGCGTGCCGCCCGGCTGGAAGCTTTCTGCAAGTTGCGCCGCGTCGGCCTGTGCCGGATCGCCACCACGGACGACCCGGTGCTGGCGCTGCAGAAGGCCGTGCGATGAAACCCATCGATCCTGCCGCCTTGCCGCTACGCGACATCCATTTGCCTGCGTCCATTTCCGCGTGGCCGCCAGCGCCAGGCTGGTGGCTGCTGGGTCTGGCGGCCCTCCTCGGCCCCTTGCTGGGGGTGGCGTGGCTGGTCTGGAAACGTCGTACGCGCCTGCGACGCGAAGCCCTGGCCGAACTCGCCCAGCTCCGCGCAGGTGGCCTTACACCCCATCAAGTTGCCATGGGCACTTCGGTGCTCCTGCGCCGCGTGTCGCTGGCCTTCGACTCGGAGCTCGCGCAATCGACCTTACTGGACGAACAGTGGCTCGCGCGACTCCAGGCCCTGGCGCCAGGCCTTGCCGACGACGGCAGGCTGCGCGATGCCCTGCTCCGCGCGCCTTACGATTCGCGGGTCGTGTTCGATGTCGACGCCTTGCTTGGTGCGCTCGAACGCTGGTTGCGCGCCCTGCCGCCGCCCAGGGGCCTTGCCCGTGTTTGAATTCCAGTGGCCCCTGGTCTGGTACGCACTGCCCCTGCCGTGGCTCGCATGGCGCTTCCTGCCACCGCGCCCGCGGGCCGTGGAGGCCGCCCTGCGGGTGCCCGATCTCGAGGACTTCCAGGCCGCGCCCGCGAGCGCACGCCCGGCCACGCCGCGCGCCTGGCGCCACTGGCTGGCCTTGCTCGCGTGGCTCCTCCTGGTGGCGGCAGGTGCCAATCCGCGCTGGTTGGGCGAACCCATCGGCGTGGCGGCTTCGGGCCGCGACCTCATGCTGGTACTGGATCTCTCGGAAAGCATGGAAGTGAAGGATTTCCTGCTCGACGACGAACCCGTCAACCGGCTGGTGGCGCTGAAATCCGTGGCGCGCGGGTTCATCCGGCGGCGCGAAGGGGATCGCATCGGTCTCGTGCTGTTCGGTGAACAGGCCTACCTCAACGTCCCGCTCACCTTTGATCGCGCCACGGTCGAACAAATGCTCGAAGAGGCGGCCATTGGCCTTGCCGGACGCAGCACGGCCATCGGCGATGCCATTGGCCTCGCCGCCAAGCGCCTGCGCGATCAGCACGCCACCCACAAGACCATCATCCTCATGACCGACGGTGCCAACACCTCGGGGCACGTCGATCCCCGGCGCGCGGCGCGACTGGCTGCGCGGGAAGGGCTCAAGATTTACACCATTGGCATCGGCGCCGATGAAATGCTGGTGCGCCAGTTGTTCGGCACCATCAAGGTCAATCCCTCCACCGATCTGGACGAGGACACCTTGCGCGATCTCGCCAGCACGACCGGAGGTCGTTACTTCCGGGCCCGCGACCTGAAGGCCCTTGAAGGCATCTATGCGGAACTCGATCAGCTGGAGCCCGTTGCCCGCGAGCAGGAGCATTTCCGGCCAGTACACGCACTTTTTCGCTGGCCACTGGCCGCCGCCATGCTGCTCGCCGCGCTGCTGTTCCTGCGGTCCCGGGGTGAACTGGCTTGAGCACCGTCCTCAACGACTTCCATTTCCTGCGGCCACTCTGGCTGCTCGGCGTGCTGCCGCTCGTGGCGCTCCTGTGGCACTTGAGTCGCCGCCGCAGCGGCGAAGCCGTGCTCCGGCAGTTCTGCGATCCGGCCCTGCTGCCTTACATCAGCAGCAGCGCTGGCGTCGGTCCGCGTCGACTCGGGCTGCTGTGTGGTCTTGCCGGGCTGCTTGGCCTCCTCGCCCTGGCTGGCCCCACCTGCCAACGCCTGCCGCAACCGCTGTTCCGCGATGAATCCGCGCTGGTGATTGCGCTGGATCTCTCACGCTCGATGGAAGCTGCCGACATCACGCCGAGCCGCCTGGTGCGGGCCCGCTTCAAGATCCGCGACTTGCTCGCCACCCGGGATCGCGGCCAGACCGCGCTGATCGTGTTTGCCGGCCGACCCTTCGTAGTCACGCCGCTCACCAACGATCTCAACACCATCACTTCCCAGCTTGAAATCATGACCCCGGAACTGATGCCAACCCCGGGCAGCGATCTCCTGGGCACCTTGACCCAGGCAGCCGCATTGCTGGAGCAGGCCGGCCATCGGGGTGGCGACATCCTGCTGGTGACCGACGGCGTTCCCGGGGAACAGCGCGCGGCCATCGAGTCGAAACTCAAGGCCACGCCCTGGCGTGTCTCGGTGCTTGCCCTCGGCACGCGCGACGGCGCACCGATACCGGCGGCAGACGGCGGCTTCATCAAGGAGGCCGGCGGAGCACTCGTTCTCTCGCGACTGGATCCGGGTCCGCTCCAGGCACTGGCCACGGCGGGCCGCGGCCAGATGGTGGTAGCAAGCACCGACGACAGCGATATCACGCGACTCAAGGCCATGCTGGACAGCCAGCCCGCCGACACCACGGCCGCGGCCAGTGAACGCATGACGGAGCAGTGGGCCGAACTCGGTCCCTGGCTGGTGGTGCTCCTGTTGCCCTTGGGCGCATTGGCTTTTCGCCGCGGCGTGGTGTGGTCGGTCGTCCTGCTGCTGGGCGCCTTGCGTCCCGGCCCGGCGGCGGCCATTGACTGGTGGTTCACGCCCGATCAGGCCGCGCAGCGCGCGTTCACGCAAAAGGATTACGCCGGCGCCGCGCAACGGTTCGAGCATCCTGGCTGGCGGGCCGCGGCACAGTACCGCCAGGGCGACTTCGCCGGCGCAGGACGGACCTTGGCAGAAACCCCGGAGGCGGAGGAACGCTACAACCTGGGGAACGCCCTCGCCCGCCAGGGCCAACTGGAGAAGGCACTCGCAGCCTACGACGCCGTGCTGAAGCAGGATCCGAAGCACGACGATGCCCGCTACAACAAATCCCTCATCGAAGACGCGCTGCGCCAGCAGCAGGACAAGCAGGACAAGCAGGACCCACAGGACGACAAGAAGAAGCAGCCCAAAGACGAGCAGCAGCAGGGTGAACCGGGCAAGGGCGAAGGCGAAGGCCAACAGCAGGACGCTGCCAAACCCGAGGACGGCGCGGCAGGCTCTCCCTCCGACCAGGCGCAGGAAGAACAGGCCGCGCAGGAGGCCAGGGACCAGCAAGCGGACGAAACCAGTCGGCAGTCCGACCAGGAAGGCAAGGGCAAAGGCAACGCGGCGATGGATGACTCGCAACGCAAGGCCGCGGCGGAGCAGGCTGCCAAGGACGCCGCCGGCGGCCAGGATGAAGAAAAGCTGTCCGCCGAGCAGTGGCTGCGCCAGGTCCCCGACGATCCGGGCGGACTGTGGCGGCGCAAGTTCCAGTACCAATACCAACGCCAGTACGGCGGACAGGCGGGGAGCAAGGAACCATGGTGAAAGCCAGGGCATGGGTTGGGCTGCTGGGCGGCCTGTTGTGTTCGCTCGCCGTCCAGGCGGCGGAAGTGAAACTCCGCGTGGAGCCCGATCCCCCGACGGCCAACGAGTCCTTCCAGCTTGTCTTCGAGACTGAAGGCGCGGTGGATGACGAGCCCGATTTCAGTCCCCTGGAGCACGACTTCCAGATCCTCGGGCGCAACCAGCAGACCGCGCTGGAATTGATCAACGGGCGCCACACGCGCCGGATCGTGTGGTCGCTCACGGTGATGCCACGGCATGCCGCACCGCTGGTGGTGCCGCCGATTGCCTTCGGCAACCTCAAAACCAGCCCTCGGCAGATTACCGTGGCAAGCCCTGCGGCGACGGGAGCCGACGACGGGCTGGTGCTCGAAGCCGAAATCAACACCAGGACCCCCTATGTCCAGCAGGAAGTCGAATACACCATCCGGCTCTGGTGTCGTTACGAAATCAGCAATGCCTCGCTGTCGGAACCAAGCTTCACGGGCGACGTGCTCGTCAAGCCCGTGGAGGAGGATCGCCGCTACGAGGCTAATCGCGACGGCAAGCGCTACAAAGTGGTGGAACGCCGCTTCGTGCTGTATCCGCAGGCCAGTGGCCCGCTCACCATCAAGCCCGCCGAAGTCACCGCGCAGGTCATGAAACGCGGGTTCTCCCTGTTCGATACGTTTGCACAGTCCATGTCCACGCGGCGGGTTACCTCGCCTGGCTTGGCGCTCAGCGTGAAGCCGGTCCCTGCCAGCTTTCCCGGCAAGCACTGGTTGCCGGCCCGCCGCCTGCGCCTGCAGGCTGAATGGCAGCCGCCCAATCGCGAGGCTGGCGCCGGGGAGCCCTTGGCCCAGACGCTAACCTTGTGGGCTGATGGCCTGACGGCGGGCCAGTTGCCGCCGCTGGCCGTTGCGCCACCGCCGGGCTGGAAGGCCTATCCCGAGCGGCCGCTCACCAACGACCAGCAGCAGAACGGCAGCTTCCAGGGCGTGCTGGCGCAAAAGACCGCACTGATTGCGAACAAGCCGGGCAGGGTCGAACTCCCGCCCGTTGAAGTCCCCTGGTGGAATACCGAAACGGACACGCTGGAAATCGCCCGCGTGCCGGCCGTGATCTTGACCGCCACGGGTGCCGCGCCGCCCGAACCCGCTGCGCCCCCTGCGGCTTCGCCTGCAGCCAGCGCGACTAGTCCGGCCAGCGGGGCGCCCCGGCCACCCAGCGGCTTGACGCCTGCTGCCGACCATCGCTGGCGCTGGCTTGCGGCCGTCTGTGCGCTCGGCTGGACGGCAACGCTCGTGCTGATGTGGCGGCACCGATCGCGCAAGGTCCTACCCGAACTCGCGCGGATCCCGGTGCCGCGAACCTCGGGGCCTGCGGTCGAGGGCGCGTGCAAGCAGGGTGATCCGGAAGCCATCAGCGCCGCCCTCATCGCCTGGGCCCAGCAGGCCTGGCCTGCCGCAGGGCCGCGGTCCCTGGGTGCCATCGCAGCGCTGGTCGGAGAACCCCTCGCGGCAGCACTCGGCAAACTGGAGGCGGTCCGCTATGCCAACCGGCCCGAACCCTTCGCCGCCGGCGAACTCCTCCTTGCATGGCGCGCAGCGCAACATCTCATCAGCAAGGAAATTCCCATCCAAGCGCCTTTCCTGCCTCAACTTTATCCCCGCATGGCCGATTAGCCGTCCACACTGCTGCGGAAGCTGATCCCGCGTGGCGGTTTCGGGACAGCGCTCGACCCCGGGGCTGGTTCCGGAAATCCGATCCCCATAAAGTGAACGCGCCGGGCCAATGCCGGTCCATCGGCCACGGCACGCCAGGAGGGTTTTTAATGTCGACTAGTGCGGCATGCGTGCTCGCGGTTGATGACAACGCGACGATCAGGCGGGCCATCGCCATGCGTTTGGCGTCCAGGGGCTATCGGGTCGTGACTGCCGAAGACGGGCCCCAGGCCCTGGCGGCACTTGCGCGGGAAGCCTTCGATATCGTGCTGCTGGATCTGCAGATGCCAGGCATGCGTGGTGACGAAGTGCTGACCACGCTGCGCAAGACCTACAGTAATACCCAGTTGCCGGTCATCATGCTGGCGGCCAGCGACGACCAGCGAGACATCACGCGCACGCTCGAACTCGGCGCGAACGATTACGTCGTCAAGCCCGGCGACCTTCCCATCCTGCTCGCCCGCATCCACACCCAGTTGACCTTGAAACAGGCTGCCGACCGGCTGCGTACCCACGAACAGTTTGCGACGACCAACTGCAGCAGCCTCGTCACCCGCATGCCCGGCGCCGCGGCACGGCGCGACTGGTTGAAGTTGCGCCAGAACACCGACAACTTCCTGTACGACCACACGCCGCTGACCTGCTTCACGCTCAGTTCCAAGCTCGACATCGTGCTGGCCAACCGCTACGGGACGCAGACGCTGGGTTTCAGCGCCAGCGAAGTCCAGGACCGCTCGGTTATCGGCTTCTATGCCGCGCAGGACCAGGCCAAGGCGCAGGAATACCTCAGCGAGGCGTTGGCGGAACCGAACCGGATCCACCGCTGGGAAGTCCGGCGCCGCAAGAAGAACGGGGAACTGCTCTGGATGCGCGAAACCGCCCGCGTGATCGGCACTGGCGACGATGCGTTGCTGCTGATGACTTGCGAGGACATCGACGAAGCCTACAAGCTCTCCGAGAAGCTCAACTACCATTCCGCCCACGACGAATTGACCGGTCTGGCCAACCGCAAGGTGCTGGAAGACCGCATGCGCCGCGTGATCGAAAGCGCACAAAGCGAAGACTCCCGCCATGCGCTCGCGATCATCGACATCGACCAGTTCCGCATCGTCAACGATACGTGTGGGCATGACGCCGGCGACGAACTGCTGCGACAGATTGCGGGCGTCCTGCGCACGATCATCCGCAAGCGCGACACGCTGGCGCGCATCGGCGGAGATGACTTCGCGCTGCTCATCGAAGACTGCCCGCTCCTGGAAGCGACTTCCGCCCTCGAATCGGTACGCAGTGCCGTCGATGCCTACCAGTTCGTCTGGCAGGAACATTCGTACCGGGTGTCGCTCAGCATTGGACTCGTTGCGCTGAACAGCGACTGCGACAGCGTGGCCGGCGCACTCAGCATGGCCGACACGGCCTGCTACGCGGCGAAGGACGCCGGGCGAAATCGCATCCACATCTACCAGCCCGACGACCATCACATGGTCTCGCGGCACGGACAGATGCGCTGGGTGACGCGCATCAAGGACGCGCTCCAGGAAAACCGCTTCGAGCTTTATCTGCAGCAGATCGAGCCCATCCAGCACGACGCCCAGGGCGACCATTACGAACTGTTGATTCGAATGCGTGACGAACGCGGGCACCTGGTGATGCCCGGTGCCTTCCTGCCTGCAGCCGAGCGCTACAACCTGGCGTCGAAAATCGACCGGTGGGTGATCGGGCACGCCCTCGAGTGGTTGCGCGACAACCCGAGGCTGCTCGACCGCTTGCATGTGTGCGCGATCAACCTCTCCGGCCAGTCGTTCGGCAACGGCGACCTCCTGGACTACATCCTGGAACGCCTGGAGTCCTGTCGGATCCCGCCCACCAGGATCTGTTTCGAAGTGACGGAGACCGCCGCGGTCGCCGACATCGTGCAGGCCGCCCGCTTCATGCAGACCTTGAAAGCCCGGGGCTGCCTGTTTGCGCTGGATGACTTCGGCAGCGGCTTTTCATCGTTTGGCTACCTGAAGAACCTGCCGGTGGATTTCCTGAAGATTGACGGCAGCTTCGTGCGACTGATCGCCACCGATTCGGTGGACCTTGCGATGGTGAAATCCATCAACGAAATCGGCCACCTCATGGGCAAACGCACGGTGGCTGAATTCGTCGAGGACGACGTCGTTCGCGAGATGCTGCGCGACGCCGGCATCGACTACGCACAGGGCTACGCGATAGGCCGACCGATGCCCCTGGCCGAGTTCACGCGACAAGTGAACGAAGGGCTCGCATGAGCATCGCCGCCCGCCCCCGGGGCGCGGCGGGAACGCCCTGGCGCCGGCCAATCAGGCGGTGAGTTTTTCAACGCCGATGTGACAAGGTTGCCCGGCGACCTCGAATTGCTCCTGGACGGCGCTTGCGGGCGGCAATCCTTCCTCCACTGAATCCGCGAGGACCTCCGCACAGACGTAAGCAGACTGCTTGAGCACGGCCGCAAGCACCGCGGCGTCTGCCGTGAACCGCACCGAGATACGGTCGGTCAGGGCGAAGTCCGCCCTCTTGCGCAAGCTCTGGATACAGCGGACGACTTCACGTGCATAGCCCTGCTCGCGGAGTTCGGCGGTAATCGTCGTATCCAGGGCAATCGTGATGGGGCCTTCCTGGGCCACCAGCCATTCGCCGATTTCCTCGCTGGCGATTTCCAGATCCGCCGACTCGATGCGAATGGCCTCCCCTTCGACATCCAGCGTGGTTCCACCTGCCTCCAGAAGGTCGCTGATCGCGTTGCCATCCAGTGCTGCAATGATTGCAGCGGCAGCTTTCATCTTCTTGCCCAGTCGCCCGCCAAGTTTCTTGAAGTTTGCCTTGGCCGAACGCCGCACCATGCGTTCGCTGTCCCGGGTATATTCCAGGGCACGCACGTTCACCTCGTCGAGGATGATGGCGCTCACGTCCTCGACGGCCCTGGCGTCGACGGCCTCGCCGCCGCCTACGAGGAGAATGCGGGAAAGAGGTTGGCGGACGTTGATGCCCGCGCGATTGCGCAGCAGCAAGGTAAGCGAAACGATGCCCCGCGCCAGCCCCATGCGGGTTTCGAGGGCGGCTTCATGCGCCGCCGGATCCGGCACCGGATAGCTGCTCATGTGGACGGACGGTGCGCCGTCCCAATGCGTGGTTTCGTTGACTGAGCGGAACAGCCACTCGGCAAAGAACGGCGCAATCGGGCTCATCATCTTTGCTACTGCGAAAAGGCATTCGCAGGTGGTCTGGTAGGCGCCGAGCTTGTCCAGCGCCCCCTCCGAGCCCGGGACTTCCTGCTTCGCCCAGAACCGGTCGCGCGAGCGCCGGATATACCAGTTGGAAAGCTCCTCGACGAAGGCTTCGATGGAACGCGCCGCGCGGGTGGCGTCGTAGTCGGCATAGGCTTCGTCGCTGGCCATGACGGTGGCGTTCAGGCGACTCAGGATCCAGCGATCGAGTTCCTTCCTGCCTGCGACCGGGAGGCGCGCCGCACTGCCGTCGAAGCCATCAATGTTGGCGTAGCTGGAAAAGAATCGATAGACGTTTTCCAGCGTGCTGAAGAACTTGTTGCGCGTCTCGACCAGCCCTCGCATAGCGAATTTCATGTTGTCCCAGGGTGGGGAGTTACTCATCAGATACCAGCGCACGATGTCCGCGCCGTGCTCCGCCACCACCTTGAAGGGATCGATGGTGTTGCCTTTGGACTTCGACATCTTCTCGCCTTTTTCATCGAGGATGAGGCCGTTCACCACGCAATTGCGGAACGAGACGCTGTCCATGGCCAAGGTGGCGATGGCGTGGAGCGTATAGAACCAGCCACGGGTCTGGTCGACGCCTTCGCAGATGAAATCCGCCGGGAAGCTGCGCTCGAAGGCTTCCTTGTTCTCGAATGGGTAATGCCACTGCGCGAACGGCATGGCGCCCGAATCGAACCAGACGTCCATCACGTCGAGGACGCGGCGCATGGTGCCGCCATCGGGCGCTGGCCAGCTGAGACCGTCTACGAAGGGCCGGTGCAGATCCAGCGAAGCATCGTCGGCAGGCAGGCTGGCGCCACATTTTTCGCGTAGTTCGGCAATCGAACCGATGACTTCGAAGTAGGTCGAGCCCGGCTTGTCCGACGCCCAGATGGGCAGCGGGGTGCCCCAGTAGCGCTTGCGGGACAGCGCCCAATCGACATTGTTCTCCAGCCAGTTGCCGAAGCGGCCATCACGAATGGCGGGCGGCTGCCAATTGATGGTCTGGTTCAGCGCGACGAGTTTGTCCTTCACGGCGGTGGTGCGGATAAACCAGCTTTCCACCGGATAGCTCATCAGCGGCGTGCCCTTGCGCCAGTCGTGCGGATAGTTGTGGAGGTAGGAGTCCTGGCGGAACAGGAGACCACGAGCCTGCAGGTCGCGGTTCACCACGCGGTTGGCGTCCTTGAACCAAAGGCTTTCGACCAGCGGGGTGCCGGCGACGAATTTGCCGTCCGGTCCCATGGGATTGAGCATGGGCAGGCCTTCGCGCTGGCCCACGTCGTAGTCCTCCGCGCCAAAGGCGGGCGCGATATGGACAATGCCGGTGCCATCGTCGGTGCTGACGTAAGCGGCCGTGACCACTCGCCAGGCGGCCTCGGGGGCGGGGGCGTCCGGCAAGTCGAAGTGGCGCTGGTAGCGCTTGCCCACGAGTTCGGTGCCACTGAACCGCGCCACGATTTCATGCGCTTCACGCAGTATCGGCAGGCGGGCCTCCGCGAGGATCAGGTATTCGTCGCCGTCGCCCACCTTCACCTTCAACTTCACCTTCACGTAGTCGATGCCGGGGCCCACGGCCAGACCTACGTTCGACAACAATGTCCAGGGCGTGGTCGTCCAGGCCAGGAAGCTCGTGTCGGGTTCGTCGAGCAGGCGGAAGCGCACGTAGACGCTGGGGTCGGTGACTTCCTTGTAGCCGAGGCTGACTTCATGCGAGGACAGCACCGTCCCGCTCCCCGGGCTGTACCACTGGATTTTGTAGCCTTTGTAGAGCAGTCCGCGCTCGTAGATGCGCTTGACCAGCCACCAGACCGATTCGATGTAGCTCGTGTGGTAGGTGACGTACGGCTCTTCGAGATCGACCCAGTAGCCGATGCGGTGGGTGAGGTTGTCCCAGTCGACCTTGTAGCGATTGACGCTTTCCCGGCAGGCGGCGTTAAATTCAGCGATGCCGAAGGCCTCGATTTGCGCCCGCCCGTCGAGTCCAAGGGCTTTCTCCACTTCGATTTCCACGGGCAACCCGTGCGTGTCCCAGCCGGCTTTGCGGAAAACACGGTAGCCCTTGATGGTCTTGTAGCGGCAGAAGAGATCCTTGATCGTCCGGCTCAGCACATGGTGGATGCCGGGCCGGCCGTTCGCCGTCGGTGGCCCTTCGAAGAAGCTGAAGGTCGGCGCGTCCAGCCTTTCGGCCACGCAGCGCTCGAAAATCTGTTCGGCGTCCCACCACTTGAGGATGTCTTCCTCCAGCGCGGGTTGGGAAATCTGTTTGAACTCGGGAAAGGCGCTCGCCATGGTCTTCATTCCGGCGCCGGTCGCGCCGGGAGGACGGGTAGGCCTCGGCGGATCAGGCGGCTGTTCGGGGCTGTCGGGGGGGCTGGAGTATAGCCGATGGAGAAACGTGACCGTGTCCCTCTTTGTGTGCGTAGGTGGCGGTGGAATCAACGTGGTAGCTTGCACTACCGTCCTGCCGCAGCAGCCGATTTCCTGGAGCATTCCGCATGAGCGCCAAGTCGATAATGGAGTTTCTGCAGTTCGTGGAAGGGCAACACCAGCACTCGCTGGGCCAACTCCTCGACAAGGTCCTGCAGAAAAGCCGGCTGC
>JAYTTZ010000288.1:0-16250 GCA_043744805.1 Gammaproteobacteria bacterium
TCAAGGGCTGGGCGCACAGCGCGCACGTCACCTTGCGTCGCGGCGAGCGTTCGCGCCTGGCCGACTTCGCGTCGGAAGTGCTGTAATACACCGTTTCCATCACTTGTCATCCCGAATGCCCCCCAAGGGGACTTCCTTCGGGGCGCACTGAGGGATCTGCGGTCGCTGACAAAACAAGCAGATCCCTCCCCCAGCTTTCGCTGGGGCTAACAGGCTGTTGAAAATCTCCCTCGCCGATGCTTGTTTTGCTAGGGAACATCTGAACAAGTCGTCACCCCAGCGAAAGCTGGGGTCCATTGATCCAGGCTGCCATGCGCTTCAGCTTCGCGCGATAGCCGCTGCTTGGAGAAATGGTTTCGACGGATCACACCGCTGCTTGGGTCCGTGGCGAGGTTCCGCGCATGCAAGAGCCAAAGTCAGACGACTTGTTTTATCAAACCGTTTCCTTCGCTTTTCTCATGTCACTTTCAACATGACGCTCTGTCATAAACCACATCCAACTGGCAACGAATCCAAATAGACCAGCCAAGGCAATGCCCAGGGCCAGCCCCTTGTAACCGCCGCCGAAAGCATCGGAGATGGCGCCCACCAGAAGAGGACCCCACACTCCGCCCAAGAGATACAAGGCGAGCGTGGCGGCGCCCCACGACAACCCTTTCAGCTTGGCGGGAACGACATCCTGCGTCGTCGCCGCCACCGCCGGCAAAGCCATGCCGACGAAGATGCTGTGCAGGGGCATCATCAAGGCGCAGAAGATCATCAGGTTTTTGTTGCTGGTGTCGAAAGCAGCCAGCACCACCAGCAGCAGGAATACCGAGGCGATGGAGATGCTCACCGCAGCCAGACGCATGCGGCCGCCCGGTCTTTTTTTCTGCCAGCGATCCGCGAGGATGCCACCCAGGATCGGGCCGCCAAGACCGATGATGGTCACTACGCCCATAATCAGGCCGGCCTTGTCTTCCTTGATGTCATAGGCCCGCATCAGCAGCGACGGGAACCAGGTGCCTACGGAGATCTGCAGGATGGCGTACATGCCCAGCCCGACGTACAGCCAGCGCAAGGTGGGTATTTTCCACAGCTGCTTCAAATTGCTGAGCAGGGAGTCGTGGACGAAGTCCGACCCGTCCGCCTTTTTCAGGCGGTAGTCCTGCATGAAAAATGCCAGGATGCCCAGGATGACTCCGGGAATGGCGAAGACATAAAAAGGTGTGCGCCAGCCGCCGAAATTCGCCGAGAGATAGCCACCTCCCATGACACCGACAATGACGCCCACGGTGATGAACATATTGAAGATGCCGAGCTTCTGGCTTCTTTTTTCTTCCGGATAGGAGGCCGAGACAAGCGCCGTGCCGCCAGGCGCGAAGCCCGCTTCGCCCGCGCCAACGCCGAGGCGGGCAAACAGCAAGGAGGCCAGTCCGCCGACGAATCCTGTAGCCAGCGTAAAGATGCTCCAGACAATCGCCATCAGGCCGATCGTTTTCTTCCTGCTCCAGACATCGACCATATGGGCAGCCGGCAGGGTGCAAAGTATGATGCCGACGAAAAATGCAGAGCTGACAAGACCGACCTGCACGTCAGTCAGGCCCAGGTCCATCTTCATCGGTTGCAGGACCACCGACATGACCTGCCAATCCGCATACCTCACTGCATAAAGCAGGGAACAAACAGTCAATACGTAGGTTGCCCTGGGGCCGCCTATCTTGAACTGATCCGATTCTTGTATCTTCATTAGTTGTGCCCAGTAGTGTCCGGTTAAAGATCGAACAAGATCAATTGGTTAGCGGCGATGGGTGAATTGGGCTGTGATCGATCGGTCTGCAAGGCGCATCACTGCTGTCCGGTTAAATGAAAGGTTGAATCTCTGAGAGCCATGTCTTATGCGGATTTCCGAGCGATGAAGGGTGGTGTCGATTTGAACGGCGATTGCCAATTCTGGCAGTCTCACGGGCTTTCGCTCGGAGACTGCCATGAACACCGGCAAGACACTGTTCGCTCAGCTCATGGATTTTCTGCCATGGACGACCTTTGCTCGGTACGTCAATCATTACGGTGGAGACAAGGGTGTTCGCACGCTGACGTGTGCCGAGCAGTTTCGGGTTATGGCCTTCGCCCAATTGACCTACCGCGAGAGCCTGCGCGACATCGAGGTGTGTCTGTCGGCCCAAGACGCCAAGCTCTACCACATGGGTTTTCGCGAGCCGATCCGGCGTTCGACGCTGGCCGATGCCAACGAGATGCGCGACTGGCGCATCCACGCCGACTTCGCTCAGCGCCTGATCAGTCAGGCCAGAGCACTCTATGCCAGCGAGGACCTGGGGCTGGACTTGTCGAACACCGTCTATGCATTGGACTCCACGACCATCGATCTGTGTTTGTCGGTCTTTCCCTGGGCACATTTCCGTTCGACCAAGGCGGCGGTGAAGATGCACACGCTGCTCGACCTGAAGGGCAGTATTCCCGGCTTCATCCACGTCTCCGATGGGAAGCTTCACGACGTCCATGCACTCGATCTGCTGGTGCCGGAGCCCGGTGCCATCTATGTCATGGATCGCGGCTACGTCGATTTCGGACGGCTCCACATTCTGCACTTGGCAGGGGCTTTCTTCGTCACGCGAACCAAGTCGAACATGGATTTCCATCGCGTCTATTCGGCGCCGACCGATCGCTCGACTGGCATCATTTGCGATCAGACGATTGCACTCGACGGCTTCTACACGAAGCAGGACTACCCCTCGCATCTGCGCCGTGTTCGATTCAAAGACCCCGGGACCGGCAAGACGCTCGTCTTCCTCACCAACCAGATGACTTTGCCAGCGGCTACCATCTGCGCGCTCTACAAGAACCGCTGGCAGGTGGAATTGTTCTTCAAGTGGATCAAGCAGCATCTTCGGATCAAGCGTTTCTTCGGTACATCAGAGAATGCGGTCAAGACACAAATCTGGATCGCGGTGTCGGTCTATGTGCTCGTCGCCATCGTCAAAAAGAAGCTCGGCCTCGACGCCTCGCTCTACACTTTGCTACAGATTTTGTCGGTCACCCTTTTCGAGAAAATGCCCTTGCAGCAAGCCTTTCCAACTGCCGAGTACATCCCACCAGAGGGTTGGCCGCGCAACCAACTGAATCTATTCACGATTTAACCGGACAGCAGTGAAGGCGCATGAAAGCTCGGTTTTCTCGAAAGCCGAGACCGACAATATCTGTAGGCAGGCCGTTGGGACCGAGTACACGCGCCGCGCATCCATGCCCCTATTGGTGTGGGTGACGAAGAACGCACCGGCCTGATGCATCGCGTACAAGCGCTTGAAGTCCACGTAACCTCGGTCCATCACGTAGAAGGCACCGGCTTCCACGGGCAGGATGTCCAGCACATTGACGTCGTTCAGTTTGTTTCGCTTGCGATCAGGAATGGTGTGGCCACACGGCGCCATCTATGGCGAGGCGGCGAATTCCTTTTCCTGCAATGCACGCCATTGCACCTTGCCGGTGGCGCTCTTGGGCAGGCTGTCGAGGAACTCGACCACGTGCGGCACCTTGTAGGTGGCCATTTGCCCTCGTGCCCAAGCGATGAGCGCGTCTTCGTCCAGCGCATGGCCTGGCCGCCGCACCACAAAGGCCTTCACGCTCTCGCCGCGGTGCGGGTCGCGAAAACCTATCACGCACGCCTCGAGCACCGCGGGGTGCGCGTACAGGAAGGCTTCGACCTCGGCTGGCCAGATCTTGTAGCCGGAGGCATTGATCATCCGCTTGAGGCGGTCGACCATGAAGAAATAGCCTTCGTCATCGACATAGCCCAGATCGCCGGTGCGGAAGTAGCGTCGCCCATCGACCTGTACGAAGGCCAGCGCAGTCGCCTGCGGGTTGCCGTGGTAGCCGAGGAACACCTGCGGCCCATCGACCAAAATTTCCCCCACGCTGCCGACGGACAACTCCGCCATCGTCGCCGGATCGACCACGATCGCCTCCGTGTCGAAGATAGGAATGCCCAGGCACTGCGGTTTGGGACGATGGGTCGGGTTGATGTGGGTCGGCGCTATCGTCTCCGACAGACCGTAGCCCTCGACATAGTCGATGCCCCACAACGATCGGATGCGCTCGGCCACGGCCTTGGGCATGGCCGCACCGCCACCGGTCAGCATGTGCAGCGAGGACAGGTCGCGTTCGCCCAGGTCGGGCTGGTTGAGGAAGTCGAACAGCATGGTCGGGATCGCCGTCCATGCGGTCACGCGATGGCGTTCGATCAGCATCGCAGCGCAGCGTTTGTCCCAGCGGGTCATGATCACGATACTGCTGCCCCCGTACAGCGGGGTGTTGAGGCAGTTCTGCATGCCGGTGACGTGGAACATCGGCAGCGCAGCGAGAACCACGCTGTCCTTCGGCGCCAGGCACCATTCCGCGCCCGCGACGGCGGTGTGCATCACGCTGCGATGGGTGTGCAGGCAGCCCTTGGGTGTTCCGGTGGTGCCCGACGTGTACGGCAGCACCGCAAGATCATCCGGGCCGGCGAGGTGCGGGCCGGGTTCGCAGCCTTCATCGAGTACGTCACGCCACGTGATGGCTCCCGTCGTTTCGATCGCCGGGGCGGTGACTATATCGGGGACGGGCAGGTCGGTGTCCGGGTCAATGTAGTCGGAGTACGTCGCGACGATGCCATGGGCCAGGTCGCCACCCAGCAACGGAGCGATGTTCTCGGTCAACTCCTGCCCGAAGATCGCGACCTTGCTGCCGCTGTCGCGGACGATGTGGGCGACTTCTTGCTGCCTGTTCATGGTATTCAGCGGCACTACCACCGCCTCCGCGCGCAGGATGGCGTACATAGCAATCACGAATTGCGGGCTGTTCTGCAGATACAGCGCCACACGATCGCCACGGCCTACACCGCAGCGCGTCTGCAGGTAACCGGCAAGCGCGTCGACTTGTTGTTTCAGCGAGGCGTAAGACAACTCGCCACCGTAGTAGAGCGTCGCAGGCCGCAGCGGATAGCGATGTGCCGAGACTTCGAGATTGTAGTAAAGCGAGGTCTGCGGCAGTTCCAGATGCAACGGCAGGCCTGGCGGCCAGTTACTCAGATTCATCATCGGCGTTCCCCCCTCCCAAGGATGCGCACAGTTTCAAAATGTGGAAGCGGTTCAGTCGATCTGCTGGGGCAGCACTACCAGTTTGCCGATCGCCTGGCGGGCGAGCAGGGCATCCAGCGCCAGCGGCGCCTGGGACAGCGGGTAACGCCTGGAGATCAGCGGATCAATGTTGTGTTCGCGCAACCAGGAGAACAGCAGTGCCATGTTCTCCGCATTCAATTTGGGTTCGCGGCGCACGAACTCGCCCCAGAACACGCCCACCAGTGAACTACCCTTCAACAGCAGCAGGTTGGTGGCAATCTTCGGAATCTCGCCCGCTGCGAAGCCCACGACGAGGTAACGGCCGTGCCAGCCGACGCTGCGCAATGCAGGTTCCGCGAATTCGCCACCCACCGGGTCGTAGACGATGTCGACACCCCGTCCCTCGGTCAGCGCCTTGACCCGCTCGCGCACGTCTTCTCGGCTGTAGTCGATGGTCTCGTCGGCACCACGTTCGCGTGCGGCCGCCAGCTTGTCCGCGCTGGAAGCGGCGGCGATCACGCGCAAGCCCATCAACTTGCCAATTTCCACCGCTGCCAGGCCGACGCCGCCACCCGCCCCCAGCACCAGCAGGGTTTCGCCGTCCTGGGCGCGCGCGCGATCCTTCAAGGCGTGCAGCGAGGTGCCGTAGGTCAGCACGAAACTGCCGGCCCGTTCCAGGTCCTCGTCGCTGATGTCACTTGGCAAGGGGATCAGGTGGGCCGCATCGACCAAGGCTTCCTGTGCATAGGCGCCATGGGTGGCGATACCGACGACCTTGTCGCCCACAGCCATCCCTTTCACTTCGTTGCCGAGCGCGATGATCTCCCCCGACAACTCACCCCCGGGCGAGAACGGAAGCTCGGGCCTGAACTGGTACTTGCCCGCCACGATCAATGCGTCCGGAAAGTTCACCGCCGCCACCCGCACACGCACCAGCACCTGTTTTGGTCCGGGAGCGGGCGATGGTAGTTCGCGCAATTGCAATGAGGAAGGTGGTCCCCATGTTTCGCATACGATGGCTTTCATGTGGCTCCTGTCTGGAATCGATGGGATGGGGCGGACAGGTCAGAAACGCCCGCCGGTGAGCTCGAACACGCTGTTCCTGAGCGCCACCAGCTTCGGCCCGAAGTCATGGATGAGTTTTTCCCGGGCCATCACCGAGACGCGCCCGCTGCAGTTGAAGGCCAGGATACGGTTGCGGTCAGCCGACACCATCGGCACGCCCACCGCGAAGACATCCGGGTTCCAGTCGCCCAGCGAGAAGCAGAAGCCGTAGTTCTCGTAGTCCTGTCGCGCACGCAGGATGCCGGCGCGGATCTTCGGCCAATGACTCGGTTCGCATTCCTCTTCCAGTTCGGCCAGGTGCTGGTCGAAGAAGGGCTGCGGACGGGCGGCGAGGTCGGCACGTCCCAGCGCCGTGGAGCCATGCGGCACGCGCGCGCCCGGCTCGAGCTTGAGGTGGAAGGTGGGGTCGCCCTGGCAGACCTCCAGCACCACCATGCGTCGGCCGTCGGCAGCGCCCAGCATCACTGCCGCCTGGGTGTAGTCGGCGAGTTCGCGCATCAGCGGGCGCGCTATAGATATCACGTCGTGGCTCTTCATGAAGGCATGACTGAGCGACAGCACCGCCGTGCCCAAGGAATACTTCTCAAGATGAGACGAGTACTCGAGGTACCCGAGGGCCGACAGGGTGAACGTCATCCGCGACACGGTCGGCTTCGGCAGCTCAGTGCGGCGCACGATGTCCTGGTTGCCCAGGTATTGCTCGCCATGTTCGAAGCAGCGCAGGATCGAGAACGCCCGCGCGACCGAACTGACGAACTGCGGATGGTCCTCGTCAATGGACTGGATGAAGGTGTCGGCGTTGCGTCTTGGATTTCCCATGTCTGGTTGCGTGCTGCTACTGGCGTGCCGACGCATGGCTGGCGTACTTCTTCAGCTCCATGCGCGCGATGGTGGTTCGGTGGACTTCATCCGGGCCATCAGCCAGTCGTAGTGAACGCGCGCCGGCATAGGCCTGCGCCAGTGGGAAGTCGGCACTCAAGCCGGCCCCGCCGTGCGCCTGGATGGCCCAGTCGATGATTTTCACCGCCATGTTCGGTGCCACCACCTTGATCATGGCGATCTCGCGCCGCGCCGCCTTGTTGCCGACCGTGTCCATGGCGTGTGCGGCCTTGAGCGTCAGCAGGCGCGCCTGTTCGATCATGCAGCGCGCCTCGGCGATGCGCTCATGCCAGACCGAGAAAGCACTGATGCGCTGGCCGAATGCGGTGCGCGTGCTGATCCGGCGGCAGAGCAACTCCAGTGCGCGTTCGGCCAAGCCAATGCAGCGCATGCAGTGATGGATGCGGCCAGGGCCAAGGCGGCCCTGGGCGATCTCGAAGCCGCGGCCTTCACCAAGAATCACGTTGTCGACCTGCACGCGCACGTCAGTGAGTTCGATGTCCATATGGCCATGCGGCGCACCGTCATAACCGAACACCGTCACCGGCCGCAGCACCTTGATGCCGGGCGTGTCTGTCGGTACCAGCACCATCGACTGCTGGCGATAGGTCTCGGCATCAGGGTCGGTCTTGCCCATGACGATGTACACCGCACAACGCGGGTCGCCGGCGCCGGACGAGAACCATTTGTGGCCGTTGATGACGTAGTCGTCACCGTCGCGCCGGATCGAGCACTCGATGTTGGTCGCATCCGACGAGGCCACGTCAGGCTCGGTCATCAGGAATGCGGAGCGGATGTCGCCGGCGAGCAATGGCTCAAGCCAGCGGTCCTTCTGCGCATCGGTGCCATAACGTTCCAGCACCTCCATGTTGCCGGTGTCGGGGGCCGAGCAGTTGAAGACCTCGGGGGCGAATGAGACCTGGCCCATGATTTCGCACAGCGGGGCGTATTCCAGGTTCGACAGGCCTTCAGGCGCGCGATCGGATTGCGGCAGAAACAGGTTCCACAGGCCCTGTGCCCGCGCTTGGGTCTTCAGCTCCTCGATCAGCGTGCTGGGCGTCCACGGTTTGCCATTGCGCCGGTGTTCGTCGGCTTCTTGCTGGAAGCGCTGCTCATTCGGCTGGATATGCCGGTCGAAGAAGTCCTGCAGCCGTCCGCGGAGGGTTTCAACTTTCGGAGAGTAGGAAAAGTCCATCAAGACGCCTTGTGTCTACGGGCTGGCGTTCATGTTTCATCATATGAAACTCTGTTCCGCCATTTCGTGGGGATGATAGGCCGCTGCACTCCTGTGTGCAAGCGACTATGGCGCTGTGATTTTATGTTGCTTTGCAGCAATGAAAACCCATTGCAGGCGTCTTGTACGGCCGGCGCAAGTCGGATAGAGTGTTTCGAAATATAGAAACTAAGTTCCACCATACGGAACTAAATCATCAAGTAAACACACGGGACCCATGCCGAAACTTCACGTGCTGCTGAAAAGAGAAGAGATCGATCCCACCCGACTCGACAACAAGGTCGTCGTGGTCCTGGACGTGCTGTTCGCGACATCCACCATCGTGCATGCGTTCTCGAAGGGCGTTGCCAGCATCCATCCTGTGCGCAACCGCGACGAGGCCATGCGCGTCGCCGAGGGCGTGGGTGAGTGCGTGCTAGCCGGTGAACATATGGCCAGGATGATTCCCGGCTTTGCACCTGCCACACCCCTCGCGCTAGCTGACGTGGGTCTGGACGGGGCCGAGTTGGTGTATTGCACTACCAATGGCACCCAGGCGCTGGTGTCGATGGCGCATGCGCCCAATGTGTACGTGGGTGCGCTGCTGAACGGCAAGGCGCTGGCCGCGCACGTGGTGAAGCGGCATCCGGAGGTCTCGGTACTGATCGTGTGCTCAGGTTCGCTCGACCGTTTCAACCTGGAGGACTTCCACGGTGCCGGCCACATCATCGACCACCTGACGCAGATCGCGGATTACGTATTGACCGACTCGGCACGCGCCGCACTGCATGCCTATCGGGGATGCGACTCGCGCACAGCGCTGTTCGCGTCGCGCGTGGGCCAGATGATGGAAAGCCACGCACTCGGAGACGAAGTGGACTATGCCTGCAGCCACGACACTATCGACGCGGTGCCGACACTGGTCAGTGGGCGGCTGGTGAGAGCGTCGGCATGAACCAGGTAAAGCATTCCGGGGCATCGCCGGGCGCGCTGCCGTTCGAGCTCGGCCCACTGCAGGAATACCTGCGTGGAAAGGTACCGGGCATGGACGGTGCCATGCAGCTCACGCGGTTCAAAGGCGGGCAGTCGAATCCGACTTTCATGGTCGAAACCCCCGGAAATCGCTACGTACTCCGCACCAAGCCTGGGGCGCGTTCGGAACTGCTGCCTTCAGCGCACGCGATCGAACGCGAATTCCGAGTGCAATCAGCGCTTGCCGACAGTGACGTGCCGGTGGCGCGCATGCATTGCCTGTGCGAGGACGAGGAGGTGATCGGTCGTGCGTTCTACCTGATGGACCACGTCGACGGACGGATCTTCTGGGACCAGACACTCCCGGAGGTGCAACGAGATGATCGCGCCGCGCTGTATGACGAGCTCAACCGTGTGATCAGTGCGATGCACCGTGTGGATCCGGATGCCGTGGGGCTTTCCGACTACGGCAAGCCCGGCAACTACTTCGCCCGCCAGATCGAGCGCTGGACGCGACAGTACGACGCCAGCCGCACGGTCGCGATCGGTGCGATGGACTGCCTAATCGAGTGGCTGCCCGCGCACATCCCTGCCGATGACAATCCAGTGGCGCTGGTCCATGGCGACTACCGTATGGACAACGTGATTTTCCACCAGACCGAACCATGCATTTTAGCGGTGATCGATTGGGAGTTGTCGACCCTCGGTCACCCGATAGCCGATTTCGCCTACAACTTGATGAGCTGGCACGTTCCGCCGGGAGCGCTGCGCGGCTTGGCGGGCCTGGACTTGGCCGCGCTGGGAATCCCGGATGAGGCCACCTACGTCGATGCCTATGAGCGCCGGAGCGGCCGCGTGGTGTCCGGCGACCGGGATTTCTACCTCGCTTACAACCTGTTCCGAGTGGCGGCAATCCTGCAGGGCATTGCCAAACGGGCGGAAACCGGCACCGCGAGCAACGCGCGGGCAGCCGAGTACGGTCGCCAGGCTGGACCGCTGGCTGATCTGGCTTGGCAGTTTGCGCGGCAGGCAGGGGCGCGTTGATGACGACGAAAACGACTTCGACAATGCGCGTGGATTTTGGGAGTGCGGCGGCCGTCCTGGCGCAACCGGGGACGTTCACGACCGACGACGGCATCCGGCTGTCGTTTCATCGCTGGGGCAGCGATGACGCAGGCGTGCCCGTGCTTTTGCGCCACGGATTAGCAGCAAGCACGGACGTGAACTGGATGGCGACCGGGGTGGTGGCTGCATTGGTTGATGCCGGTCGTTCGGTGATTGCCGTGGATACACGCGGCCGTGGGCACTCGGACAAACCACATGACCCGCAGCGCCATGGCGAGGCGCGTATGGCGCGCGACATGTCAGAGCTGCTCGACCATCTCGGTGCGGGCCGGCAACCATTCGCCGACACCGGGATCGATTTCCTGGGCCGCTGACGGCGGTCCTCCCTACAAACCAACAACGGAACGCGAACAAGATGCCAGTGCACCATACGATCCAGGGCGGCGTGGCCGCCATCACCTTCGACAATCCGCCGGTGAATGGCATGGGGCTGGAGATCCGCACGGGCCTGGTCGAGGCAATCCGGGGCGCAATCGATGACGATGCCGTCAAGGCGATCGTCGTTACCGGTGGTGGACGCATGTTTTCCGGCGGTGCGGATATCACCGAGTTCAACACGCCGCGTGCGGAGCAGGCGCCGACTCTCCACGACATCATCGACGTTTTGGAAGGCAGCCCCAAGCCGGTGGTGATGGCGCTCAATGGCACCGCGCTGGGTGGTGGCCTGGAGGTGGCGTTGGCGGCGCATTACCGGGTCGCCGTGCGTGGCGCGCTGATCGGATTGCCCGAGGTGAAGATCGGGATCCTGCCAGGTGGCGGCGGCACCCAGAGGCTGCCGCGTGCGGTCGGGCTGGAGACGGCGCTCAACATGATCGTGTCCGGCGAGCCGGTGCCAGCGGAACAGCTGTCCAACACCCGCTTGCTCGACCGCGTTGTGGATGATGACGTGGTCGGCGCGGCCGTCGCGTTCGCACGGGACATCGTTGACGGCGGCGAGCTGCCCCTGCTGCGCAACCTGAAGGTCGAGCACCCCAACGCCGAGGGCTTTCTGTCCTTTGCGCGCAATGCAGTCGCGGCGGCCTCGGCGCACTATCCGGCGCCCCTGAAGTGCATCGACGCGATCGAGGCGGCGGTCAAGCAGCCCTTTGATGACGGAATGGCACTGGAACGCGAGGGCTTCATCAGCCTGGTCACGTCGACTGAATCGAAGGCCTTGCGCCACGCCTTTTTCGGCGAGCGCGCCGCCAGCAAGATCGCCGACGTCGGTCGGGACGTGACGCCGCGCGAGATCGTGCAGGTGGGGATCATCGGTGCCGGCACCATGGGCGGCGGCATCAGCATGAATTTCCTCAACGCCGGTCTTCCGGTCACCATCCTTGAAACGAAACAGGACGCGCTGGATAGCGGCCTGGCGACGATCCGCAAGAACTACGAGAACAGCGCCAAAAAAGGCAAGTTGACGGCCGAACAGGTCGAGCAGCGCATGGGCCTGCTGACACCGACGCTGTCCTTCGACGACCTGAAGGACGCCGACCTGATCATCGAGGCGGTGTTCGAGGAGTACGCGGTCAAGCAGTCGGTGTTCGAGAAGCTCGACGCCGTCGCCAAACCGGGTGCGATCCTTGCGAGCAACACCTCGACGCTGGACGTCGACCGCATCGCCGGGTTTACGTCACGTCCGCAGGACGTCGTCGGCATGCATTTCTTCAGCCCCGCCAACGTGATGAAGCTGCTGGAAGTGGTGCGCGGCGAGAAGACCGGCAAGGACGTGCTGGCGACCGTCATGCAATTGGCCAAAACAATCCGCAAGACCGCCGTTGTCTCCGGCGTCTGCGACGGCTTCATCGGCAACCGCATGCTGGAGCAGCTGGGCCGGCAGGCCGGGTTCCTGCTCGACGAGGGCGCAATGCCGCAGCAGGTCGATCGTGCGATGGAAGCGTTCGGTTTCGCGATGGGACCGTTCCGGGTCGGCGACCTCGCCGGCAACGACATCGGCTGGGCAATCCGCAAGCGCCGCTACGTCGAGAAGCCGGACATGACCTATTCGAAGACCGGCGACCTGGTCTGCGAACTCGGCCGCTTTGGCCAGAAGACCGGCAAGGGCTGGTACGACTACAAACTCGGTGACCGCACCGCGTATCCGTCCGACGAGGTCAATGCACTGATCGAACAACACTCCCGCGATCTTGCCATCGAACGCCGCCAGATCAAGGACCAAGAGATCGTCGATCGCCTGATCTACGCACTGGTGAACGAAGGTGCGCGGATCCTCGAGGATGGCATCGCAGCCAAGGCGTCGGACATTGACATCGTGTACCTGACCGGCTACGGCTTCCCGCTCTGGCGCGGCGGGCCGATGTTCTACGCCGACACGGTCGGCCTCTACAACGTGCTGGAAACAATGCGCGGCTTCGCCCGCGGTTACCACGGCGGGGATTGGGAGCCGGCGCCGCTGCTGGTCGCGCTGGCCGAGTCGGGCAAGTCCTTCACCGACTGACGTGAGCACGCCGCCTGCGCCCTTCCATCACCCATTGCAACGAGGTCCAGAGTTGAAACAAGCAGCCATTGTCTCCACCGCCCGCACCGCCCTTGCCAAGAGCTGGAAGGGCGCGTTCAACATGACCCACGGTGCCACCTTGGGCGGCCATGTCGTGCAGCACGCGGTCAGCCGCGCCGGTATTGATCCTGTCGAGGTCGAAGACGTTCTGATGGGTTGCGCGTGGCCCGAAGGTGCCACCGGCAGCAACATCGCGCGACAGATTGCGCTGCGTGCCGGATTGCCGGTCAGCGTGCCGGGCGCGACGGTCAACCGGTTCTGTTCGTCGGGCCTGCAGACCATCGCGATGGCGGCGCAGCGCGTGATCGCTGGCGAAGGCAACGTGTTCGTGGCAGGCGGCGTCGAAAGTATTTCCTGCGTGCAGAACCACGCTAACCTGCACATGATCTGCGACGGCTGGCTTCTCGAGCACAAGTCGGAGATCTACTGGCCGATGCTGCGCACCGCCGAGACGGTGGCCAAGCGTTATGGTATCGACCGCGAACGCCAGGACCACTATGGCGCCGAAAGCCAGCAACGCGCGGCGGCGGCGGCGGCGGCCGGACGTTTCGACGCGGAGATCGTGCCGATCACCGTGCTCGCCGGCGTCGCTGATCCGAAAACGCGCCGCCTTGGCACGCGTGAGGTGACGATCTCCGCTGACGAAGGCATCCGTGCCGACACCACTTACGAAGGCGTATCGAAGATCCGCAGCGCATTGCCCGGCGGCTGCATCACCGCGGGCAACGCCAGCCAGTTCTCCGACGGCGCATCGGCTGCAGTCGTGATGGATGCAGTTCTCGCCCAGCAACGGGGCCTGAATCCACTCGGCTTTTTCCGTGGCTTCGCGGTCTCCGGTTGCGAACCAGACGAGATGGGGATCGGACCGGTGTTCGCCGTACCGAAGCTGCTGAAGCGTGCCGGGCTGAGCGTCGACGACATCGGCCTGTGGGAACTCAACGAGGCGTTCGCGGTGCAGGTTCTGTACTGCATGGATCGGCTTGGGATTCCTCATGACCGCATCAACGTCAATGGCGGCGCGATCGCGGTGGGCCATCCCTACGGGGTCAGTGGTGCGCGCCTGGTCGGTCATGCCCTGATCGAGGGCAAGCGCCGTGGGGTGAAGTTCGTGGTCGTGACCATGTGCGTGGGCGGCGGTCAGGGTGCTGCCGGCCTGTTCGAGATCGCCTGAGCCGCACATGGACTCATTACTACTCTCACGCCGCGATCTGGAATTCATGTTGTACGAATGGCTGGACGTCACTGCACTGACCCGTGCCGAACGCTTTGCCGACCACAACCGCGAAACCTTCGACGCAATGCTGGACACGTGCGAGTGCATCGCCACAGAACTGTTCGCACCGCACAACCACAAAGCCGATCAGCACGAGCCACATTTCGACGGGGAAACCGTCAGCTTGATCGATGAAGTGAAGCCGGCGCTGCAGGCCTTCGCCGATGCCGGCCTGATCGCAAGTACAAAGGACTACGCGTTGGGCGGCATGCAGCTGCCCGCCGTGGTGAACATGGCTGGACTGAGTTATTTCTATGCAGCCAATATCGGTACCAGCGCGTACCCGCTACTGACCATCGGCAACGCCAACCTGTTGCTGGCGCACGGCAGCGAAGCCCAGATCGACGCTTTCGTGAAGCCAGAACTGGAAGGCCGTTACCTTGGAACCATGTGCCTGTCGGAACCGCAGGCGGGCTCATCGCTGTCCGATATCAGCACGCGCGCTGACTACGAAGGCGAATCCAATTTCGGCCCGCAATACCGCGTGGCTGGCAACAAGATGTGGATTTCGGGCGGCGACCATGAGCTCTCTGAAAACATCGTGCATCTGGTGCTGGCCAAGATCCCGGGACCGGATGGCAAGCTAATTCCTGGCGTCAAGGGAATTTCTCTGCTGCTGGTACCTAAATTCCTCGTCGAGGAGGACGGTACGCTTGGCGAGCGCAACGACGTGCAATTGGGGGGTATCAACCACAAAATGGGCTATCGCGGCACGGTCAACTGTTTGTTGAACTTCGGCGAGGGCACGCGTCATCGTCCGCAAGGGAAGGGTGGTGCAATTGGTTACCTGGTCGGCGAAGCCCACCACGGTCTGGCCTACATGTTCCACATGATGAACGAGTCGCGGATCGGCGTCGGGCTGGGCGCGGTAGCGCTGGGTTATACCGGCTATCTGCACGCAGTGGACTATGCGCGCAATCGTCCGCAGGGAAGGCTCATCGGCAACGCCGGCAAGGATCTTTCCAGCCCGCAGACGCCCATCATCGGACACACGGACGTGAAACGCATGCTGCTGGCGCAGAAGTCCTACGTGGAAGGCGCGCTCGGCTTCAATCTTTACTGCGCGCGTCTGATGGACGAAGCACGTGTCACTGCAGATCCGGACGAGCGCGCGCAACTGACGATGTTGCTCGACATCCTGACGCCCGTCGCCAAGAGCTGGCCGTCGCAGTGGTGCTTGGCTGCCAACGACCTGGCCATCCAGGTGCACGGCGGTTATGGCTACACGCGCGAATACAAGGTGGAACAGTTCTACCGCGATAACCGGCTCAATCCGATTCACGAAGGCACGCACGGCATCCAGGGCCTCGACCTGCTGGGGCGGAAGGTGGTGATGCAGGACGGCGCGGCGTTCAAGTTGTTTGCTGGCCGCGTTGCCGGAACGGTTGGCAAGGCCAGGGCGCACGAGAACCTTGCCGACTTCGCCGAGGCGTTGGAACTCCGCTACCAACGCCTTGCCGAAGTAACGCGCACATTGTGGTCGGTAGATGATCCGGAGCTGACGCTGGCCAATGCCAGCCTTTACCTCGAAGCATTCGGTCACATAGCCATCGCCTGGATATGGCTCGAACAGGCCATGGCCGCGGAGAACACAAGTGGCGATTTCTATGAAGGAAAGCGCAGTGCTGCTCGTTATTTCTTCCTTTGGGAACTACCCAAGGTAGACGCACAACTCGACCTGCTCGCCAGCCTGGATCGCACCACGATGGACATGCAGGACGCTTATTTCTGAGCCTCGATTTTGTAACAAAGGCATTCGCATATGGCTGACAATAATCTTTTCGATCTGAGCGGCAAGACCGCGCTCATCACTGGTGGCTCGCGCGGTCTTGGCCTGCAGATGGCCGAGGCCTTGGGCAGCTACGGTGCAAAGCTTGTGCTGTCGGCGCGCAAGGCCGACGATCTGCAACAAGCCCAGGCGCATCTGCAGAAGCTGGGGATCGACGCGGACTGGGTCGCTGCAGACGCTGCGAAGGATGCAGATATCACCGCATTGGCCGATGCCGCGGTCGAAAAGCTCGGCCAGGTCGACATCCTGATCAACAACGCCGGAGCCAGCTGGGGCGCACCGGCAGAAGATTATCCTGTGGAGGCCTGGGACAAGGTGTTCAACCTCAATATCCGCGGCTT
>JAYTTZ010000289.1:0-16220 GCA_043744805.1 Gammaproteobacteria bacterium
GGCGCTGGCCGCGCGCACCGGCAAGCACTTGGGCGTGGTGATTGCCGACAGCATGAACCGGGCCTGGCGCCTCGGCACGATCGGCGGCGCCATCGGTTGCGCTGGCATCACCGTGCTGGACGACTGGCGGGGCACGCAGGATCTCTACGGGCGTGAGTTGAAGGTCACGGTCATCAACCGGGCCGACTCCCTGGCGGCAACCGCCTGCCTACTCATGGGCGAAAGCGTGCAGCGCACGCCGGTCGTACTGATTCAGGGCCTGCCGCCGGAAGAGTCCACGCAGACGGCCCGCGACATCATTCGGCCAGTCGCCGACGACCTGTTCAGGTGAGCGCGGTGGCGCCCAAATACCTCGCACTCACGGGCGGCGTTGGTGGCGCCAAGCTGTGCCTCGGGCTTACCCAAATCCTGCCGCCTGCGCAGCTGGCCTTCGTGGTGAACACGGGGGACGACTTCACCCATCTCGGTCTTCACGTCTCGCCCGATCTCGACACCCTCATGTACGCCCTCTCGGGCGAGTCCAATCAGGACACCGGCTGGGGTCGGCGGGAGGAAAGCTGGCGCTTCATCGAGGCGCTGCGCGAACTGGGTGGGGAGAGCTGGTTCAAGCTGGGCGATCGCGATCTCGCGGTGCACGTGCTGCGCACTGAACGTCTGCGGAACGGCGCGACGCTGGCTGAAGTCACCCGCGAGCTGAACGCCGCCCTCGGCACCACGCATCCTGTGTGGCCGATGAGCAACAGCACGGTGCCTACCATTGTTTTCACACCTGACGGCCCACTGGCCTTCCAGCATTACTTCGTGCGCGATCGCTGTGCGCCGGCGGTGACGGGTTTTGAATTCCGCAATGCGGCAAACGCGACGCCACTACCGGAAGTGCTGGCATGGCTGGCCGATCCGGCGTTGGCAGGCGTGTTCATCTGTCCGTCGAATCCGTTCGTGAGTGTCGATCCGATCCTCGCCGTACCGGGATTGCGTGCAGCGATCAAGGCTTCGGTCGCGCCCGTGATCGCCGTGTCGCCGATCGTCGCGGGCTTTGCCATCAAGGGCCCGACGGCCAAGATGATGGCTGAACTCGCGGTGCCCGCGACTGCCTTTGCGGTGGCGCAACACTACGGCGATCTGCTCGATGGCTACGTCATCGACGAGCAGGATCAAGCACTTTTGCCCGCGTTCGAGGCAGCCGGAATCGCGGCTATCGCGGCCCCAACGGTCATGCTAACGTTGGCCGACAAGCAGCGGCTCGCAGACCTTGTTTGCGAATTCGCGCAGCTTCGCCAAGCTCCAGAAAAATGAAGCGGAAAGGGTCGAGACGACCCGAGCAGAGAGGCGCGCGACAACAGTGTGGGTGGTAGTCCCGGTCAAACCTTTCGCCCTTGCAAAGCGCCGCCTCTCGCTGGTGCTGACCGAGGACGAACGCGCACAGCTTGCGCGCGCCATGCTGGGCGATCTGCTGGGCACGCTCTGCGCCTGCAGCCGGGTCAGTGGCGTCATCGTCGTAACGCGAGAAAAGGCCGTCGCCCCCATCGCCGCCAAGTTCGGCGTGACGGTGCTGCCCGAAGCCGAACCTGGCCTCTCCAAATCCGTGCTGCAAGCCGGACGCCACCTGAGCAGCCTCGGGGGTAACAGCCTGTTGATGCTGCCGACGGACGTGCCGCTGGCAAGCCCCACTGAAATCGACCAACTGATCGGCCGCCACGGCTGGGCGCCGGCGGTCACGCTGGTGTCCGATGAAGCCGGTTATGGCACCAATGCCATTGCGGTTTCCCCGCCCGATCTTATGTCCTTCCGGTTTGGCCGACGCAGCTTCGAAGCGCATCGTTCCGCCGCCACGGCGCTCGGCGTGCGGGTGCAGACCTTGCGTTCACCTGGCCTGGCCATGGACATCGACCGCCCCGACGACCTGCGCCGACTGCTGTCCTACGAACGGCCGCTGGCCACCATCGCCTTCCTGAGTGGCATCGACGTGCTGTCACGTCTGGCACCGCAGCCCGTGGTCAGTGCCGGCGGGCAGTGGAACCTCTAACCCCTTCGCCCGCGACTTGCCTCCAAGGACAATTTCCAAGATGACCCAAGCCCTACTTGCCCGTGTCTGTGACGGGCATCTGCCGACCACGGCAGAAGCCCTGCAGCTTGCCAGTTTCACCGACCTGCCCGCGCTCATCGACGTGGCCGGTGCACTACGTGACCGACACTTCGGCAATGTCGTTACCTATTCGAAGAAGATTTTCCTGCCCTTGACCCACCTGTGCCGGGATGTTTGCCACTACTGCACCTTCGCCAAGGCACCGAAACGCCTGGGCAATCCCTATATGCCGCTGGATCAGGTGCTGGACGTGGCGCGCGCCGGAGCGCAGCAGGGCTGCAAGGAAGCGCTCTTCACCTTGGGCGAACGCCCGGAGGAACGCTACAAGACGGCGCGCGACGCGCTGGCCAAGCTGGGCTACGGATCTACGCTCGAGTACCTGGCCGCCGCCGCAAAAGCCGTGTTCGAGGCAACGGGCCTCCTGCCGCATCTCAATCCGGGCACCATGAGCGCCGAGGAACTCCTTACCCTGCGCGCCGTGTCGGCCAGCATGGGCATAATGCTCGAGTCCGCCGCCGAGCGACTCACGGGCAAGGGCATGCCGCACCACGGTTCGCCCGACAAGATCCCGGCCGTGCGGCTCGCCACCCTGGACGCAGCAGGGCGCGCGAAAGTGCCGTTCACCACCGGGATCCTCATCGGCATCGGTGAAACCCGCGCCGAACGCATCGAGTCCCTGCTCGCCATCCGCGATCTGCATGCCCGCCACGGGCACATCCAGGAAATCATCGTCCAGAACTTCCGCGCCAAGCCCGACACGCGCATGGCCAATGCGCCGGAGCCGGATCTGGATGAAATGCTGTGGACCCTGGCCGTCACGCGTCTCGTCTTCGGGGCGACGATGAGCGTGCAGGCGCCGCCCAACCTGAGCCCCGGCGTGTTGCCCCGCCTGGTGGCGGCCGGCATCAATGACTGGGGCGGGGTGTCGCCACTCACGCCAGATTTCGTGAACCCCGAAGCACCCTGGCCGCACCTCGAAGAACTCGCGCGCGCCACGGCGGAAGCCGGCAAGTTCCTGCACGAGCGCCTGACCATTTATCCCGAGTACGCCTTGAACGGCGAACGCTGGCTCGACGCGCGGTTTCGCACGCCGGTGCTGCATTTGATCGACGGCGCCGGCCTGCCGCGCAGCAACGCCTGGAGTCCGGGCGAAGCGGTGATTCCAGACCCGGAAGAACTTGCCCTCATCACCCGCAAGCCGACGCGCGTGTCGGCTGACGTCGCGGCGATTTGCGAACGCGCCAGCGGTGGCGAGACGCTGGCGGAAACCGACGTCGGGCGCCTCTTCACCGCGCGCGGGGATGACTTCAGCCACATCTGCCAGGCGGCGGACGCCTTGCGCAAGCGCACCGTGGGCGACACGGTGAGCTACGTGGTGAACCGCAACATCAACTACACCAACGTCTGTTACTTCAAGTGCCAGTTCTGCGCCTTCTCCAAGGGCAAGCATTCGGAAGATCTCGCTGGCAAGCCCTACGATCTCGATCCCGCCGAGATCGCCCGTCGCGTCAAGGAAGCCTGGGCGCGCGGGGCAACCGAAGTCTGCATGCAGGGAGGCATCCATCCGCAGTACACGGGCCAGACCTACCTCGACATCATCGCCACGGTGAAGGCCGCAGCGCCCGACATGCACGTGCATGCCTTCTCGCCGCTGGAAGTCTGGCAGGGGGCCGCCACCCTGGGCGTACCGCTGCGCGAGTTCCTGGTGAAGCTCCGCGATGCGGGTCTGGGCACCTTGCCGGGCACTGCGGCCGAAGTGCTGGACGATGAAGTCCGCCGCGTGCTGTGTCCGGACAAGATCAACACCGGCGAGTGGTTCCAGGTGATGCGCACGGCGCACGAGGTGGGCTTCCAGACCACGTCCACGATCATGTACGGCCACGTCGATCGCTACGCGAACTGGGCGCGGCACCTGCTGGGCATTCGCGCGCTGCAGGCCGAAACCGGTGGCTTTACCGAATTCGTGCCATTGCCGTTCGTGCACATGGAAGCGCCGCTGTACCTGAAGGGTCGCGCGCGGCGTGGCCCGACCTTCCGCGAAGCCGTGCTGATGCATGCCGTGGCGCGGCTAACGCTCAACCCGCTCATCACCAACATCCAGGCTTCGTGGGTGAAGATGGGTCATGACGGCGTGGTGGCCTGCCTGGCCGCCGGCGTAAACGATCTGGGCGGCACCCTGATGAACGAAAGCATCACGCGCGCCGCAGGCTCCACCCACGGACAGGAAACGAGCCCGGAAGAAATGCTCGACATGATCACCGCCGCCGGCCGGGAACCACGGCGGCGCAGCACCACCTACGGGGCGGTGGACGAAGAACGCGTGGTCGCTGCGCTTGCCGCGCCCGAACTGACCGACATCATCAACACACCCGTCCGCAAATACGACAGACCCGAACGTCGCGAACTCCTGCGTTCCAACGTCGGCTAGTCAACGCGGCAAGGGCGACGCAGGGGAGCTTTGCATGAACCTTAAACACATCCTTGATGGCTTCAAGGTGCTGGACTTCACCCACGCGCTGGCCGGACCCACGGCCACCCGCCTGATGGCGGAAATGGGCGCGGACATCGTGAAGGTGGAGTTGCCGCCGGTGGGCGACATGTCGCGCCTGCTGCCAATCAAGATCAACGGCCGCACGTCTTACTTCGTCCAGCAGAATCGCGGCAAGAAGAGCATCTGCGTGGATCTCAAGACTGCCGCAGGCAAGGCCATCATCCACGACCTCATCAAGCAGGTGGACGTGGTGGTGGAAAACTTCTCGCCCGGCGTGGCCGCCCGCCTCGGCATTGGCTGGAATGACGTGAAGGCACTCAACCCGCGCGCGGTGATGTGTTCCATTTCTGCCCTCGGCCAGGAGGGGCCACTCGCCAACTTGCCGGGCTTCGACTACATCGCCCAGGCCTATGCCGGCATCACCGGGATGATCGGTGAACCGGACGGCGCACCCAGCCTGCCCATGATTGGCCTTGGCGACGTCAACACCGGCGTGCACGCCACCTGCGCCATTGGCTTCGCGCTGCTGCATCGGGAACGGACGGGTGAAGGCCAGTACCTGGACATTTCGCTGCTCGATTCCTACTTCCACTGCCACGAACTCAACATCGCGATGTACAGCCTCACGGGCAAGTCGCCGACGCGCGCAGGACACCACCATTTTGCGGTGTGCCCGCTGGGACTGTACAAGTCGAAGGACCGCTATCTCTGCATCATCGCGCTCGATCACCAATGGCCCAGCCTGTGCGAGGCGATGGGGCGGCCGGATCTCGTGACCGATGAACGCTACAAGACCAATGCACTGCGCTGTACTCGCGTGCCCGAAGTGGTCGCCATCGTGCAGGCCTGGGTGGATTCGCTGCACTCCGACGACGCGGTGCTGGCCGCGCTGGAGAAACATCGCATCCCCTGCGCGCCGGTACTCACCATTGCCGATGTCGTGAACCATCCGCACATGCTGGAGCGCGGCACGGTGCGTACGATCAGCGATTCCAAGCTGGGCGATTTCAGCGTCCCGGGCATGCCGCTGCGCTTTTCGGGTTTCCCCCACAACATCCCGCTCGAAGCGGCCTACACCGGACAGCACAATGAAGAAGTCCTGGCCGGCATGCTGGGCTATGACGCAGCGCGCATCGCAGCCCTGAAAGCGGCGGGTGTGCTGCAGGTCAACGAAGACACTTGAGCCGTCGCGCGCAAACGTCCTCC
The DNA here is from genome assembly GCA_043744805.1 of Gammaproteobacteria bacterium. Classification (GTDB taxonomy): domain Bacteria; phylum Pseudomonadota; class Gammaproteobacteria. The sequence continues at coordinate 5,784 of JAYTTZ010000289.1, forward strand.
ATGTGAATGAAAGTTCTGCGGGCGAAATCTCGCCTGCTCACGTACAGGCCGCGCGAGGCTTGAACTTTGCGCGACCGGCTCTTAGCCTCCGGTGAGTTCATCCTTCGGAGCGCCTGCCATGCAACTCGGTTATTTCATGATGCCCCTGCACCATATCGACAGGGACTACCACCAGACGCTCGAAGAAGACACCGAGGCCGTGATCTGGGCCGATGAACTCGGCTACAGCGAAGCCTGGGTCGGCGAACATTATTCCTCGAAGGTGGAACAGATCACTTCACCACTGATCTTCCACGCCAACCTCATTGCCCGGACCAAACAAATCAAGCTCGCCACCGGCGTGATGAACTTGCCGCAATACCATCCGGCGGTCACCGCTGGCCAGGCCGCGATGTTCGATCACCTCGCCAACGGCCGCTTCATCATGGGCGTGGGCCCGGGCGGCCTGCTGTCCGACTTCGAGCTGTTCGGCACGCTGGACAAGGACCGCATGGAGATGATGAAAGAGAGTCTCGACCAGATACTCACCCTGTGGTCGACGGAGCCGCCGTACCACCTCCAGGGCAAGTACTGGACGATCGAAATGAAAAACTGGACCCACCACGACATCAAGCTTGGCTACGTGCCGAAGCCCTTCCAGTTGCCGCACCCGCCGATCGGCATTTCCGCGATGAGCCCCAATTCCAGTTCACTCACCTACGCCGGCTCGCGCGGCTACCTGGCGGTGTCCGCTAACTTCATCGCCACGTGGTCGCTGAAGACCCACTGGCCCACCTACGCCGCTGCGGCCACGGCCGCCGGCATCGAACCCAATCCCGGGAACTGGCGCGTGGCGCGCAGCATCTACGTGGCCGCTACCGATGCCGAAGCCGAGCAGTTCGTGAAGATCGAGAACGGCGCCTTCGACTATTATTACCGTTACCTTTTCGCCATTTTCGATCGCTCGAACTATCGCGCGCCGTTCGTGGCCAACGTGGGTGACGATCCGGGCAAGCTCGAACCCACCGCATTGCGTGACGCCTGCGTGATCCATGGTAGCCCCGAGACGGTCGCACGTAAGATCCTCGCGCTGCGCGAGGAAGTGGGCGACTTCGGTACGCTGGTGTATGCCGCGCACGACTGGCAGGACAAGGCCGCGATGAAGAACTCCATGCGACTGATGGCGCAGGAAGTGATGCCGCGCATCAACCACGCGCTGCGCGACAAGGCTGCGTGAGGCAGCGCGCCACGGCGCGCGCCGCGTTCGACGATCTGAAAAACATACAGGCCCCAGGGGGGAGAATGTCGAAAGCTGGAATGAGCCGCGCGCTCGGGCTTGCAGTGGTGGCCTTGTTGCCCTGGACGGCGGCAATGGCCGAGCCACCGACACGCGAAGCGGTCGAAGCCTGGTTGGCGGAAACCCCGGCGAGCCTGCCGGCGCCGGGCACCACGGTAGCGCCGGCCGAGATGGCGTCCTTGCACGCGCTGCTGCCGCCGGGCTTCTATGCAATCGCTGCAAGTTCGGGACTCAGCTTCGACATCGATGCGACCAGCGACTACCAGCCGCCGCAGGTCTACCAGGACGCCACCGCCGCGAATGCCGGGAAGACGACCTTGCGTGCCGATGGCGGGCTGGACAATTACACCGCAGGCCGGCCGTTTGATCCCGAACGCTTCGACGATGCCACGCCTGGCGACGCCGGCATGATGGTGGCGTGGAACCATGTTTATCGTTGGCAGTACTACGGCTACCGCGTGAAGACGCTCGACATGATGTTCGTGCAGCCCACGGCGGACGGCAAGGCCGCAGGCACGATGCCTGAGGGGATCGAAGGTGGCGGCAATCTCGAACGCAAGCTGGTGCAGTTCTACCATCGCGTCTACCTGAACCACCTCGCGATGCTGCCGGGCCACGACTACCGCGTGAACGCCAGCGACAGCGAAACGCGCTATTTCAAGGATTACATTTCCTTCGTCGAACCGTTCGACGTGGCCGGCACCACCTTCGTGCTGGAGCGCGCGCTGGATGCCAACGAAGAAGACCAGGTCAGTTCCTACCTGCCGTCCCAGCGCCGGGTGCGCCGCCTTTCCGCCAAGGAGCGTGCCGACAACTTCATGGGCTCCAACTACACGCTGGACGACTTCGAAGGTTTCTCCGGCCGCGTGATGGACTACGAGTGGATCTACCGTGGCCAGAAGTCCGTCCTGCACGTGAGCAATTCGCGGGAGGAGACGCTGCGCTTTGGCGGACCGCTCAGTAACGTCGCGGTCGACCGGCGCGAAGTGCGGCCCTGCTACGTGGTAGAGGTGAAGCCGCGCTGGTCAGGACACCCGATGTCGGCGAAGTTCCTGCTGATTGACCAGCAGACCGGCACGCCGACGATGGCGCTCCTGCTCGATCGTAACAACAAGCTCTGGCGCGTCATCGTCACGCACTACCAGCGTCCAGCACCGGATACGAGTACGCCGGAACGCGCGCTGGAAACCTCCGTAGCCGGCTGGCGTGGCAGCATTGCCTACGACCTTTCGAACAGCAGCACCACGATTGCGCGGGCCACTTCGGCCACCGAATTCCCGACGATGTCGGAACGCGAGATTAATCGGACCTTCGCCTTGTCGCGCCTGACCGAAGGTCGATGAGCAAGCCACAAGACCAACAGGAAAGGAGATTGTTGTGAGTTTTCGAATCATCCCGACCCTCGCGCTGGGAGCGAGCCTGCTAGTGTTGAGCCAGGGCGTCGCTGCCGTTTCCCACGAAGAAGCCATCGCGTGGATTGCAGCGCCTTCACCGGCCGTGATGCCCGATGCTGGTCGCGTCCTCCGGGCCGCGGACTTCCCGGTCATTGCGAGCCTGCAGCCCCCGGGTTATGCCGAGGAATTCAATTTCCCGGAAATGGAAATGGAGATCCAGGCGACCGCCGACATTCAACCCCACCAGAGCTACGTGGACGCGACACGTGAGTTCGCAGGGCAGGCAACGATTGATGCCAATGGCGCCCTGAAGAACTACACCGCCGGGCAGCCGTTTTCCAAGGAACAAATCAAGGCGGCCTCGCCAGACCAGGGCGGACTGATGCTCGCGTGGAATCGAATCCAGCGCTGGCAATATTTCGGTTGGCGCAACGACGAACTGACCATGAACTACATCAAGCCGACGCAGCCGGGCTCGAAGGGCCGCTTGACCCCGGGCCTCGAAGGCGGCGGTGACGTGCAGCGCTTCGTCAAGCAGAACTACCACCGGGTTTACCTCAACCATCTCGCCTGGATGAAGGACAACGGCTATCGCGCCGATGCGGCGGATGTCGAAACCAGGCTCTACAAGGACTACGTCGAGTTCCTCGAGCCCTTTGACGTCAAGGGCACCAAGTTCGTGGTCGAGCATCCGCTCGATGCCACGGAGGAAGATCAGGTCAATTCCTATCTGCCGTCGCAGCGCCGGGTGCGCCGCCTGTCGGCGCAGGAGCGCGCCGACACCTACATGGGCACGGACATGACCATGGACGACTTCGAGGCTTTCTCTGGTCGCGTGCTCGACTTCAACTGGAAGTACCTCGGCGAGAAGGACGTGCTGTTTGTGGTCGATGCGCGCGCCGGCACACCCACGTATTTTGGCCCCCAGAGCCGGGTGCCGCGCGACCGCTGGCAGGTCCGCCGCTGTTATGCGGTGGAGGTCAGGCCGACGTGGGAGAAACACCCTTATTCCAGCAAGATCATCTTTTTCGACCAGCAGACCATGGGTGCGCCGGTTGCATTGGCGTTCAACCGGAATGATGAGCTGTGGCGGATTTTCGCCGTGGTCTACCACCTGCAGCAAGACAAGGGCAGCACGCCGGAAGATCAGTTGGCCCGGTCGGTGCCGCTGTGGACCGGGACGATCGCCATCGACAAGCTGGCCAATACCTCGACCATTTCGGTGGCCAACAAGGTCACGGTCACGCCGAGCATGAGCGCGCGCGACATCAAGCGGCGCTTCGACGTGTCCTCGCTGGGCGAGGGTCGCTGAATTAGACGGCCGCATCGGAGCGCGTCACTTTGTCCTGTTGCTGGCGATCCCACCGGGCCTCGCGGCAAGCGAGATGATCTACAGCGCGTAGGGTGTCACGCAGGGCGATTGCCGTGCGGCGCTGCGACCTCTCGAAGCTGCTGCAGTGGCCGGTAAGCCCAAGCCCGCCGCCGCCGGATCACTCTGATTACTTTAAACGACTAATCCACATGGAGAGCCCTGGCGTGAATACGACCCGACCCATCAGCTTTGGACTTTGGTATGACTTCCGTAACCCGCCGCAGTGGCCGCGCAGTAACGTCGAGGTCTACCAGTCAACCATCGACCAGATCGTGTACGCCGAATCCCTTGGCTTCGACGATGTCTGGCTTTCCGAACACCATTTCTGTGACGACAGCTATTCGCCTTCGATGCTGGCCATTGGCTGCGCCATCGCCGCGCGCACCAGGCGCATCCGCATCGGCACCAGCGTCCTGCTGCTGCCGCTGCACGATCCCGTCCGCGTCGCGGAGGACGCCGCGACCCTCGACGTGATCTCCAACGGCCGCCTCGAACTCGGCCTTGGCATTGGCTACAAGGTGGAGGAGTTCACCGGCTTCAACGTCGATCCGCGCGAGCGCGCCCAGCGCATGGAGGAGGGCATCGAGATCATCCAGCGCCTCTTCGCCGGTGAGCGCTTCAGCTTCAAGGGCAAGCATTACACCTACAACGACATCGCGCTGTACCCGAGGCCGGTGCAGTCACCGCCCAAGCTCTGGATCGCGGGCTTCAGCAACGTAGCGGTGCGCCGCGCCGCACGGGTGGGCTACGGCTACATTGCCACGGGCCCCATCAGCCCCTTCGCCAAGCTCTTCTGGGAAGAAGTCGGGCGCCAGGGCAAGGACCCGAACCAGCATGAAATCGCCGGCGGCTACATGTGGTTGCAGGTCACGAAGGATCCCGAGAAGCGCTGGCACGAAGCCAAGGAACACATTGCCTACCAGCAGAACTGCTACGCCAAGTGGTTCAAGGATGCCGGCATGGGCTTCATCCAGCCCGTGGACGCCAATCCAGCCGCGCTCGAAGAGAAAGGGTGCTACATCGTGGAGCCCGCGAAGGCCATCGAAATGATCCGGGATTACTGCGCCGAGACGGGGACCACGCGGTGGTACACCTGGGCCGTCCCGGCTGGCCTGCATCCGTCCTGGGCCAATGAGCACCTGGAACTGATGGCCAGTGAAGTCATGCCGGCGCTGCGCGCGGGCACGACCTGAGCTAAGTTTGGCAGGCAGCGCCGAGGTGGCGCTGCAGGCTTCCCACTCCTCTCGTCCGAACCAGGAGCCCGCGATGTCCCGACTTGGCCTGCTGCAATTCACCGATGGCGTCGACGGCAAGACCCTCATCGCCAACACCCAACGCCTGGAGAAGCTGGGCTACGACACCTTGTGGATTCCCGAGGTGTCTGGCCGCGAACCGACGGCGACCTGCGGCTGGCTGCTGGCCACAACGTCCCGCTTGCGCGTCAGTAGCGGCATTTTCAATGTTTACGCGCGCGACCCGCACGCCGCGGCCCAGATCGGCAACACCTTGTCTGAACTTTCTGGCGGCCGCTTCACCCTCGGGCTCGGGGTGTCGCATCCCGTGCTGGTCGAGCCACGCGGGCACGTCTTCCAGCCGCCGGCACGGAAAATGCGCGAATACTTGAAGGCCGTGCGTGCCGTGACGGTGGACGGCTGCCAGGCGCCCATCCCCGCGCCGATCGTTATCGCCGGCCACGGCCCCAAGCTCATGCAGGTGGCGAAGGATCTGGCCGACGGCCTCTTCCTGTACCTGCAGCCACCAGCACAGATTGCCAAGGCGCGCGGGCTGCTGGGGCCAGACAAGGAAATCCACGCCGTGGTGCGCACCGTGCGCACCACGGACGCCAGCGTCGCGCGGACCGCCGCGCGCGCAGCACTCGGCTTCTACCTGCAATTGCCGGCCTACCACCGCGCCTGGGCCACGGCAGGTTTCAATGAGGCCGATTACGCCAACGGCGGCAGCGACCGCCTCATCGACATGCTGGCGCCGTGGGGTGACGAGACCCAGCTTCGCGCCACGCTCCAGCGCTACGTGGATGCCGGCGCCTCGCACGTGAGCCTCTATCCCATCCACCCGGACGACAACTATCAGCCTGGCCAGGCCGGTGGGCTGCTGTGGGATTGGACAACCCTGGACATGCTGGCGCCGGGTGCCTGAGGCGCCTGCTCGCCAGGTGAGAAGGAGCGTCGAGCATGGATGAGAGCAAGCAGACCTACACCGGCGGCTGCCTCTGCGGGGCCGTGCGCTATTCCTTCACGCAAGCGCCCATCGCGAGCCGCGTGTGCTGGTGCCGCCTGTGCCAGTACCTCGGTGCCGGCAGCGGCACGGTAAACGTGGGATTCCCTACGGCAGGCATGACGGTCGCCGGCGAACTCACTGATTACGCAAGCGTCGCCGACAGCGGCAACGCGATGCACCGGCGCTTCTGCCCTGCCTGCGGCACGCAGCTATTCAGCGCTGCGGAAGTTCGGCCCCATGTGGTGTTCGTGCGCGCGGGTTCGCTGGACGACACCGAGCTTGCACCGCCCACCGGCATCATCTGGACCTCCTCGGCCCCCAGTTGGGCCTGCATCAACGAAGATCTGCCGAAGATCGAAGGCCAGCCCCCGCCGCTGCCCGTGCCCTGATTGAATCCTGCTGGCTTCGGTCGGGCGTTCCTTTAAATATCGTGCAGGGATTGGCGGAGGCGGAGCAGCGCCCCCCACGGTCCCCACCGGGTACCGCAGAGGGTCCCGGGCTACCCGGGAACAACGGGTGCTTTTCCCAGCACTCCATACGCTCATATTGGGCGAGGCCGCAAGCCACGCTCGCGCTACGCATTGCGGACCGCTGCAACGACAATCGCCTGGATTTTTCCGGTGATCTGGCCCGTACCAAAGCGTTGGCCGATGGCGGCAGTGGCGATATCCGTCGCCTCCGCCAGCAGTGTGGCGTCGCGCGATTCAATCTCGTTGCGCAGCGGCGTGCCCCGGCAGTACGCCATCGCGACCGTTCGGGGCGACTCGGCCTGGCTCTGCGCGGTGACGGTCGCAAAAACTTTGGCGCCCGTGAAGCCACCGTTGGAGAGCGCCGTGGCAATCGCCGTTTGGTCGGAGTAGCCGTGCGGTAACCTCGCCAGGAACCGGGGTGGATCAGTGGGGAACAGGCTTGCCATCGCTGCGGTCACGCACTCGGCGAACAGCTTGTCTTCCATGCGATCCCACACGTTGAACAGGAACGTCCCGCCTGGACGCAGCACCCGCCGTGCCTCGGCGAAGGCCGCTGCCTTGTCCGGGAAGAACATGGCGCCGAACTGGCACACCACGGCATCGAAGCTGTCATCGCCAAACGGGAGGCTCATCGCATCGGCTTGTTGCCACGTCACCGGGCGACTCGTCCCGATGCCCATGGCGTGATCGAGCATGGGCTGGTTCAGGTCGGTCGCCACGATGGAGACATCGCCGGGCAACTCCGTTGCCATGTGGCGCGTGACGACTCCGGTCCCTGCCGCGATCTCAAGTACGGCGGACGGCTGAAGCGCCGCCACGCGCTTGCCCAAGTCCCGCGCGTAGTGGCAGTTCGAGCTGGGGTTCAAGCCAATACTTCGCTTCCCCGTGGCCGGACATGGACGTGCATTCAGGACTCTTCGCGGGAGACGGAGTAGAACCGGTAGCCGCGCTCTCGAAACATCGTTGGGCTCATTTGGCAGGGTTGACCGGCATGGAGCGACTACTTCCGCAATTCCCGCCGCATGATTTTCCCGCTCGCGGTCTTCGGCAGTTCATCGACGATCTCGACTTCCCGCGGGCGTTTGTAGGCGGCCATGAGGTCCTTGCAGAACTGGACGATGTCCTCCCCCGTCACGCTGTGGCCGGCCTTGAGGCTCACGAAAGCTTTCACGGATTCACCCCGGTAGGCATCCACCACGCCCACCACGGCGCATTCGCGCACGGAGGGATGGGTGTAGAGCACGTCTTCCACTTCGCGCGGCCACACCTTGTAGCCGGAGGCGATGATGAGATCTTTCTTGCGGTCGACGATGTAAAACCAGCCGTCGGCATCCATGAAGCCGACGTCGCCGGTGTGGATGCCGAGCTTGCCGAAGGCTTCTGCGCTTTCGGTGGGTTTGTCCCAGTAGCCCGGTGCGACCATCGGGCCGGCAGAAACGATTTCGCCAATCTCGCCCACGGGCAAGGGGTTGCCCTGTTCATCCACCACGTGCACCACGGCGCCGCACACCGGGAGGCCCACGGCCAGCGCGCCGGTGTTGGGATCGACCGGCGCATTGCCGCCAAACGGCACGGCGTGGGTGGGGCTGGTGGTCTCGGTCATGCCGTAGATGTTGTGGATGTAGGCGCCGAACAGCTGCTTGTAGGCTTCGACCTGCGCGGGTGACACCGGTGCGCCGCCGCTGTAGACCTTGGTGAGCGTGGAAAAGTCACGCTTCCTGGCGTCCTCGCTGTTCATGAGTGCGATGAACACCGTGATGGACGCCACCACGAAGGTCACGCCGTGCTTTTCGATCAACTCCGCCGTAGTGGCGGGATCAAAGCGGTAGTACAGCACGAGCGGGCAGGGCAGCAGCATCGCGGTGGTGATGCAGGCAATGAGGCCTGTGATGTGGAAGAGCGGCGCCACGCCCAGGATGACGTCCTGCGGGGTGAGGTGCATCCATTCGCGATAAACGGTGCTGTTGTAGACCACGTTGCGATGGAGGTTCATCGCGCCCTTCGGCGGGCCCGTGGTGCCCGAGGTGTAGGTGAGGAGCGCGATGTCCTCGCCGGTGAGATCAATCGGCGGCGGGGTTTGCCCGGCAAGGCCCGCGATGACCGTCATGAGGTCTTCGGCGCCCGGGCAGTCCATGCGCTTCGAATCCTTGAGGAGGTGCGGGCGTGCGTCGCCGAGGAATTCCAGTTCGGACGTGGTGAGCACGAACTCGACCTTGGTGCCGGGCACCACGGCGGCGGCCACTTCGTGGTAGAGCGACTCCAGCGTCACCAGGCCCCTGGCGCCCGAATCCTTGAGGATGACGCCCACTTCCTTGTGCCGGAGCATCGGGTTCGCGGACACCAGGATGGCGCCCACCTTCCACGCGGCCAGCATGACCAGCACGAACTGCGGCACGTTCTGCAGGTAGGCCGCCACCCGATCGCCCTTGCCGAGGCCGCGGGCTGCAAAGGCTACAGCCAGGGCGTCGCTCAGGCGGTCGATTTCCGCAATCGGGAGCGCGTGGTCGAAGTAGTAAATCAGGGTGTGTGCCGGGTCCTTCGCGCAGGCGGCGCGGAACATCTCGAGCGCATGGGTGAACTGGGGCTGGGCTTCGGCCGGGACGCCGGCGCTGTAGTGGCGCAGCCAGGGCTTTTCGAGGTAGGCGTTCATGCGTTTCTGTCTGACCTTTTGGGCAACGATGCGGGGGGCTCACCTTACACAAATCAGCCCCCTGAGACCAAAGCTTCTAGGCGGGAAATACCCGGATTTCGCGCGCCCCGTCGGTGAGGCGGAGATCCGCGATCCGCGCGTCGAATTCCGCATGCTGGAAAGTGGCGACGACGATGAGCCAGAGCCGCACGACGCGCGCCGGCGTGGTGCCGACGGCGGTGGCCACGTCGGCGAGGACGGGGCGCGATTCCGCCACCCAGTGCCCGAAATCCGCACTGCCGCTGCGCACCACCAGATGGGTTTCGCGGGCGGACCAAGGTTTGATGGGGCAGGGGAAGTGGTGGCCCGGCGCGAGGCTGCTGCTCCAGATCCAGGTGAGATCGCGACCGTCCTCGAACTCCGCCGCCACCGAGACGTAGTCATGCGTGTAGGGCGTGTCTTCAGGGACGCGGCTCGGGTGCTTGTCCACGCGCCAGCGCCAGGTCAGTCGCGTGTCGGGACTGAGCAGGAAATCGACCGGCCGTACCAGGATGCCCTGGTCGTCGCGACCCGCGAGGTGGATGCAGTCATGGCCATGGTCGTCCTGTGCCGTGGCGTAGATTTCCGCCTGGCCGGCTTCCACCAGGTAGGTCCAGCCGGGCGGCGTGGGCCGAGGCTCAGCGAGGTGTTCGCGTTCTTGCTCGATTTGGGGGTAGGAAGGCGCCAGCGCATGCACGGCCGCGAGGCCGCTGGCGGCGTCGCCTTTCCATGCAATGACGAGGACTTCGATGCTGCCTTCGAGCCGCGCATAGGCAGCAGCATCGCTGGCAAGTTCGCCTTGGGCGTTCTTCCACATGCCCATGTAAAGACCAAGCTCCAGGAGGCCGCCGTGGTCGGCGCTGAAGGTGTCGTTGTCGCGTCGCAGGTTGGAGATGTCGCCGCCACCCGCGATGCGCGTCCACAGGTGGAAGCGTGGACCGCCGTAGAGCGTGGGGACGCGCCGCGACCATTGGATTTTCCCACTTGCAAATACGGTGTACTGCTGGCCTGCTGCAAGC
>JAYTTZ010000290.1:0-4035 GCA_043744805.1 Gammaproteobacteria bacterium
TTCCAGCCGATCCTTGATCTCGCCATGCCGCGGGTGCCGGCGCTGGAATCCGCCGGCATCAAGGCATTGATCATCAAGGGTTCGAACTGGTCCCAGTCCTCTTGCAGCAACTGGAACTCGAACTTGTCCGGGATGCCCGCCATGCCCCAGGGTTTGGCCACCATTTCGAATCCGCCCATCACCAGGCCGCCGACTTCTTCCTTGTAGTAGGTGAGGCGATCCGGATCGCGCAAGGTCGGCAGGCCGCGCGTGACGCCGGGAATCGTGTCGGTGATGAGGTACTGGTGCTGCACGGACACCAGCGGCACGTTCACGCCCGCCATCAACCCGATCTGTCGCGCCCATTGCCCACCGCAGTTCACCGCGACTTCGCAGGCGATGCGGCCGCGATCGGTCAGCACGGCTTGCACGCGGCCGGCGTCGATCTCGAATCCCAGCACCGTGGTGTCTTCCAGGATCTTCACGCCCTGCAGGCGCGCGCCCCTGGCGAGGGATTGCGTGATGTCCGAGGGATTCACCTGGCCGTCGGTGGGCAGGAAAGCCGCGCCCACCACATCCTCGATGTCCATCAGTGGCCACAGATCGCGCGCCTCGCGCGGTGAGAGCAGGTGCACTTCCAGGCCAAAGGAGCGTGCGGTGGTGGCCTGTCGCTGCAGTTCCGTCCAGCGCGCGGCGGTGCAGGCGAGGCGCAACCCGCCGTTCATCTGCCAGCCGCTGGCGAGGCCTGTTTCCGCTTCCAGCGAGTCGTAGAGCGCCACCGAATGGCCGAGCATCTGGGTGATGTTGGCGCTGCTGCGCAACTGGCCCACCAGGCCTGCCGCGTGGTGGGTCGAGCCTGAACTCAGCTTGTGGCGCTCGACCACCAGCGTGTCGGTCCAGCCGAGCTTGGCGAGGTGGTAGGCGGTGGAGCAGCCGACGATGCCGCCGCCAATGACGACGGCCCGGGCTCCAGTGGGGAATTCAGCCATGCATCACCTCGAAGTCCCGCCAGCGAGGCTCGAAGCGCTCGAGGTAGTCGCGGGCGTAGTGCGTGTAGTCGAAATCAAGCGTGGAGGTGAGCCGCGACACCGCGCCCCACAGGGCCTCGCGCAAGAGCGAGGCGCATTTCATCGCGACGAAGCCGCGGCGGGTGGCGGCGGACACCGCGCCGTCGAAATACTGGTCGAGCATCGCGTCTTCCATCGCTGGCGTGAGTTCGTTGTTGGACGCGAGGTTGGCGAGATCAAACAGCGGGCTGTTGAAGCCCGCGTAGTCCCAGTCGATGAGCCACAGGCGCGTGCCGTCGTCGATGAGGTTGGCAGCAAGGAGATCGTTGTGGCCAAAGACGATGTCCACCGGGCCGAGCCCAGCGGACAGCGCCTCGTTGTGGGCCGCGAGCGAGGCCAGCGCAGCATCGAAAGGATTCGACGCGCGTGCTTCGAGCAGGCGCAGGTACTGCCGATTCACCTGGAAGACCCAGAAGATCAGCGCGGGTCCGTTGAAGTAACGCGGGACGTCCCGATGGCATCGCCGCACCACGTCGACGATACGCGGGAGGTTCGCCGGCGCGCGGACCTGCGCCGGGGTGTAGACCTTGCCGTCCACGAAGCGACTCACCAGGCAACCGTCCCCGGCGTGGATGACTTCGGGCGAGATCCCGGCCGCGAATGCCGCGCGCGCGGCCGCGAGTTCGTTGAAGCGCAGCACGCCGTGTTCGGGGATGTCGCGGCCGATGCGCACGACAAACTGCCCGTGGCCGCGAGTGCTGACACGGTAATTGCGATTGGTGATGCCACCCGTGAGTGGCGCGATGTCGATGGGCCCCGGCCAGCAGGGCAGGCCGTGGATCAGGTGTTCCGTAGTCGGGTCCAGCATGGCGCAATCCGGGACGTCATCCTGGCCCGACTATACCGCGTCGCGGCAGGATTTCGGGGACGCTTGCGCGACGGCTCTGGAATCCAACCGCAGCCTCAGCCTGCCGCCATCTCCAGCACCAGCTTCCCGCTGAACTCCCCGGTCTCCATCCGCCGATGCGCTTCGGCGGCCGCAGCCAGCGGCAGCACGGCCGCGAGGTGTGGGCGGAGGTGCCCGGACTCCGCCAGCTGCACGACGCGCGTCATCGAGGCATGGTTGGCGCGGGTAACGCCGGTGATGCTCATGCTCTTGCCAAAAACTTCGCCCAGGTTGAGACGCGCGTGCAGCCCACCGTGCGAACCGATGACGATGAGCCGGCCGCGTGAAGCCGTGGCGCTCACGCTTTGGTCCCAGCTCGTCGCGCCCACGAGTTCGCACACCACGTCGGCGCCGCGGCCTTGCGTGAGCGCCAGCACCTGCTCGTGCCACGGCTCGCCGTCGGCCGCCACGATGACTTCGTTCGCTCCGGCCGCGCGCAGGCCCTCGGCCTTGCTAGCGGACCGCGTGACCGCAATCACCCGCACGCCCAGCAGCCGCCCCAGATCAAGCGCCGCGTGCCCGCAGCCGCCGGCGGCACCCGTCACCAGCAAGGTCTCGCCGGGCTTGAGGTTGGCGCGTTCAACGAGGCCAAACCACACCGGGCCGTAGTTCACGGTCACGGCGGCAGCGTGAATCGAGGAGAGCGCAGGCCCGTGCTTGATCAGGCGATCGGCCGGCCAGCGCAGGTATTCCGCATAGCCGCCCTGGTCGGGCGTTTGTACGCCCAGCACGCGGATTGAAGGACAGCAGTTGTCGAAGCCCGCGCGGCAGTTGGCGCACTGGCCGCAGGCGAGGTGCGAATGCGGCACCACCAGATCACCCACCGCCACGCCCACCGCAGCTTCACCCAGCGCCACCACTTCGCCGGCGGGTTCGATACCCGGCAAGTGTGGCAATACCACGTCGCGCCCAAAGAAGAACGAGGCCAGGGGCTCGCCGCCATAGGTGCCGGCGCGCAGCTCGGTGTCCATGCGATTCACGCCGCAGGCCCGTACCCGGACGAGCGCTTCGCCCGCGCCTGGTGTGGGGAGCGGGAGATCGTCCTCGCGCAGGGTGGAGGGCGGGCCAAAGGACTGGACGCGCATGGCTTTCATTGGGGGGCAGGCTTCTCGAATGCGGGTGGTGAGGCATGATAGACGCAAAGCGGCGGCGTCTTGAATGACCAGCGCCCGCCTGCACGACGCGGCAAGCCACGCGCGGGATTGACGCAGGCCCGAACCCCAAAGGCAGCGCCGTGCACCGCCTCGCCCCCACTGCTTGCTTGATCAGGTCAGATCCAGCTGCCACGCTCCTGCGACGACACACAGCCAAAGGGGTAGCGCACGTGGCCAAGCCTGATCTCGATCTTTGCTATATGACGGCGACCGAAGCAGTGGCGAAGTTCCAGGCGCGCGAGCTCTCGCCGGTGGAATTGACCAAGGCGCTGATCGCGCGCTCGCAGGCCCTCAACCCGGCCTTGAACGTACTCACCGAACTCAAGACCGACACGGCGCTCACCGCCGCCCGCGCCGCCGAAGCGAAGTACGCCAAGCCACGCTCGGCGCGCTTGCGCCCGCTGGAAGGCGTGCCGGTGTCGATCAAGGATTTCCATCCGGTGAAAGGCGAGATCACCACTTATGGCTCGCACGCCTACAAGGATTTCCGGCCCGCGCAATCCGCGCCGACCGTCGACCGGTTGTTCAAGGCCGGCGCCATCCTGCTCTCCCGCACCACCACCCCGGAACTCGCGCACTGTGGCATCACCAGGAGCCCGCTGTGGGGGATCTCGCGCAATCCGTGGAACCCACGCTACACCTGCGGGGGATCGTCCGGCGGATCTGGCGCCGCGGTCGCCTCGGGGATGACCACCCTCGCCGACGGCACCGACGGCGGGGGATCAATCCGCATCCCCGCCTCGCTCAACGGCATCGTGGGCTACAAGCCTCCGTTTGGCCGCAACCCGCTGGATCTCGAACATCCCCTCGAGACCTTGTTGCACTACGGGCCGCTCACCCGCAGCGTGGCCGACGCCGCGCTGATGCAGAACGTGATGTCCGGGCAACACGTGGCGGACATCTGCTCGCTCCGCGAGAAGGTCGTGTTGACGGATAAGCCGGAAGGGAT
>JAYTTZ010000291.1:0-4013 GCA_043744805.1 Gammaproteobacteria bacterium
GGCCCATAGCCCGGCTATGGGGCAAAAAGACGGTGCCGAATGGACGGCTGCGGTCGGTTCGCAGCCGACGCTCCCCAAGTCCGACAGGCTGCTAGTGCACGAACAGGCTGGTGAAAAAGGACTGCGGCGGCCGTCTACGGCGTTGCGGATCCGCCTGCGGTGCGCATTGACCAGCTTGTAGACTGCGCTGCTCGGCGGACACGCGCCTTGCAGCCAGCCCCCTCGCTACGTTTTTCACCAACCTGCTAACGGAAGATTGGCAACCCATGAGCGAAAAACATCCCATCGTCGCGGTCACTGGCTCGTCCGGCGCTGGCACGTCCAGCGTCACCACCGCCTTCGAGCACATCTTCCAACGGGCGCGGTTGAAGGCGGCGTGGATCGAGGGTGACAGCTTCCATCGCCATGATCGCGCGGCGATGGCACGCGAAGTGGACCTGGCCGCGCAGGACGGGCGGACGCTCACGCATCTCGGACCCGACGGCAATCTCTTCGATGAACTGGTGGCGCTGTTCAGCCAGTATGCCGAACGCGGCGCCGGGCGCCGCCGGCATTACCTCCACACGCAGGTGGAGGCCCATCGCCTCGGTGGTGAGCCCGGTACGTTCACGCCCTGGGAGGAACTGCCCGCGGGCACCGACCTGCTGTTCTACGAAGGGCTGCACGGTGGCCTCATCACCGCAGGCCACAACGTGGCGCGCCACGTCGATCTCCTGATTGGCGTGGTGCCCATCATCAACCTCGAATGGATCCAGAAGATCCACCGCGACCGCGCAGTGCGCGGCTATAGCGCCGAAACCGCCACGCAGATGATCCTGCGGCGCATGCCCGACTACGTGCACTACATCTGCCCGCAGTTCTCGCGCACCGACATCAACTTCCAGCGCATCCCCACCATCGACACCTCCAATCCCTTTACCGCGAACGAAATCCCGACCAACGACGAAAGCATGGTCGTGATCCAGATTGCCAACCTGGAGAAGATCAATCCCGACTTCCGGGCCCTGCTGGAGATGCTGCAGGGTTCGTTCATGTCGCGACCGGACACGCTGGTGGTGCCGGCGGGCAAGAACGTGTTTGCGATGGAGCTGTTGTTGACCCCTGCCATCAACCGCCTGATGGCGCGGCGCGGACAGGCCTGCAGCGCGCCCTGAGGCGCTGCCTTCAGGCGCCCCGGGGCAATGCCGCCGGGCCGTGCGCCGTGCGCGTGGCGGCGTCGAGACCCTGCGCGCGGTGCGCCTGCGCAAGTGCCGTATCGTCCAGGGCGTCGCAGGCTTCCGCGAGCAGTCGCCAGGCGAGCGGAGAGGGCGCTTCCCGCACCAGGACTTCAAGGTACGCGCGGGCCTTACCCCAGAGTGACTGGCTCAGACAGAGGTGTCCCAGCGCGAGCAGCAGGGCGGGGTCATCCTGGTGGCTTTCGAGCCAGCGCTCGGCGCGCGCGAGTGCGCCCCGCACCGCGTTGCCGTCGAGTTCGCCATAGAGCGCCACAAGCCGTCGGTCCCACTGCCGGTCGAGCGCCTTGCGCAGCACCTCTTCCGCGCCGGCGTGGGCATCCGCATCCAGCAGGGCGCGCGCATAGCCGGCCGTGACGGACAGGTTCTCGCGCGTGCCCCTGGCCAGCCGCGACCAGGTTTCCGCCAGCGCGGCGGATGAGTCGGCGGCGCCGAGCAGGCGCAGTGCGAGTTCGACGTCGAGTTCGTCGAGCTGGGCGGCCGGCAAAAGTTTCTTCTTGCGCAGCTGCGGCACCAGGGTTGCGAGTTCATCGAAACGGGACAGCCGGCGCAGCAGCCGCTGGCGCAACGCGAGGAGTGCCGGTTCGTTGCCATGCTTCGCCAACAGCGGCGCGAGGACGGCTTCGGCCGCTTCGGCGTTGCCGTCTTCCAGCAGCATCTCCGCGCGGCGTACGCCCAGCGCCAGGGTTTCGGCTGGCGTGCCACCCTGCGCAAGCGCCAACAGGGCGTCGCGCCGCTGGCCCGCCTGCTGGGCGTGGGCGGCCTCGGCAGCTGCGAGATATTGCAGGGTCGAACGCTGGCCGCCGCGCGACAGCAGGCGTTCGGCTTTGGGATAATCGCCGGCCGCCATGGCCAGCATCCCGGATTCCAGGCGCTCGAGCGCGCGCCGCTGGTTGCGGGCCTGCCGCCAGCGCCGGAGCCGTGCCCGGAAGGTCAGCAGGCGCCAGAGCATCCTGAGCAGCCAGGCGCCGAGGAGCGCTCCGGCCAGCGCCAGCACCACGAAGAGGCTCAGGCTCATCCGCAGCGCCCGGCCGTCCACGCTGATTGCGACCACGCCGGGATGGGCCGAAATGAACGTACCCAGCAGCACCGCGCCCAGCAGCGCGAGCAGTGCCAGCAGGACGACCCTCAAGGGGTACGTCCCAGGTTGACGGCCCCCGGCGAGGCCAGGGCGGGGAGGGGCGGAGCAAGGTCGAGGGTGGTGATCTGCTGGAGGCGGGTCGCCGCCTGGCGGACTTCTGCCTGCCCTGCTTCAAAGCCTGATCGCAAGGCGCTGGTGGCGGCTTCCACGCTGGCATCCCGTGCACCCGTGTTGCGCCCGAGTACGGCAAGGCGTGCGGCCTCGAGGGCCAGGGTGAAGCGCTGCCGGGACAGGCTGGCGCTGAGGGGGGCGAGCAGGGGGTCAGCGCCGGTCCCCGCATCGCGGATTTCAACCAGGGCGCGAAGGTCGTGCCACACCGCCAGCAGGAAGCCCTGCCAGCCAGCCGGTGCAGGCGCCGCCGGTGTGGCTGGTCCGGTGTCGCTACCCGCAGGTGCTGCACTTACCGCCTCCCCCCAGCCGTGGCTGGCGCTGGCGAGCGCCCCCAGTTCCGCGGCCAAACCGACGAGATCGGCGTCCTTGAAGGCGGCCAGCGCGGCGAGGTCGTGCGCGATGGCGATCGCCAGCGCGGTGTTCGGGCTGGGCAGGCGGGCATTGGCCAGGTTGAGCGCTGCAATCGCGCCGGCGGTGTCGCGCGCCAGCAGCAGGCGTTGCTCGGCGAGGCCGACCAGGGCGCGGGCTTCGGCGAGGGCAAGGTTGGCCAATGCATCTGCGTCGCTGCGCGGCAGGGTTGCGAGCTTGCCCGCCAGGGTGTCGAGGCGGGTTTCCAGCGCATCGAGCCGGCCGTCCAGCGCGGCGTTAGCGGAGCGGGCGCGCTCGGCGGTGGATTGCGCCGCGCCCACGTTCGAGGCGAGCCGGGTGCGGCTTTCGGCCTCGGCGGCGAGTTGTGCGTCCAGCGCGGACTGCAAGGTCGCGAGCCGCGCAGAGAAGTTTTCTTCGGCACGCATGCCCAGGTAGCCGCCGCCGGCCACCGCGGCCGCGAGGCCAAGCACCACTACGGTGAGCAGGGGGCGGCTGGCACGTGGCGCGGGGGCGGCGGGCTTCACCTTGCCTTGGGCGGGTTCCGGGCTTGCCGGCGGTGTTTCATGGTTCATCGTTGGCCCAGTGTTCGATGGCCTCGATAAGGTTGGCGTCGCCCGGGTGGTCCACCACCACCGGCTTGTGGGTGAAGCCGAGGCGCTCGACTTCCTGCGCGGTGCGGGCGCCCGCCACCAGGAGCGGCATGTCGTAGAGGCGTTCGAGTTGCTCGGCATCGATCTGCGCGGCGAGGTTGGTGAGCGATTCGAGGCTGGTGATGAGCGCGAGGTCCGGCACGGTCACACGATTCGCGGCCAGGATGCCGGAGAGTGGTGCCACCGGTGCCGAGCGCGCATAGACCTCGCAGTAATCGACGTCGGCGCCGCGTTGCTTCAGCTTCTGGGCGAGGAGTTCGCGTCCGCCCACCCCACGCACGATCAGCACGCGCTTGCCGGCGACCTGCGAGGACGCCAGGCCGGGCAGCTTCAGCAGGCCTTCGCTGGTGAAGTCCGTTGCCGGCGTGACGACCTTGCTGACGCCGAGCGACTCGAGCTGGCTGCCGCTGCCGGCGCCCACCGCGTACACGGTGCAGTGGGCGAGGCCCTGGCGTTCCTCCGCCAGCAGTTGCACGCCGCAGTCGGCGGCGTTGCGGCTCACGAACACGA
>JAYTTZ010000292.1:0-4013 GCA_043744805.1 Gammaproteobacteria bacterium
CGATTGAATCCGACATGTGCTCGATGGCGCGCAGGGCATCGCGGGTCCGCTGCGCCTGCTCCACGAGCCGGGATTCGAAGCCCTTGATTGCGTCTTCGATGCGCGAAGTCTCGGCCTTCAGCCGTTTCGCCGTGTTCTGGACTTCCAGCACCATCGCGGCCTGGCGGATGCGCAGGGTTTCCGCGGCATCCAGCAGAGCGTGGAACTCCTCACCTGGCGCAACTTCCACCGGTTGCTCGAGGCGGCCTTCGGCGAGGTTGCGAATCACCCCCATGGCACGGACGAGCGGGCGATGCACCCGCGTGGTGTTCCACCAGCAGGTCATGGCGGCGACCATGCCCACCAGGAGGCCGAGGGCCAGCGCGACTTCGCGCAAGCCCAGGTAGCCAGCGGTGCCGGCGCCGAGCGCAAGGACGAAGATTGCAAAACCAGTGGCGTCCGAACGCACGGTGAACGGGGTCTTCTGTAGCCAGGTTTCCTTGCGCTTGGGGAAGCTGGCGGTGCCACTGCGAACCTGCTGGTAGAAACCGGCTGCGGAGGCCACCTGTTCGCGGGTGGGCTGGCGGCGGATGGACTGGTAGCCCACCAGCTTTCCGTTGGCGTGGAACGGCGTGACGAAGGCCTCCACCCAGTAGTACTTACCGTTCTTTGTGCGGTTCTGGATCATGCCGCGCCAGGCCCGGCCGGCGCGTACGGTTTGCCAGAGATCGGCGAATGCGGCGGGCGGCATGTCCGGGTGGCGCACGATGGTGTGGGGGGAGCCCAGCAACTCGTCCTTGCCATAGCCACTGACGGCAACGAAGGCTTCGTTGGCGTAATTGATGAAGCCGCGCAGATCGGTCCGCGACACCAGCACGGAATCCGCCGGGAAAAAAATTTCCTGTTGCGTGACGGTTTTGGGGCTGTTCAAGGGTCGCTGCCTGCTAATGCTGTTGAATACCTTCGCTCGGGGTAGCGGTAGCAGCAGGACCGGGCTTTAGCCCACGGCGTTCTTCCCCTCCCCGCGCAGCGCGGTGAACGAGGCAATCGCCTTGGCATAGCGCTCGGCAATGACTGGCCAGTCGTGGTGACGGCGTACGTGGGCGACGGCGGACTGCCCCAGCGCCCGCCGCGCGGCGGGGTCGTCCACGAGACGAGCCACGGCCTCCACCCAGGCGTCGGCATCCCCACTTCGGACCAGCACGCCGTTGTCCCCTGGACTGATGGCATCCAGCAGGCCTTCGATCGCCGAGGCCACCACCGGCAGGCCACTCGCGCCGGCTTCAAGCACTGCAATGCCAAAGCCTTCCATGTCGCCGGGCACGGCAATGTTGGGCTGGATGAAGAGATCAGCCGAGGCCAGCAGGAGATCTCGGGTCTGGTCGTCCACCTTGCCCAGCAGATGCACGCGGTCGGCCACGCCCGCAGCGGCGATGTTTTCACGGAGGGCGGGTTCGTCCGGGCCTGCGCCCGCCAGCACGTAACGCACCTGGGCCGGCAAGCGCGGCAGCACGTGGCGGATGAACCAGGCTGCGCCCTTGCGTCGCGCGAGCCGTCCGGCGGTGAGCAGCACGATGTCGCCGTCCAGCGGTCGACCGAGGCAACGCGCCAGCGCCGCGCGGTCGGGTTCGCCGTCGAAGGCCGTGCAGTCCACGCCATTGGGAATGATCTCAATCGACGCGACCGCGAGGCCCGCAGCCACCGCCACGCGCCGCGTCTCGGCGCTGACCGCGATGAGCCCATCCAGCGCCGGCATGAAGCGTTGCAGCCAGAGACGCTGGTAGAGAGGTTGCCGCCAGGTGAGGTCGAGGCCGTGCACCACGCACACCACGGTCTTGCCGGGGCGCAGCAGCTTCACGAGCCAACCCACGCAAGCGAGCACGCCATCGCCCAGCAGCAGCACTTCATCGCGAGGTGACGTCACGAGCACAAACAGCGCCGCCCACGGCAGGAACCACGGCAACGCGCGCTTGCCACGCGGATTAGCCAGCACGCGCAAGGCTACGTGGCGAGGCAGCCAGCGGCCGAGGGCGTGGTTGTGGTTCTCGATGCCGCCGACCACCGGTGGCCAGGCGCGCGAGATGAGCAGGACTTGCATGGCTGGGGGCGTGCTGGTTGCGGTCACCGCAGCTTGCCCGGCGCGATCCGGCCCCGCAAGATGAGTCGCCCGTTCGCGCGCGCGACGGCACCACCGCCACCACCATCACCATCACACGAGGGGAGCACGACTATGCAATTCGGCATCGGCGTCAGCACGCACATCAACAACTGGGACATCATCCGTTACGCAGAGGAACTGGGTTACGACCGCGCCTGGGTGGGCGACTCGCAAATGATCTGGTCGGACTGCTACGCGACCATGGCGCTCGCCGCCCACCACACCAGCCGCATCGAGATCGGCACCGGTGTTTCAATCACCGGCACGCGCATCGCGCCGGTCACCGCGCATTCCATCGCCTCGATCAACGCCCTCGCGCCGGGCCGCACGTTCCTCGGCCTCGGCACCGGCCACACCGCGATGCGCGTGATGGGCCAGGATCCGATGCGCGTCGGCGAATTCCGCGAATACCTCCGCGTGGTCCGCGCGCTGCTCGACGGCGAAGCGGTGGACTACACGTACAACGGCGAAACACGCGAAATCCAGTTCCTCCACCGCGAGCGCAAGTTCATCGACCTCGACAACCGCATTCCCATCTACGTGGCCGCCAACGGCCCGAAGGCCCTGGAAGCGGTGGGCAAGTACGGCGACGGCTGGATCACCGTGGGCGGAGAACCCGACGTGGTGCAGCCCAAGCTCGCCGCCATCAACGCGGGCGCGGCCAAGGCCGGGCGCATCTTGCCTGCGGATTTCCACACCGCGTTCATCGCCACCAGCTGCGTGCTGCGACCGGGCGACAAGATCTCCGACGAGCGGGTCCTGAACGAAACGGGCAGCTGGGTGGCTTGCGAGCTGCACTTCTTCTATGAAGTGTGGAAGGACAACGGCCGCAACGACGACATCATCCCGCCGTATTTCCGCGGCATCTGGGCCGATTACCTCCAGCACGTCGAAAGCATGAGCCTGCCCGGGAACGCGCGCTTCCGGCAGATCCACGACGGGCACCTCGTGTACCTCAACGACAGCGAACGCCGCTTCGTGACGCCGGAGGCGATCAAGGCGAGCGCGCTGGTGGGCGAGCCGGATGAACTCATCGAGCACATCAAGCGGCTTGAAGCGGGCGGCATCAAGGAACTCGATCTGTGGCCGCCGATGGACTGCGAGCGGAAAGTGTTGCGGGACTTCGCCGAGTACGTGATGCCGGCGTTTCGCTGAGGGCGTGGGGATCGCGCGGGCGTCGCAGGTTGACGCCCGCCTGACCGTGAGGGTGGCCTGGCCTGCTAGAGCTTGTCGACTGCGGCCTTGAGGCTCGCCACCGTGCGGTCCACGTTCTGCAGTTTGTCGAGGCCGAAAAGGCCAATGCGAAACGTCTTGAAGTCCGCGGGTTCGTCCACCTGCAGCGGGACGCCGGCGGCAATCTGCAGGCCCGAAGCCATGAACTTCCTGCCGTTCTGGATCTCCCCGTCGTCGGTGTAGCTCACCACCACGCAGGGTGCCTGGAAGCCCGGTGCCGCCACGCTGCGGAAACCCTTGCCTTCCAGCAGTGCACGCACTTGCACGCC
Organism: Gammaproteobacteria bacterium; assembly: GCA_043744805.1. Taxonomy (GTDB): domain Bacteria; phylum Pseudomonadota; class Gammaproteobacteria. The sequence goes on from JAYTTZ010000292.1 coordinate 3,640, forward strand.
CAGCGCGGCCTGCGCGTCCTTCATCTTGTCGAACCCCATCGCCGCACCTTCCTGCATCATTTCGTCCAGCTGGCGCAGACCGTCGGTGGGCATGGTGGCGTGGTAGGCGTGGCCGCCGCCTTCGTAGGTTTCCATGATGGCAAGCCACTTGCGGAGATCGGCGGCAAAGCTGGTGCTGGTGGTGGAGTCAATCCGTTCGCGGGCGCGTTCCCCCAGCATCACGAGGCCTGCGCAAGGCGTGCTGCTCCAGCCTTTCTGAGGCGCGCTGATGAGCACATCCACCGCGCAGTCCACCATGTCCACCCAGATCGTGCCGGACGCAATGCAGTCGAGGACGAACAGCCCACCCACTTCACGTACGGCGTTGCCCACGG
>JAYTTZ010000293.1:0-3989 GCA_043744805.1 Gammaproteobacteria bacterium
TGCCGGTGGAAAAACTGATCGCTGGCCTGGACGGTGCCCTCGCGGCCTTGCGCGAAGACGCGTGGGCGCTGGCGGCGGAGGGCATCATGACCACCGACACCGTGCCGAAGTGCGTGTCGGTGGCCATCAGGACCACCCATGGCGACGTGCACGTGACCGGTATCGCCAAGGGTGCCGGCATGATCAAGCCTGACATGGCGACCATGCTCGGCTTCATCGCGACCGACGCTGCGGTCTCCGCCGCCGACCTGCAGGTGCTGGTGGCCGAGCTTGCCGAACGCAGTTTCAATCGCATCACCATCGACGGCGACACCTCCACCAATGATGCCTGCATCATGATCGCAACCGGCAAGGCGCCCGGTCCGGCGCTCGCGCCGGGCACGCCCGACTGGCCGGGCTTCGTGGCCGGTGCGGCCCGGGTCTTTGGCGAACTTGCCCGTGCCATCGTGCGTGACGGCGAAGGTGCCACCAAACTGGTGGACGTGAAGGTGCATGGCGGACTCACCGAGGCCGACTGCAAGCGCGCCGCCTACGCGGTGGCGGAATCCCCGCTGGTGAAGACCGCGTTGTTCGCGAGCGACCCGAATTGGGGTCGCATCCTGGCCGCCGTAGGCCGCTGTGGCGCCACCGATCTCAAGCTCACCGATATCTCGATTGCCATCGGGGGCGTTCCCATCGTGGCCCAGGGCGAGCCGGTGCCCGGGTACGTCGAGGCCGACGTCGCCAAGGTCATGCAGGGGGCCGAGTACGAGATTGCCATCCGGATTGGGCCTGCCAACACCGCCGTGACGGTGCTGACCTGCGATTTCTCCTACGACTACGTGAAGATCAACGCCGAATATCGCAGCTGAGCACCGACGCGAGTCGCGCGGGCACATGGCGTCTGATCCGGCATCTCCCGAGCGACCGCTGTTGCCTGTGGTGGCCGCGGTCATTCGCGGCGGCGATGGGCGCATCCTCATTGCCCGGCGACCGGAACACCTGGATCAGGGCGGGCTCTGGGAGTTCCCCGGCGGGAAACTCGAAGCCGGGGAGTCGCAGCGCGAGGGTCTCTACCGGGAACTGGACGAAGAACTCGGCATCCGGGTGTCCAACGCCACACCCTTGCTCCAAATTACCCATGACTACCCCGCACGCCGGGTCGTGTTGCACGTCTTCGAGGTGACCCGCTGGCAGGGCGAGCCCGTTGGGCGCGAAGGCCAGCCGCTGCGCTGGGTCGAGCCCGAAGCACTGCTGGACCATGCCTTTCCCGCCGCCAATCTCCCGATCATTACCGCGGCCCGGCTGCCGCGCTGGTGCCTGGTTACCCCGGAACCCTCGCCGGCGGACGCCCCTCGCTGGCTGCAGCAGCTGGAAACGGCCGTCGAGGCCGGCGCGCGCCTCGTGCAGTTGCGCGCGCCCGGCTTTACAGCAGGCGACTATGTGACGCTGGCACAGGCAGCCATTGCGCGGGTCCACGCGAGGGGCGGTCGAATCCTGCTGAATGCTGACCCTGCACTGGCGCTCGCGCTGGGGGCAGACGGTGTGCATCTCAACGCCGGGCGTCTCCGCGCCGCGGCAGGGCGCGTGCTTCCTGCGCCCCTCCTCGTGAGTGCTGCCTGCCATGACGACGATGAGCTGGGGCTCGCGCGGGCTCTGGGCTGTGACTTCGTGCTGGTGTCCCCGGTGGCAGAAACCAGCTCCCATCCGGGCGTGGCGCCGTTGGGTTGGGCAGGACTGGAACGACTGGCTCGCGGCGCCCAGCTGCCGGTCTACGCCCTTGGCGGCATGACGTCGGCGAGCTTGCCGCTTGCCGTGGCCGCGGGATGCGTGGGCGTGGCGGCAATCACCGCCGCGTGGCAAGCGCCGGCGCGCATGGAAGCGGCCAGTGCGGCCCTGCGGGAAAGGGCGATGTGACCCCTGGGCCTACAAGCCGCAGCACTGCAGCTCGAAATGCACCTTGTCCGCAGTCTGCTGGGGACGGACGCCGGCTTCGGTGAGCTGCATGAAGCGTATGGCGAAACGGTGCTTGCCGCCGCTGATTTCCGCGAAGACCTGCTCTTCCGGGTTCAACACCACGCGCACCAGCTGGCAGTTGGTGGTGGGTTCGAGGTTCTGCTGGTAGAAGCCACTGGTGGCGGCCACCTTCTGGGGTGCGGTCGATTCGCGCACCAGGTGGAGCGCGAGTGCGACACCCACCTCGATGATCCGCAGGTCACCCATCCAGTCGTTCAACTGAGCGAGCCGCAGGCGCTGCTCGCGACTCAGCCAGTAGTGGAACGCCGGCAGGTCGAAGCTGCAGAGGCCGCCGGGAATGGCAAGGCGCTGGCGCACCTGGGTCACGAGTTCAAGCTGGCGCATGCGCGTACCTGGCTGGCAGGCCGGTGAGCGAAGTTGCGAAAGCAGGGGTTCGAGTTGGGCGAGCGTGGTGTCCAGGGTTACCGCGTTCACGCCGGGATTGTTCTTCAGGGCACAGAGCGTGGTGGTGTGGCGCTCGAGTTCCTTGATGAGATCGCCCTTGATGTCAGCGCGGGAAATCTGGTCGGTGATGTCGATGAGGCCGGCCACCGCGTTGCGGGCTTCCCACGCAGTGTCGCCTTCCATGCTGCGGGCGACGGCCTGGAAGAGATATTCAAGACGCAGGAAGCTGCGGATGCGCTCGTTGAGCGGTTGCTCGTACACCGTGCAGGCGCCGGTCTCCGGAAACAGTTGCTGTTGTGGGCTCGGTCGCTGGGGTTGCATCGGTGCTGGATTCTAGGCCTGGACCTCGTCGGCAAGCTGGAGATAGCGTGCATGCAAGGCCGCGATACGCGGCCTCAATTCGGCGATATCCCCTGAGTTTTCCAGTACATCGTGCGCGGCCGCGAGTCGATCTTCGCGCGAGGCCTGGCTCAGCATGATTGCCGCTACCTCCGGGGCTGTCAATTCATCACGGTGCATCACACGCGCGACCTGGACGTCCTCCGGCACGTCAATCACCAGCACCCGCTCCACCCTGTTTCCACCGCCGCGTTCAACCAGCAAGGGAATGCAGACCATGCAGTAGGGATAAGCGGCCGCCAGCACGCGGGCATCGGTTTCCCTGCGGATCAACGGGTGCAGGATGCCTTCGAGTTGGACCCGCAGCGCCGGGTTGGCAAAGACCACCTGGCGCAGGCGCCGGCGGTCAAGCTGGCCGTCGGAACTCAATATCTCCGTGCCGAAAGCCTGCACGACGGCCGCGAGTCCCGGCGTGCCTGGTGCCACCACGTCGCGCGCCACCTGATCGGTATCGATCACCGGCACCCCGAAAATTTCGAATTCGCGGCACACCGTGGTCTTGCCACTACCGATGCCGCCGGTCACCCCAACCACGAACGGCCGACCGCGGCTCAAGGCGCAGTCACCCGATACAGGGTTGCCTGCAATTCGTGGCCCCAGATGAGGTACAGCCAGCCAGCCGCCGCGAGGAAAGGTCCGAAGGGCATGGGTTTGCCCCGGGCATGCCGGCCGAGGGCGATCGAGCCGAGGCCAACGACGGCACCGACCGCTGCCGCCCCGACGATGAGACCGGGCAGCACCTGCCAACCCAGCCAGGCACCGAGCGCGGCAAGCAATTTGAAATCGCCGAAGCCCATGCCTTCCTTGCCGGTCGCAAGGCGAAAAGCCCAGTAGACCGACCACAGGCTGAGATAGCCCACCATCGCGCCGATGACCGCAGCGGGCAGATCCACGAAGATCCCGAACAGGGCGGCCGCAAGGCCAGCCCACAGGAGCGGCAGGGTGATGCTGTCGGGCAACAGGAAGGTGTCGAGATCAATGAGCGCCAGGGCAAGCAGGGTCCAGGACAGCGCGGCGCCCAGCAGCGCTGCCGGGCCGAAGCCGAAATGCCAGCCGGCGATGGCGCCCAAGGCGCCACCGGCGAGTTCCACCAGCGGATAGCGCCACGCAATCGCCAGGCCGCAGTGGCGGCAGCGGCCCCGCAACAGGAGCCAGCTCACGACCGGGATGTTGTCCCAGCCGGCAATGGG
>JAYTTZ010000294.1:0-3980 GCA_043744805.1 Gammaproteobacteria bacterium
GGTCTGCTGGAAGACCGCACCTTCACCCCCGGCCTCGCCAACTGGGAGTTCACTGAAGTCCGTGCAGGCCTGGACGCCGGCACGCAAGTGGTGATGTCCATCGGCCGCGATGGCGTGAAGGCCGGCGTGGCGGCGGTCCCCGAAGCCGGCAATGGCGGTAAGTGACGTCCCGCTGATTGACCTGCGCGGCATCACCCGGCAATACACGCTGGGCGATCAGACCGTGCAGGCCGTGGCGGGTATCGATCTCCAGATCAGGCGCGGCGAATACTGCTCGATCATGGGGCCGAGCGGTTCCGGCAAGTCCACCCTCCTCAACCTCATCGCCTTGCTCGACCGCCCCACCACCGGCGAGTACCGGCTCGAGGGTGAAGACGTGACCACGCTTTCCGACGACGAACTGGCCGCCGTGCGCAACCGCACTTTCGGCTTCGTGTTCCAGTCCTTTCATTTGATCCCGCGCCTGAGCGCTGCGCGCAACGTCGAACTGCCGTTGATCCTGGCGGGTGTGGCGCCACGCGAACGCACGCAGCGGGTGGCTGATGCCCTGGCGGCGCTCGGCCTCGACACGCACGCCCACCATCGTCCCGCCGAACTTTCGGGTGGGCAGCGTCAAAGGGTGGCCATTGCGCGGGCCATGATCATGCATCCGCCGCTCGTGCTCGCCGACGAGCCCACCGGCAACCTCGATTCCGCGTCCGGTACCCAGGTGGTGGAAATCCTGGAACGCCTGCACGCCGAACATAACGTCACCTTGCTGGTCGTGACGCACGACGCGGCACTGGGCCTGCGCGCCTCGCGGCGGATCCGCATTAGCGACGGACGCGTGGCGGCCGACGCGCGCTAGCGCGGTGTCATTCAATGCCGTCATCGGTCAAGATTGGGGTTCCCGGAACCTGCCCAAGGAAGTCGCCCCTCCATGAGTTCGCCCAAGCCGCTGGCCGGCCATCGCCTCCTGATTACCAACGATGATGGCGCCGACGCCCCAGGCATCCAGTTGCTGGAAGAAATCGCGCGCCAGCTCTCAAACGATGTGTGGGTCATCGCACCCGACAGCGAGAAAAGCGGCGCGGGACACTCGATTTCCCTGCACAACCCCATCCGGGTCCGCCGCCGCAGCGAGCACAGCTGGGCGGTGTTCGGCACCCCGACCGACTGCGTGCTGATGAGCTGCTACGAACTCATGCGCGATGCGCGGCCCACCATCGTGCTGTCCGGCATCAACAACGGCGCCAACCTGGCAGAGGACGTGAGCTACTCCGGGACCTGCGCGGCCGCAATGGAAGGCACGCTGCTGGGCATTCCCTCCATCGCCATCAGCGTGGTGCGCGCGCTGACCGGGACGGCGCGCTGGGAAGCCGCCCGCGACATCCTCCCCACCCTGCTGCCCAGGCTCATCAACAGCGGCGACTGGCCTGAAGGCAGCTTCCTCAACGTCAATTTCCCCGACGTGGAAGGCCCTGACGACATCACTGGCGTGCGGATTACCCGCCAGGGGCAGCGCCCGCCAGGCGCCTTCAGCATCGATGCCCGGGTGGATGCCCGCAACGTCCCCTACTACTGGGTGAAGCTGTCCTATCCCGAAGGCGAAAAGCATCCGGACACCGATCTCCACGCCATCCACGAGAACGCGGTGTCGGTCACGCCGATCCAGCTGGACTTCACCAACCATGCGTGGAGCCAGCGCCTGCGGTCTGCGTTCGAATCCTGAGCCGACTGCCGCCCGGTCTCAGGCCGCGGCGCCGACCTTTACCGGCGGCGTGCTTTCGGAAAGCTCGCGGGTGACGACCTCATCCGCGAGTTCGAAGGCACCGCCAAAGCCCGGATCCATCTGCGAGTACTCCGGGCGCCCGGTGCCTGCCGGCGGTTGCGCCACTGGCGCGCCGGTATGGACGAACGGCGGCGGGTTCTTGTAGCGGGCGAGTTCCTCGGCGGTGATGCCGTTCAGCGCCACCACTTCCGGGTCAATCCAGGCTTCTGCGTTGATGGCCTCTGCGGAGGTGGAGACTTCCAGCACCTGGTTTTCCGGGCCGCCGAAATAAATCGACTTGCAGAAGCCATGGTCCAGCGGCCCCAGTACGCGGACGCCCTTGGCGCGGATGCGATCGCGCATGGCGTAGAGCGCTGCGTCGGTGTCGACGTTGAACGCGATGTGCTGGACGGCGCCCGGGGCGCAGGGCTTCACGGGGTTGCCTGCGTGCGAAACGCCGAATTCCGTGGGGATGTCCTGTACCGACGGTGCGAACACGAAGGCCACACTGCTGCTGGGGTTCAGTTCCATGAAGGCATGGAAGTAACCGTCCACGTTGTGCATCCAGTACAGGGCCTTCAGCTTCATGCCCAGCACATCCGAATAGAACTCGATTTGCGCCTTGACGTCGGCGGTCATGATCGCGAGGTGGTGGATACCGTTCAGCTGGGCCATGGTGGACCTCCGGGGAGCTTGGGGAGTATGAGTGTGCCGGCTGTCGCGGTGCGGCGACAATCCGGTCACCCCGGCGCGACGACCGACACGCCGTTGCGCGCCAGCACCGCCAGCAAGATCGGCACATCCGGCGGGCCGGGCGGCACCGAAGCATCCATGTCGGTGAACATGGCGATAGCGCCGCTGGACGCGCTGGTCATCTCCAGCATCTCGCCACCCCCGGCGCAGTAGCGGAAGCCGTGTGGGGTGTTGGCCGGGATGTGCACCAGCGTGCCCTGCGGGCAGTTCACCGTGCGGTCTTCCAGGATGAAATCCACCGCGCCCTTCAGCACGAAGAAGCGCTCGTCCCAGTCATGCGCGTGCAGCGGTGGGCCATTGCCTTCGGTGCCGGACTGAAAGGTCACTTCGCCGCCACCCGTCTGGGCATTGGTCACCAGCGGCGTCACGCCAGTGCCCACGACGTTCAGGGCCCTTGGGTAGTCGGCGGGGGTCACGATTTGGACTTTGTCGGACATGGGCAGGCACTCCTGTGGCAGGGCATCAACGTGGGAATGAGGTGGCGTGAATCTACGCTGCGAGGTCGCACCGGACAATCGAGTCCGGCACAAAGACCAGGTGTTAGTGCCGTACGGCAGCGGCTGCTAGCGGAGTGATTGGCACGCGGGGGCCCGGGCCACGGATCTACCAGAGGTTGCCAGCGACAGCTTGGCTGCCGCTGGTGCCGGGCACACGAAAGGCTACTGGCGAGCGGCAGTGCCGCCGTCGATCACCAGGATAGTGCCGTTGCAGTAGCTCGCCTCGTCGGACGCGAGGTAGAGGCAGCCATGGGCCATTTCCAGGGGCGTCCCGGCGCGCGCCATCGGGGTCAGCTGGGCACCCACCACGGGATCGTCGAAGACATTGATGACCGGGGCGATCATCGGCGTGTCGGTGTAGCCGGGGCACACGCAGTTGCTGCGCACGCCGTCCTTGGCATAGGTCGCGGCGAGCGCGCGGGTGAGGTTGATCATCCCGCCCTTGGAGGCGCAGTAGGTGTGGGCGGTCGGCATGCCGAGGAGGCCGGAGATGCTCGCCACGTTCACGATCGAGCCCTTGCCCTGCTTCAGCATCTGGTTGAGGCAGGCGCGATCGATGAATGCGCAGGCATCGAGGTTGAAGCCGATGACCTCACGCCATTTCTCCGGCGTGGTGGTGGCCAGCGGGTCCATCGCGCCGGGGCTCTGCTCTTGCCAGCTCCAGCCGACGCTGGCCGAATGCACGAGGATGTCCACCCGACCATAGGCGGCCACGGTCGCGGCGACGATGTCATCCGCCGATTCTGGCTGCGCCAGATCGCGGGCCATCACCATGGCCCTGGCGCCCGGGGTTTCCGCGCGCACTTCGGCGAGCGCGGCGTCGAGGTTCGACTGGGTCCGCGACACACCAATAACCGTCGCACCTTCCCGCGCGAACAACGAGAAGCAGGCGCGGCCGATGCCAGTGCCTGCACCCGTGATGATGGCGACCTTGTCCTGTACACGTCCGGGCATGGGGGCTCTCCTGTCCAATGACTGGG
>JAYTTZ010000295.1:0-3879 GCA_043744805.1 Gammaproteobacteria bacterium
GGGCGAACATTGCGCGGTGGCGCTTTCACCGGACGGCGCGCTCGGCCTGGTGCCTGGACCGGCACGCGCGGTCAAGCTGCGCGTCCTCTACCACGCCCGGAACCGTGGCAAGGGTGGGGCGCTGCAGACAGGGCTCGCGGCCGCCACGGGTGAGGTCATCGTGATCCAGGATGCCGATCTCGAATACGACCCGGAAGACTGGGCGATGATGCTCAACCTCATCGCCACCCGCAAAGTGGCTGACGTGGTCTACGGCTCGCGCTTCTATGGCCAGCCGCATCGCGCGCTGAACTTCCACCATTACATGGCCAACAGGCTCATTTCCTTCCTGTTCAACACGCTCTACAACCAGACGCTCTCCGACATCGAGGTCTGCTCCAAGATGTTCACCCGCGAGGTGCGCGACAGCCTGCGCATCACGGCGAACGACTTCGGCTTCGAAGTGCAGATCAGCGCCCAGATCGCGCTGGCGCGGCGCTGGCGAATCTACGAGATGGGCATCAGCTATTACGGCCGCACGTACGACGAGGGTAAGAAGATCAACTGGAAGGACGGCGTGAAAGCCCTCTGGTACCTGCTGAAATACCGTTTCCCGTGAGTCGCTGGACGCCGGGGGTCGGGCTGCGTCGCGCGCTGATCGGCCTTGCGGGCACCGCCCTCGGGCTGGGGTTTCTGTGGCTGGCCTTCGGTCGAACCGAACTTGGCGTCGTGGCCCGGACGCTGCGCGCCGCCGATCTCACGGCAATCACCGTTGCGGTGGCCTGCTATTGGGTGGCACTTGCACTGCGGGTTATCCGGTGGCGCCTGTTGCTGCAGGCCGTGCAGCCAGTCGGTACCAAAATGGTGGCGGAGATCCTGGTCTGCGGCTACGCCATGAACAACCTGCTGCCGGCGCGCCTGGGCGAATTCTTCCGTGCTGATCTCGCGAAGCGCCGCCTTGGGCTGTCGCGCTCCACCGTCCTGGGCTCCATCGTGGTGGAGCGACTGCTCGACCTTGCGGCGATCGTGGGTTGCCTCGGCCTTGGGCTGCTGCTCTACGCACGGGGTACCGACGTGGCCCTCGTGCTGCCGCTCGGCAAGTTGCTGGGGCAGGGCGCCGCCGTCGTGGGTGTCGTGATGGCCGCGGTTTATGGGTTCTGGCGCTACTGGCACGACCGCTTCGCCTTGCCGACGCTCGTTTCCCGCGTCCTCTCCAACCTGCAACGCGGCCTGGCAACCGCGCAGCGACGCACCTTGCCCCCCTTGCTCGGGCTCACGCTCGGAGTCTGGGGCATGAGACACTCGCCGTGTGGTGGGTGTTCCTTGCCTTTGGGGCCCGGCTTTCGATGGGCGCCGCCATGCTCAGCATGGGCGCGGCCTCGCTGAGCACCCTGGTGCCGACGGCGCCCGCTTACCTCGGCAGCTACCAGTGGGTGTTTGCCGCGGTGATGCCGGCACTGGGCGAATCCCCAGCCCTTGGACTCGCTGCGGCCACGGTCATCCAGCTTGCCCTGTTTGGCTCGGTGACGATTGCCGGCATGCTGCTGCTCGCCTGGCGTGGGGTGCATAATGCCGCCTCACCCCGCTCTGATCCGGTCAATGCAGATGGACGAGAAGATCCCGGCCCCGCCTGAGCTTGCGCTGCGCTTCCTCGGCGTGGGCAATGCCCGGGCGTCCGAACTTGGCAGTGCCTCTGCGGTCCTCGAACTCGGCGGCCAGCCGTCGCTTCTGATCGACTGCGGGCCCCGCACCCTCGATGACTTTCGCGACCACTACGCTGCCGAGTTGCCGCCTGCAGTCTTCGTGACGCACCTCCATCTCGATCACATCGGCGGCATCGAGCAGTTGTTCTATCGCGCCTACTTCACGCGGCGCGGGCAAACCAGTTTGTTCGTGCCAGCCGATCTGGTCGCCGCGCTACACGCCAAGCTCGCCAACTCGCCTTTCATCCTCAGCGAAGGCGGCGCGAATTTCTGGGACGCCTTCCGGCTTGTCGTCGTGGGTGACTGGTTCTGGCACGAAGGCCTCTTGTTCAGCGTCTTCCCCGTGCGGCACAGCGGCTATCGCGCGGCTTTTGGCCTGGCCCTGGGCGGCGCGTTCTTCTACAGCAGCGACACCCGGCCAATCCCCGAACTCGTCGATCTCCACGCGGCCAATGGCGAAATTGTCTTCCACGATTGCGGGCTCCATTCCTCGCCCGCGCACGCCGGGCTCAGCGACGTGCTGCTGGAATATCCGGCGTCACTACGCCTGCGGCTGGTGGCCTACCACTATGAGTCGGTGGCAGCGGGCCTCGAGATTGAACGTGCCGGCCTCACGCTTGCACGCCCGGGCCAGCGCTTCATGCTGCCCGCCCCGATGGAAGCCGAACAGGTCGTTCGCTTCGGCATGGCGCACGCGGACCGCGTCCGCGGCTGAACTTCAGGGTTTCAACGAGAACGGCGTGAAGTCCGTGTCGCGGTCGTAATAATCTTCGCCTTCGTGGCGCTTGAGCCAGCCAACCGCCGCATAGGTGACCGGCGTCATCAGCACTTCGACGCCAATCTTGAACACCCAGTTGAAGGCCAGCACCTTCAGCAGCGTATCAGTCTCCCAGATGCCGAAGAACGCGAACGGATAGAACACGAGGCTATCGACCGCCTGGCCGACGACCGTCGATCCGATGGTGCGCGTCCACAGCCAGCGGCCATCGGTCATGACCTTCAGGCGCGCCAGCACGTAGGAATTGACGAAGTCCCCCACCCAGAAGGCAAGCATCGAAGCGCAGACAATGCGCCAGGTCCCGCCGAAGACCACTTCAAGCGCCGGCTGCAGCACGGTGTTGAAGGATTCGGTGTCGCTGGGCGGCAAGCCCACCACGACGGCCGACATGATTGAAGCAAAGATCATCGCCCCGAAACCTGCCCAGATGACCCGTCGTGCGTGCGCGTAGCCGTACACCTCGGTGAGGACGTCGCCAAAGATGTAGCTGATGGGGAAGAAGATGTTGCCCGCGCCGAAGGCGAGGCTTGCACCCACCACCGGCAGCGTGAGTTCACAGACCTTGGCAGGTCCAATCAGGTTGGAGCACAGGAGTACCGCGACGAAGCCTGACATCAGCAGGTCGAAATATCGGTAGTTACGGTTCATCAGTGTTTGCCTCGTCTTGCGACGCCACGCGGGACGGTCAGAAATTAAGCTCAAGTGCCGCGAGTGAGCGGCGGAGATCATTGAGCGCCCTGGGCGAACCTTTGCTGGGCGCGCTGAAGTTGATGGCCACGAAATGCTGCTTGTAGAGCGTGCAGGCCAGCACGCCAGTGCTGATCTCGGCGCCGCGCCGGCGGGTCCAGCGCCATTGCGCGAAATCAAGCGGACCGGCGCGCAGCGTCGAGGGTGACGCTAGCGCGAACAAATCCGGCACCTGCTGGCGGAGCGCCTGTACGAACATCGTCACGCAGCCGGCGGGCGAGGCGTCTTGCGTACCGCTGAGACCGGGCGGCACCCTTGCCACCGTAATCTGGAGCGTGGTGCCTGCAAGCCGATCGCGCGGGCGGTAGTCATAGGTGGCGCCCAACGCGGAACGCGACACAATGGGGGGCTCGAACGTTGCCGGCGCCTGGTAGCGGATGTAATCGAACGCCAGCGCCTCGTTGACCGACAGCAGGAGCAACAGAGCGGACGACAGGAATCGCATGGGCGAAATGCTAGAGCGGTAAGCGCTAAATAGCCACGCGGCAAAGTGCCGTCGTTCGTCCTGACCGTAAGGCGCAGGGAGCGCCCATGCGGACGATAGTCCAGCGGCCATGATTATTTTTGACCGGGGCCCTAGCAGCCTGTCGGACTTGGGGAGCGTCGGCTGCGAACCGATCGCAGCCGTCCATTCGGCACCGTCTTTTTGCCCCATAGCCGGGCTATGGGCCT
>JAYTTZ010000296.1:0-3840 GCA_043744805.1 Gammaproteobacteria bacterium
GCCTCGCCCAGATCCTCGTTGGGCACGCCGAATACCGCCGCGTCGGCCACCTTGGGGTGGCTGATGAGCAGGTTCTCGCATTCCTGCGGATAGAGGTTCACGCCGCCGGAAATGATCATGAAACTCGCGCGATCGGTGAGGTACAGGTAACCCTCGTCGTCCACGTGGCCGACGTCGCCCACCGTGCTCATGCTGCCATCCGGGGACTGTGCTGCGCGGGTTTTTTCCAGATCGTTGAAATACTCGAAAGGCGAGGCGGTCTTGAACCACACCTGGCCGGTGGTGCCCGTGGGCACGGGCTGGAGGGTTTCATCGAGGATATGCAGGTCGCCCATCAGCACGCGGCCCACGGTGCCGGGATGGGCGAGCCACTCGTGCGAATCAACCGCCGTGAAGCCGAGCCCTTCGGTGGCGCCGTAGTACTCGTGCACGATGGGACCCCACCAGTCGATCATCTGCCGCTTCACTTGCGGCGGGCAGGGCGCGGCGGCATGCACCGTGAATTCCAGTGAGGAGAGATCATGCCGGCGGCGCGCTGCTTCCGGCAGCTTCAGCATGCGGCTGAACATGGTGGGCACGAGTTGCGAGTGCGTGACGCGATAGCGTTCCACCAGCGCGAGGTACGCCTCCGGATCAAAATGCTCCATCACCACGACGGTGCCGCCGCTGCGCAGGCTCAAGCCCACGGCCAGTTGGGGCGCGGCGTGGTAGAGGGGGGCTGGCGAGAGGTAGACCATGCGATCGCGGTAGCGCCACAGGCCGAGCAGGAAGTCCATCACCGGCAAGGCTTTAGCGGGGCGGTTGGGCGGCAGCGGGTGGATGATGCCCTTGGGTCGGCCCGTCGTCCCGGAGGAATAGAGCATCGCGATGCCGAGGTATTCGTCCGCGATGGGCGTGGCGGGATAGGCCGCAACGGCTTGCGCGAAATCTTCCACCCGCACGTGGCCGTGCTGGCGCGGCGCACCGCCGTCGCCCACGACCAGGCAGCGCGTGACGCGCGGTGCGTCCTTCAGCGCCTCCAGCGCAAGCGCCAGCAGGGAGACCGAAGTCACCAGCAAGGTCGACTCACTGTTGTCCAGCAGGTAGGCGAGTTCCTCGGCCTTCAGGTAGGAATTGATGCAGGTGTAGTACAGGCCAGCACGAGCGCCGCCGGCGCAGGCCTCGAGGTAGCGGTCGTTGTTCTCCATGAAGATGGCGTAGTGGCCAAGCCGCCCAAGGCCGTGGGCGCGCAGCAGGTGCGCCATGCGGTTGGAGCGGGCGTCCAGTTCGCCATAGCTCACCACCTGGCCGGTGCTGGCCATGATGAAGGCGGGACGCTGGGGATCGATGGTGGCGGTCGGCGTGGCGTACATGGCGCGTCCTCGGTGGAACCTGCCGGAGTGTAGCCGCCCTCATAGCGCCGTTTACAGCGCGCAGGCCACCGGCCTGGCGCCCAGCGTCTCCAGCAGGACACCGGGCGCAATGCCCACCAGGAAGCCGCGCCGCCCGCCGTTGATGTAAATCCCCGGCAATGCCAGCACGCTTGCCTCCACGTACACCGGCATCGCTTTGCGCAGGCCGAAAGGCGACGTGCCGCCCACCAGGTAACCGCTGTGCCGCTGCGCGACTTCTGGCTTGCAGGGTTCCACGGACTTGATCCCGATGGCCCGCGCCAGGTTCCTGGTGCTCACCTGCCGGTCGCCGTGCATGAGGATGATGAGCGGCTGCCCGCGTTCGTCCTGCATCACCAGGGTCTTCACCACCGCATGTTCGTTGACGCCGAGCTGGCGTGCGGATTCGGCGGTGCCGCCATGGTCGAGGTAGTCGTAGACGTGTTCGGTGAACACCACGCCCTTGCCGCGCAGCCACTGCGTGGCGGGGGTTTCGCTGACGTGCTTTTCCTTCCTGGCCATGGGATCTGGGTGAGTCCGGGGTGAGGGTGGGAGTTTAGTCAGGCGAGGGGCGCGGCGGAATCTCCAAACGGTGATCGCCTCCGGATGGAGGGCGACCTTCATCCACGGAACCGCGCCTCAAGTTGTGCGCTGACGGGCGCGAGGGCAACGGTTTGCACGACACCCTGCGGCGCCTTGCCCACGCGCCCCTCAGGTGAACCCAACGATTCAATCCGCAGCGCCTGCTCCACGCGCCGTTTACACTGCGCGCACCACGAACACGGGGAGCCCAACAATGGATTTCGACCTTCCAGCGGATCTGGCCGCCTACCTGCTTGAACTGGACGACTTCATCGCCCGGGAAATCAAGCCGCTGGAGCAGCAGGACGACAACATCCGCTTCTTCGATCACCGTCGCGAACACGCGCGCACCGACTGGGACAACGGTGGCCTGCCGCGCCAAGACTGGGAAGCCCTGCTGGCGGAAGCCAAGCGCCGCGCCGACCACGCCGGGCACTTCCGCTATCCGTTCCCGCGCGAGTTCGGCGGACGCGACGGCAATAACCTCGGCATGGCGGTGATTCGCGAGCACCTCACCAGCAAGGGCCTTGGCCTGCACTGCGACCTGCAGAACGAACACGCGATCGTCGGCAACAACATCTCGCTCCTGCTGATGCTCCACTACGGCAGCGACCAGCAGAAGGCCGAATGGGTGGAGCCGCTGGCGAGCGGCACGCAGATGTTCGCCTTCGGCATCACCGAGCCGGCGCATGGTTCGGATGCCACGCACATGGAGAGCATTGCCGTGGCCGAGGGCGAGGGCTGGCGCCTGAACGGCGAGAAGACCTGGAACACCGGCATCCACACCGCTACCCACGACCTCATCTTCGCGCGCACCTCGGGCAAGGCCGGCGACGGCGAAGGCATCACTGCGTTCCTCGTCCCCACGAATTCACCGGGCTTCGAAGTGCGCGAGATGCTGTGGACCTTCAATATGCCGACCGATCACGGCCACGTCGTCTTCAAGGACGTCTGCGTGCCGGGCAGCGCGGTGTTCGGCAAGGTGGGGCGCGGCCTGCAGGTGGTGCAGCACTTCTTCAACGAGAACCGCATCCGCCAGGCCGCCTCCAGCCTGGGCGCCGCCCAGTTCTGCGTGGACGAGTCGGTCGCCTACGCCAAGGTGCGCAAGCCGTTCGGTAAGCCGCTGGCGTCCAACCAGGGCATCCAGTTCCCGCTGGTCGAACTCCAGACCCAGTGCGAGATGCTCCGCGCGCTCATCCACAAGACAGCCTGGCTGATGGATCGTGACGGCGCGTTCTCGGTCTCCGACAAAGTCTCGATGTGTAACTACTGGGGCAACCGCCTGTGCTGCGAAGCCGCTGACCGGGCGATGCAGGTCCACGGCGGCATGGGCTATTCGCGCCACAAGCCCTTCGAGCACATCTACCGCCACCACCGCCGCTACCGCATCACCGAAGGCGCGGAGGAAATCCAGATGCGCCGGGTCGCGGGCTATCTCTTTGGCTTCATGTCCCAACGCGCGCCGAAGGGCGTGCACGTGGACTGAGTCCGATGGTGCCAGCAGGATTCCACGACGCCCTCGCCGGCGCGCTCCGGCGTGACTTCCCGGGTTTCCTCGCGCTGCTCGAGGTCAGCCGCCTGTCCGGCGGCGCCAGCCAGGAAACCTACCGGCTGGACATCGAGACCACGCAGGGCCGCTGCTTTCTGGCCTTCCGCCGCACGCCGGGTGGCGCGGCGCCGAGCGGTGAGGTGGAACAGATCGGGCCGCGCGCCGAAGCGCAGGTCATCCGGGCCGCGCGCGCAGCCGGCGTGCCGGTGGCGGAAATCGTCGCTGAACTCAGGCCGGGCGACGGCCTTGGCGAAGGCTTCATCATGCGTTGGCTGGACGGCGAGACCCTGGGCAGCCGCATCGCGCGCAGCCCTGGCCTTGCCGCCGTGCGCGGCGGGC
>JAYTTZ010000297.1:0-14932 GCA_043744805.1 Gammaproteobacteria bacterium
AGCCTTATGCCTACCTGCGACGCGTGTTCACTGACTTGCCGAGGGCGACGACGGTTGAGGACATCGAGGCGCTGCTACCCTGGGCTTAGCCCAACTGCCGACCTGTTGGCAATGACGGGGTTGATGGAGCGCTTACGAAGTTCTGGCGCTGAATCGATCGCGAGCTCGAGTTATGGAAGCGAAGCCGTCGAGTCGACATAAATCGCATAGTAGCCAGGCCCATCCGGCACCACCTGTGCTGCAATACATGCGGGACTCATCGGTCCCTCAATGAGGGTTTCGGGGTCGGCGTAGCGCGTCATTCGTGCCGCCTGACGCGCCGATGGGCGGCGCCAGAGTGCGCAGCACGGTGGCGTCCGCTCCAACGGCTGGTTAGGCGTAGCATTTGTGGCCTGAAATTTAGACAAAGCTGTTGATCAGCTTAGCTTCTGCGATGCCCACGCACTCGGCGACTAAGCCGATGCTCCACCGTGCGGGTTAGCAGCTGTATATATTGAAGTACGGGCGAATTGAAACAGGGAGTGCTATGTAACCCATGGCAGCAGCCAAGTAGTACCGGTGGAATCCGTCCCGGACCCGGTATCTAGTCCCGACGCCCGGTGGCATGTCGACTTCAATTGCAGGAAGCGGACAATTCGTCCGGAATGCGTTGAGTATGGATTGAGAACGGTCGCAGTCCAGGCCTACGACTCCAGTGTTTCGAACTGGCGGATCGATCTCGGCGAACGACAGTTGGGATACAGGCCATTCCTCGTTTGGCACGAAATGAAAACACATAGACGAGGGAGCGAAGCCCTCCACTCTCGCAGTAGCTAGCCATGCGTCCGGGACCTCAATTACGACCGAGTGGCCCGGCACGGTGCTAAACACAGCGCTCTAACGCCGCGATTCAGCGGCCGAGCGCGCAGCGCGAGGACCGTCCACTGGAAGCGCTTGTTGGGCAGCACTTACTTCAGTGATTTCCGACATTCTGCTGAGGTTTGGTAGACGAGCCCAGTCTTGGGCGAGATATGCACGCCATAGTTTATGTCGTAGTTCATCGGGTGCGCCTTTCCCGGAACGACGACTACACACCCGAAGTACAGCACAGCATACAACTCGTTTTTTATATTGGAATTGTGAAAGCCCACCACTGTGTCGGTGCCGCCGACGTCCTTGATGCCGACTTCAAGAGTGGAGCCGAACTCGTATGTGCAGTATCGGCCGTTGTTCGGCACTTGCTCGCACTTGGTTCCCTCCAGCGCCCGTTGAAATAGATTGTCCTGAAGGGATTGCGCGAATGCGGTGGAGGGGAGCAGCGCTAACAACAGGATCAAGTTACGCATGTGGTCTCCATATCTTTGTGCCGCTCAATTCTATCTATACGGCCAAAACGGCGTGATTAATCGCCGCAGATCTGCCGTATAACGGGATTGACCGGCTGGCAGGTTCTTGTCTTGTCTAGACTACGGTAAAGGAATTGTCGTCAAACTTCCGGGAGCCCTGCGGCATGGATGCCAAACCCCGCTTGCTCGACCAGTGGCTCTTGCTCAGGGTGGCCCAGGCGGCGGGCAGGGTGGCTTGCACCCAGGACGGCACATCGGCCGGGAAGAGTGCCCGTGCCCGGTCGTAGCTGCCAGCATCACCTTCGGCATGGAACCAGCTGGCGGCGGTCAGGTCGGCGCAGATCTCGCCTTCGAAATGGATCTCGCGGTGCAGCGTCATGGCGCGTGGCGGGTACAGAATTCGGCCGGCGTCAGGATGGGGTATCGGTCGGCCAGCGCGAGCAGGTCCTTGTCACCGGTGACCAGCACTTCAGCGCCAGATGCCAGCAGGGCAGCCAGGACGGGTTCGTCCAATACATCGCGCACACCCGCCTCAGCAGCACTCGACAGGGCGAGAAGATCGGGCCTGACGATGTCCGCACTGAAGGCGAGGCGCTCGACGAGGTCGCGGATGTCATCAGCCGACAAGGCCATGAATGGCTGCAGCCTTGGCAACACGCGCTCGCACTCGGCCAGGATCCAGGGTGACAGCACCACGTCCAGTGCGCCGCTGTTCCACGCGGCCACGATGCGGCCGGGTGGCCCCGACGGATAGGCCATGCCGGCCACAATGACGTTGGTGTCCAGCACTACCCGCATGGCGGGTCAGCGAGCGCGTTTGCGGGTTGCGCCGGATTTTCCAGTGGCGACGGGGGGCGACTTAGCGGAGCCGCTTACCGGCCCGGCACGCTTCGCAGGCCGGGCCTTGCCGGCAGCAGCAGCCTCGGCCTTCAGTTCCTGCCGCACGGCCGATACGGCCGCATCGATCTCGGCCAACCCGACTTCTTCAGGGACACCCTCGTAGGCCTTTGCAATACGGGCGGACAGCGCGTCGAACCGGTCCTGCATGCGCCGGATTCGCTCGAACAGGGCCGCGTCCACCAACGCTGCCACCGGCTTGCCATCCTTCGTGATCACGATGCTGTCGCGGCGGTACTGCACGCGGTTGAGCATGTCGCCCAGGTTCTGGCGCAAAGTGACGGCGGTGGCTTCGGTGATCACGGCAAGCTCCCATGACCGATATGGTCAGTATGGTAGAACTTAACACGAACTGGGCGGCGAAGGGGCCTGTTCGTCCACTCGCGCCACGGCTTGCTTGGAACCCTTCATGGTCACCTTGTTGAACATCACGGTGTTCGGCTTGGTCAGACTCGCGACGGTGAGGTCGGCGCTGGTTCCGGGGTTTCTGCGCTTGGCTTTCAGATCGCACCAGTCCGGGACATCACCACGCACTACTCGGAGCCTGAGCTCGAAGAGCTGATAGAAGCGGCGAACAGGGTCTGCGTCGATAAGTCCCGCACTGGTTGTGCTGCGCAAGCGCACGGCCGGAGCAAGATCTTGATTTCTCTTTGAAATCAGGGAGGAAATTGGTGGCTACGGGTGGGCTCGAACCACCGACCTCAGCATTATGAGTGCCGCGCTCTAACCAGCTGAGCTACGTAGCCGACCTGTCGAGAAGTAGCGTCGTCAGGCCTCGCGGGGTAGAGGTGGACTGGCCGACTCAGGCGGTATTTGGAGTCGTCGGGCTGAGCGTCCGACGGTGCTTCCGAATTGCCGGAAGCGGCCATACCGGCCTGTTGAATAGAGGCGCGGGATTGTCTTGGCTGCTTCCTTGCCTGTCAAGGCAATAGTGCGCCGCCGGCTTCAGCGGACGCCGTAAACCACGATGGTTTTACCCGTGACCGAGACGAGGTTCTGCTCTTCCAGGGCTTTCAGCACGCGTCCCGCCATTTCACGCGAGCAGCCGACGATGCGACCGAGCTCCTGGCGGGTCACGCGAATCTGCATGCCGTCCGGATGGGTCATGGCATCGGGCTCGCGACACAGGTCGAGCAGCGTGCGGGCGACGCGACCGGACACGTCCATGAAGGCCAGGCTGCCGACCTTGAGGTTCATGCGCCGCAGGCGGTTCGCCAGCTGGCTGGCAATCGCGAAGAGCAATTCAGGGAACACGGTGGGCAGGGCACGCACCTTGTCGTAGGGAATATGCGCAATCTCGCAACTCGTCCTTGCCCGCACCATCGCACTGCGGCTGAGGGACTCGTTGAAAAGGCCGATCTCGCCGAAGAAGTCACCCGGATTCAGGTAGGCCAGCACGAGGTCGCGGCCGTCCTCTTCTTCCAGCAGGACGGTGACCGATCCTTTCACCACGTAGTAGAGCTCCTTGGAAGGATCTCCCTGGCGGATGATGACGCTCTTGGGGGTGAAGGTCCGGCGCTGGCAATGCGACAGGAAGTTACTCACGGCAATGCTGGCAGCCTGCATCGGTAGCGGTGCTAGGACCATTTTTTCTTCTCCTTGGCGAGGTTTGCCCGGGATTACGACCCGATAGGAACTGAACGGTTTCGTGACCGGGCCCCCGGCCGGGTAAAGTGTAGGTTCGTTCATTCTGCGCCCCCGTTCAAACAGGTAAAGTCGTGATGAAAGCTTCGATCAAATGGTTGGACGGCGTGTCGTTCGTTGGTGAATCCGAAAGTGGCCACGCCGTGGTCATGGATGGTCCGCCGGATGCCGGTGGCCGCAACAGCGGCATGCGGCCCATGGAAATGGTGCTCGTGGGCATGGGCGGCTGCACCGCCTTTGACGTGATCACCATCCTGCAGAAAGCTCGCCAACCGGTAAGCGACTGCCGCGTCGAGCTCAGCGCCGAACGCGCCGACGAGGTGCCCAAGGTCTTTTCCCGCATTCATGTCCATTTCATCGTGAGCGGAACCGGGCTCAAGCCTGCGCAAGTGGAACGGGCCGTCAAACTCTCCGCCGAGAAATACTGCTCGGCGTCAATAATGCTGGGGAAAACCGCCGTCATTACCCACGATTTCGAAATCATCGAGCCCCCTACGCCGTAAGGCGGTCGTCGTCGGCCATCGCGCCGCGACGAGCTTTGACGACCAGGGCGAGTCCATCGTCCCCGCGCTGCCAGCTGCCGGTGCCCCACTGGAACTTGAGCCCGGGCACCGTCACCGCTGCCTGATCTTCGAGTTTTCGACCGAGTTCATGGGCTGCCTGCTGGGTGGTTTCCGGGAGCAACGCAAGCAGCGTCGTGCTATCCCACCATGCAGTGACGTCTACCCAACGCAATTGTTCGCGCAAGAACCGCGCCAGTGCCGCCAGATCGGCGCTGCTGGCATCGTCCTGCACCGTAAGCAGCATGCAGGACAGGGGATTCCCGTAACGACGGCTGCGTGAGACTTCAACGTCCATGCGCTGCAAGGCGTTGGCCTTCGGAATGACGCCCATCAGGGAGGTGTCGATGCGTTCATTGCTGGCCGGCAGGCGGAGCAGCCTGGCTTCGACGCCCATGGCCGCAATAGATTTGATGGACTTGCCTTCGGTATTGCGACCGGTCGGGTCGAGTTCGTCGAGCGAGTGCCCGCAGGTGTTCTCGGGCGAATATCCGACGCGGGCGCAAAAGGCCGCATTAGCCCAGGCCACCACGCCGCCGTCATCCACCAGGGCCAGGCCTTCGGAGATCGAGTCGAGCAGCAGGTTTGCGATTTTCGTGTGCAGTTCGATCATGGCAATTCCATCCTGATTGAACTGGCGTAGCGGCGGTCTGTTCCTGTTCCTTTAGCAGCGGGTGGACACAGCGTGCGCTGCGCCCACCCGGGTATGACCGGCTGGATCCTAGTACAGGAGCACGGCGTTGCAGTCCTGCGGGTTGGCAGCAATGTTCCAGACTGGCGGCTGCGTCGCCTCGTCCACGCAATCCCGGGACGACTGGGCCGCGTCACCCAGTGCCGCGCCGCTGCTCGCTGCGTGGCGAAGCACACCGGACGTGGGCAGGCCGTCGTCCAGCTTCACGTCGAGTTCGCGCAGCACGTTCACCGGGATCCCCCGCCCCAGCACCAACAACTGGCGCTCCACTGCCGTCCCGCCGTCGGCGTAATCAGCCGAACGGGTCATCAGCATGAATCCGTTGAAGGCATTGCGCGGCGCGCGATTGGTTTCCGAGGCCTGCGGCGCGGTGTTGCCCCCCACGTAGCTGCCTTGCAGGAAGCCGCTGCGCGCCAGGTGTTCCCAGGCGGCGAGCGGCTCCTCCCAGGCCCCGCCACCGGCCGCATCGAGTCGACCGTTACCGTTACCGCCCGTGGCCACGCCCGGAATGGCCTGCGCCGCGAGGTTCGCCGGCCAATCACCCGGGGTCTGGCGATAGCGATCAATGAAGCCGTGGTAGGCGGCCTGGATGCTGGTGGCCTGATCAGCGAGGTTGCGCACCCGTGCGCTGGTGATGAGCTCCTGTCCTTTCAGCACGCCGCCGAGCAGCAACCCGACGATGACGAGCACGATGGCGATTTCGACCAAGGTGAAGCCCCGTTGGCGCGCCCACGCCTGCTTTTTTGAAATTTTCCGGTTCCTATAGGTCATGGTCACTCTCTCCTTGGGTGGGTTGGATGATGCTGGGACCTGCGCTCAGGGCAGGCGCTGGGCGGTGATCATTCGCTCCTGCAGGAGCCCAAGCGGCAGCCACACGGCGAGATCGTCGAATTCGCACAGCGCCTGCGCTTCGGTGGCGCTGTCGCTGCAGCCTGCCTCCCCGCGGGTGGGGGTGCGAAAGTGGAAACTGTCGTCGCCGTCGGTGTTGTCGAGTTCATCCGCGCCGAGGGGCGCCGGGCGCGCTCGTCCGTCGGCGCCACTGGCGCCCGAGCCGTTGTGACCGGCGGACCAGATCAGCGCCGGCACGTCGTCGGCGAGCACGAGGTCGGTCTTGCCTTCAACCTGGCCGGTCGTCTGCGGGTTGTCCCCACGCCCCCGGATGCTGATCTGGCCCCGGGCGCAGAGATCGAATTCTCCTGTGCTGTTGCCGTTGCATAGCCCATCGGTTTCGGGACGGGTGAAGCGCGGCGCGCCCACCCGATAGCCGTAGCGATTGCCCCAGGCGTCCAGTCCGTCCACGCCCAGTTCGGACCAGGGCAGGAAGCCGGTCTGCGCGCTGCAGTTCGCGCTGGCGGGAAGGGCCGGGTCGAAGGCTGGGTCGGCGCGTCCGTCGCCGCCCTGATCCGGGCAGGGCAGGCGTCCGTTGGCGGCGGCAAACCCGAGCAGCGCGTCGCGAATCAGGGCGAGGCGGTCGAACGTCAGGCTGCGATCGCGTGCCTCTATCTGGGTCTGCAACGGAGCGATCCCGCCGGCGAGGACCAGCCCCAGCACCAGTATCACGATAGCCAGTTCCAGCAAGGTAAAGCCCTGGTTACAGGGCGCACGCGTTCGCTCAGTCATCAAGGTCCAACCGTCGCAGGCGGTCGTTGAAGGTCCCGAGCGGCGGCTGTTCGCGGAATTGCTGGCCGAGGCTCGCGTTCTCGCGCTCGAACCACGCGTCGATGCCACCGCTGCTGCGCTGCTGGCCCACCAGCGCGGCGCCGGCGAGCAGCACCACGGCGCCAACCTGTCCGACGGGCAGCGCCCGGCCTGCCGGGTCGGCGCGCGAGATCCGCAGGCAATCCCCGGCAGCGACGCAGGCGGCCCGGACCAGTCCCGCGCCCTGGCTGTCGGCAAAGGCGAACAGCGCAAAATCCTGCCACCGGTTGGCGGTGAACCACGCGGGCAGTTCGCCGGGAGAGCGACGCCGGCCCGGATCGATTTTCCCGTCGTCGTCCACTTCTAGATCCAACGGCACTTCGGCCAGCTCAAAGTGCGCCACCAGGGCGCCCGCCACCAGGACGAGCGTCGTCTCCCCCAGGCCTTCGATCAGGCCCGAGGGGCTCAGCAGGCTGTCGGCCATGCTGAGGGTGACACTGCTGGCAGCCGGCATTCGCACGGCACCGAGGCTGGTGGATTCGCGGCGCGGGCGCCCAGCGTCCGGCGGCAGCAGCCTGCGCGGGAGCCCAACGAAGTTCACGATCTCCTTGCGCAGGAGCACGAAGCCGGAGCCACCGGGATCGGCAATTCGATAGGTCTGCGCGCAGTTGAGTGCCGGCCCGCCGGGCCACACACAGCGGCCCGTCAAGGCGACTGGCGGCCGGGACAGCACGGCAGGGAGCCTGAAACCCCGGGGCTGAACCAGACAGGCTTGCGTTGTCTCGCGGAGACAGTTGGCTTCCGGCGGAGCGATACCGCTGGTGGTGAGCTCGCCACCTGCCAGCGACCAGCCCGCCACGTAGGGGGCCGCAAAGCCGACACCCACCCGCCGCAACGGCAGCTGGCCAACCGTGGTCCGGGGCACGCCAACAAAATTTGCACCCGCAGGCGGAGCCCATGGACCCGGCCAAGGCCAGGCGTCATCGCAGTCGGACGCGAGGCCCGCGGCGACACACTCGGGATCACGACCAGCGACGTCATCACCATCGGGATCCGCAAAGTAGCGCTGGAGAGCGCGCTGCAGGTCGGCGAGCACCCGCTGCTCCATGACGGCGTTCAAGGTGGCGCGGTCGATGACCAGCACCCGATCGTTGCTGCCCGCGCCAAGGGCACTGCCGAAACACCCGTCGCCCCGGCTCGCGTTGGCGCCTTCCAGGAAGTCCCCCGTGGGGTAACGCGCGTTGGCGGGCCGGGGGTTGCGCTGCTGGCCCACCAACGCAGGGCCCGGCGCGATGAGGAGCGCCGCCAGGGCGCGTGATTCCGGACGACACGTGTCAAGGCGCAAGGCCGCGGGCGCATCGCTGTTCACCACGCCAGCCGGATTGTTGCGGTACTCATTGGCGAGCGCATACCAGATCGGCGCCCCCGCGCCGTCGCGCAACTCCGGCAGATCAAGCGTGCGCCACGGCAGGAGTCCGGTTTCGGTGCCACTGGACAGCGCGCAGGGTGAGTCCGCCTGGCCAGCGACGTCGTTGGCGTCGAGGCGGGTATCAGGGCACGGCAGCAGGCCTGGACCCGCATTCGGGTTGTTCACCCCGGCACGGTCCGGGTAGGCCGCGGCGTAGCCCAGCAGCGCGTCGCGGGCCGCGGCAAGTGCGCCCGCTGCCACCGCATCCCCCCGCTTGGCGTCTTTGCCATGCCCGAGCCCTGCATCCAGCAGCAGGGCGCTGCTGCCGAGTAGCGCGAGGCAGAGCGCGAGCAGCAACAACACCACACCCTGCTGGCGGCACGCATATGCCTTCATGCCGGCGGTGCCACCACGGTCAGCGTCCAGCGCTCGAGCGTGCACCGGGCGTGTAAACCCTCGGCCCCGAGCGCCTGCAGGTGGCAGCTGCGCACGGTGACGAGTCCATTGTGTGGTGCGGTCAGCAAGGCCAGCAGTGGCGGGAGTGCCGCTGCGCGTGGCAGATCGACCTCAAGCGTCAGCGGGCTCGCGTACACCTCGAGGCCGGCGCCAGTCGGCACGGCAATCGTGCGCGCGGGCCCCGGCGAATCGAGGCGCCAGCTGAGGGTCGGCAGATCAAGGCGCTGGCCCGCGTCACGCAGCACTTCGAGCCACGGCAGGAAAGGGTCGGTTCCCAGCACCCCGCGTCCTGCAAGTTCGAGCACTGGCGCTTGCAGGCGGGCAATGGTGTCGCCCGCATCGAGGGTGGTTCGACGCGCCTGGCCCAGCGCCGCGGCCAGGCGTTGGTACTCGATGTGGCGCGCGTGCTGGGCGCGCTGGAACCACCAGGGTTCGAGCACCAGCGCCAGAGCCAACAGCGCACAGCCGGGCAGTACCAGCAGGGGATGCCGCCAATCAGCGCGCATCCCGGGTCTCCGCTTCGCGGTTGTCGTCGTGGAAGAGCTTGCCTGCGTCCTGAGCCGGCGCCAGCTCCTTGGCCCAACGGAATGCAAGGGCAAAACGCGGTGCGGGCGGTGCGTCGAGTGGCGCGGCCTGTCCGACGAGTGCCCCGCCCGGCCCGGGGTCGAGCGGGGATTCCAGCACGGTGACCGTCTCGACGCCGGCCGCCGCGCCGAGGGCCGTGGCCAGGGCTTCGACCTGCGCCAGGGCAGATCGGTAGTCGCCGCTGAAAGCCTTCACCTCGCCACGCAATTCCGCCACCGACCCTTGGCGAGTACCGGCGGGTGCACCCGGGTCGCGCGCCTGCCAGTCGAGGCTGGTCCAATGCAGTCCGCCCAAGTGCCCAAGGTGGGGGGACAGCCCGCTGAGCCAGGCCTCTGGCGTGGCCTTTTCCGCCGCCAGGTGACTGGCCAGCGCCAACAGCGGGGCCATCTGATCCGGCGCGACCAGCGCCGGCGGCAGGGTCCTGGCAAGTTCAATCAAGGCTTGGCGATCGCGTGCGGTCTCCGCCGCCAGCACGTCGGTGCGCCGGGCCAGGGCAAGTCCCTGCGCAGTAAGCGACGCCCCGACAAGCGCGGCAGCGGCAAGGCCTGCAAGGCCAGCGCGCGCCCCCCATGTCCGGCGCAAGGCCCGCCGGAACGGCGCCAGTTCAAGCGCGGTGGCGTACTGGGCGGCCGGCGGGCGATGCGCGACCAGACTTGCCGCAAGCGCATCCATCCCGGCTGCGGCCAAGGCATCGGGCACACCCAGCGCGCCGGCGACCGCCAGCGTGTTGAACAGGCGCAATGGCCTGATGCGGGGATCGCGCGCCAGCACTTCGCCAAGGGGCATGAGTGCGGGATCGGCCAGCAGCGCGACCGGCAGCGGGGTTTCGAGCGGCACCAGCGCATGCCGTGCGAGGTAGCGCCGCATCTGGTCAAGCTCCTCGCCGAGCGCGCCGTCCTCACCGGCGTCGAAGCCGGGCGCGAGCGGGACCAGTCGGCTCAGCAGCAACTTGCCGTCGCGAAAGAAACTTTGCCGTAGCCCGCCTACCTGGGTGCGACCCAGCAACAGCCATGCGCCGCGCTGCAGGCCAAGCCGCCGCAGGAGCCCGGTGCAGACCAACGGCAGGGAATGGATCCCGCGCAGTGGAACGTCGGCGTCCGCCAGGGCGGCGAGCCAGGGTGACAGGCGTTCCGGACGTCCAAGGCCGGCATGGAGGACGTCACGGCGGGACGGGCCCGCCACCTGCAGGCGCCGCGAGGTGTCCCGGAATTGGGCGGCCAGGCGCCGCTCCAGCACGGCGCGGCGATCGCGGTAAGGCAGCCGCGGCAAGCGATCGGGCCGGAACTCCTCCTCCACCAGATCGAGCAGGAGCGTGGTCGGCAGGTTCGGCGCCGAGCGCAGTTGCGCAAGGAAACGCCCCGGCGCTGCCGCGTCCGCGCCGAGCAAGGTCATGGACACGACGCGCCGACCCTGCAGCTGGCAAAGGCTGGCGCCGCCCGCGCCGAGAAGCAGGATCCGGGATTCCATCGGTCAGACCTTCAGCTGCGTGAGCAGCGCATAGAGGGGACCGAACACAGCCCACACGACCCACAGCACCACCAGCCCCAGCACCCCCACCAGCGCGGGCATGAGCAGGATTTGCAGGCGTGCGACCGCTTCGCGTGCCTCGCAGGCAAAGCTCGCGGCGACGTCGCCCAGGGCAAGATCGAGGCGCCCGGTCTGCTCGCCCACCCGCAGCATGCGTTTGAGAAGCGGGGGAAACAGCCCGGTGGCTTCAAAGCTCGCGCTGAGGCTTTCGCCAGCGTCAATCGCCCGCCGGGCGGTTTCGAGCGCGGCACGGAGCGCCCGGTTGCGGGTGACGGACGCCGCGCCGGCCAGCGCCTCCGGTACCGTGATGCCGGCGCCATAGAGCAGCGCGATCACACTGCACAGGCGCGAGAGTGCGAGTTTGGCGAGCACCGGGCCCAGCACCGGCAGGCGGAGCGCGAGCGAGTCTGTCTTGAGCGCCACTGCATGGCTCCACCGGTGGGCGAGGGTGGCGAGCGCCAGCAGTGCGGGGATGGTGGTGAGCAGGAGGAGTCCATGGACCCTGAGGGCGTTGGCGCAGGCGAGCAGCGCGCGAGTCTGCACCGGCAGTGCCTGTCCCATACCCGTCAGGAAGCCCGCGAGTTGCGGCACCACGAAGGCCAGCAGGAAGCCAATCGCCCCCGCCAAGGTGACGCCGACAATCGCTGGATACAGCAGCACGCGGCGGGTCAGCGCCACCTGCTCGTCCTGCCAGCGCAGATCCTGGACGGCGTGCTTAAGCAGTTCCCCCAGGCGCCCGCTCAGCTCGCCTGCCTCGACCAGGTTGGCCAGCACCGGCTCGAAAACCCGTGGCTGGCGACGCATCGCGCTCGACAGCGCGCTACCCGAGGTAATGGCTTCCGCCAGCTCGCGGGCGACCCCGGCGACCGCACCCGGCGCACTGGCAAGATCTTCCAGGATGTCGAGCAGGGGCAGGCCCGCCGCGAGTAGCTGCTGCAGTTGGTCCAGGAATCCAATGAGGGCGGGACGCGTGAGGCGCAGCCCGCGCCGACCGGCATGGCGACCGCGCCGCGCACTGAGGAGCTCAAGCCCCCGCCTGGCCAGCAGGTGTTCGAGTTCGATGAGCCCCGGTGCCTCGAGATCCCCGCTGCGAATCTCGCCCGTCGTGTCCACTGCCCGGAATCGATAGTGCGGCACGGCTCAGGCCTCCCTACCCGTGAAGTCGATGACGCGGGCTACTTCGTCCAGGGTCGTCAGGCCCGCCAGCACCCGGCGCTGGGCTTGCCGCACCAGCGGGACGAAGCCGTTCGCCAGGGCGCAGGCCTCCAGCGCTTGGCGGGATGCGCCTGCGGCGAGCAGGGCTTCCAGTGCGCGGTTGATGGGCAGGATTTCCATCACGGCCAGCCGTCCCGAGTAGGCCGCCGGCCCGCCGACACCCCGGATCGTTGCGCGCGGCACGTGGGCGGGTGCGTCCAGCGCGAGGCCCAATTGCCGGCGCTCCACGGCCGTTGGTTCGCCCCAGGTGCGGCACTCCGGGCGCAGCGCTCGCACCAGCCTCTGCGCGATGAGCCCCGTGAGGCTGCCGGCCAGCAGGCTAGGGCGCACGCCCAGATCGGTGAGGCGAGGAATGGCGCCAAGGACCGAGTTGGCGTGCAAGGTCGAGAACACCTGGTGCCCCGTCATGGCCGCCCGGAGCGCCATCGCGGCGGTGTCCTCGTCGCGGATTTCACCGATGAGGAGGACGTCCGGATCCTGGCGCAACAGGGCTCGCACGCCGCTCGCGAAATCCATGCGCAGCGCTTCGCCGAGCGAGGTCTGGCGGATGCCGGGGAGCGGATATTCCACCGGATCCTCCAGGGTCATGATGCTGAGCGCGCTGCTGTCGAGGTGCTTGATGAAGCTGTAGAGCGTGGTGGTCTTGCCCGCCCCCGTTGGGCCGCAGACCAGCACCAGGCCAGAAGGGCTGGCCAGCATCTGGTGGACTGCGGCGAGGCTGTCGTCGTCCAGCCCGAGTGCTGCAAGCGGCAGGATGCCGCGCTGGCGGTCGAGCACCCGAAGCACGAGGTTCTCACCGTGGCTGGTGGGCAAGCTCGAGACGCGGAAATCGAGCGGGCGACCGCCCAGGGCAAGGCTGAAGCGACCGTCTTGCGGCGCCTGGGATTCGGCGATGTCGAGCCCGGCCAGCACTTTCAGGCGCACGGCAAGCGGTGGCCAGTAGTCCCGGTGCAGGGTGTGGGCGGGCCGCAGCACGCCGTCGATCCGAAGGCGGATGCAGAGCGCGCCCGCCTCCGGCTCGCAGTGGATGTCCGAGGCACCAAGCCGGACGGCCTCCGCCAGCAAGGCGTCCACCAGGCGCGTCACCGGCAGGTTTGCGGCCCCACCTCCTGCCGCACCCCGCGTCGAGCTTGGGTTCAGGCCACGCAGCAGTTCGGACACCGAGCCCGTCACCCCATAGGCTTGTTCCAGCGCCGCTTCGAGCCCTGCCGCACTGGCCAGCACGGGACGCACGCTGACCCCCGCCGGCAGCAGTGCGCGGCACTGATCGAGCGCGACGACGTCCGCCGGATCGATCATCGCCAGGGTGAACTGGCGTGCGTCCTGATCAAAGCGGAGCGGGATTACCCGGTGGCGGCGCGCAAACTCGGCCGGTAGGCGAGCCAGCGCCGACGGTTCCGGGCGCTGGGTGCCGAGGTCAACTGTCGCGATCGCCAGGGCTTCGCCAAGGGTTTCGAGGAGGCCATGTTCATTCAGGAAGCCGAGACGCAGGAGGATCTGCCCCAGCGGCTCGGGCTGGCGTTTCTGCTCGCCGAGCGCGATCCGCAACTGGTCGTCGTTCAGGCGGTGGGCGGCCAGCAGGCGCTCGCCAAGGCGTTCGGGTTTACCCACCGGCAAGCGCGGGATCATGACCGGGCCTCCCCTTGGACGCGCGACCCAGGCGCAGGGGGCAACAACACGGCAGCCGGGTCGCTTGGCCTCACGTCACTCTCCTCCCGACAGGCTGGCCAGGCGCCGTGCGACCGACCCCGCGGGAAACGTCGTGTCGCTGCTGCCGAGCTTGAGTGCCCGCACATAAGCGAGCTTCGCCGAGTCCCGCAGGCCGAGGCGATCGAACGCGACTGCCAGCGCCAGCGCGTGATCGGCAAGCTGTGGCGCCAGGGCCGCGGCCGCCGCGAATTGGCTGCGCGCTTGCGCCCACTGGCCGGCTTGCGCCAGGAACGTGCCGCGGGCGTGGTGGCGCGTGGCGCTTTCACCGACTCCGGCACTCACAGGCACCTCTCCGGCTGACGGCACTCCGTTGGTCGCCAGGGCAAGGCCGAGCAGCGCATCGGGATTGCCGGGACTGCGTGCGAGCACCTGGCGGTAGTACGCCGTGGCCGCGCTGACGTCGCCCTGCCGCCGGGCGACGGCGGCGAGGCCCAGCAGCGGCGCCGGATCCCGCGGGTGCGCGGCGCGAAGCGCGGTATAGCGTCGCCCGGCTTCCTGGAGATTGCCCCGGGCGTAAGCCTCGTTGGCGGCAAGCAAGGGATGTCCCGCACCCTGGAACCCCACCACGAGGTGGAACTCGCCGGGGGCCGCGGGCGCCGCGTCGGCAGGCCGCAGCGCGGCTTTGACCGCCAGAGTGTCGGGTGCCTGTACGGCCGCGCCGGGCCCCGGCGGCACCAGGGGTTCCGCAGCCGGTATCGCCAGCGGCACTGGCACTGGCCAGGGCAGCCGGGGCGCCGGGGGCAGTTCCGGCAGGTGTGGCGGGGGCAGGTTGCCGGCCGACTGCTGGCCTTGCAGGCAGGCAGCCCCAAGGCCCATCGCGGCCAGCACGCAAACCACGAGGGTGAGGTCGAACGGGTTCCAGCCCGCCATGGGTCGCGCGCTGCTTGGGGCGGTCGTCTCCGGCGCCACGGGCTCGACATCCCATGCGCTCCCGGGCGTGGTGGAGACAGCCTCTGCCGGCAGGGGCTCGGGCCTGTCTTCCAGCGCTAGCAGCCTGTCGGACTTGGGGAGCATCGGCTGCGAACCGACCGCAGCCGTCCATTCGGCACCGTCTTTTTGCCCCATAGCCGGGCTATGGGCCTGCAAATCCGGCACCAACTGTCCTGGCTGGGGCCAATTCTCGCTATCGACGCCCCAAGTCCGACAGGCTGCTAGAAGCCTGGAGGAAAACGACGGCGCCCGGCATTTTGCGCACCCGCGGTGCTCGCTCGCGACGTTTTTCGCCAGCAGGCCAAGCCTCTGCTAGAGGTCGATCTCCAGCCCGTCGTAGGTGGTG
>JAYTTZ010000298.1:0-3752 GCA_043744805.1 Gammaproteobacteria bacterium
CGTTCCGGACCACTGCGTTCGAAGGCCAGCTCGGCCACGACCTGCTTCCAGCCTTCGCCTTCCTTGCCGAGCAGCGCATCGGCGGGGAGGAGGGCGTCCACGAAGGACACTTCGTTGAAGTGGCTGCGACCCGCGAGATCCTTGATGGGGCGCGGGGTGATGCCCTTGGTGGTGCGCAGATCGATGAGGAACTGCGAGAGCCCGCGATGCTTGGAATCCGGGCTCGAATCCGTGCGCAGCAAGGCGATCATGTAATCCGCGCGGTGCGCATTGGTGGTCCAGATCTTGGTGCCGTTCACCAGCCAGCCGTCGGCCGTCTTTTCTGCCCGGGTGCGCACTGAGGCGAGATCCGAGCCTGAGTTGGGCTCGCTCATGCCAATGCAGAAGCAGATTTCGCCGCGTGCGATGGCTGGAATGATCGTCTGCTTCTGCGCTTCCGTGCCGTAGCGGGCGATCACCGGGCCGCTCTGGCGGTCGGCAATCCAGTGGAAGCCGACCGGTGCGCCGGCGGCGAGCGTTTCTTCCACGATGACGTAGCGTTCAAGCGCGGAGCGTGCGTGCCCGCCGTACTCGGCCGGCAGGGTCATGCCGAGCCAGCCGCGCGCGCCGAGCTTGCGACTGAAGTTGCCGTCGAAGCCGTCCCAGGTGTTGCTGCGGATGAGCGGTGAATAGGCCTTCAATTCCTCGTCGAGGAAGGCGCGGACCTCGGACCGCAGCGGGGCCAGCGAGGTGGGCAGTTCATAGCGCGGGAAGCGCAGGTTTTCGATATTCAGCATGCGGATGTGTGCTCCTTCGGGACTCAGGCCAGGGCGCCGGCGCGGCGGGCGTAGCCCCAGGCGAGCTCGGACAACTGCTGCACGAGCTCGGTGGTGGTCTCGGCGTGTTCGCTGGCGGCCGTGCCTTCGTGTACGCGCTTGATGATCCCCTGGTAAATCGCCGCGAGGCGCCACAGGGTGTAGGCGTTGTAGTAGTCGAGGTGCGGGATCTCGCTGCGACCGTTCAGCGCGCAGTAACGCTGGAGGTAGGCGTCCATGGAAGGAATGCCCAACGACGCCAAATCAAGCCCACCCAGGCTGCTCACGCGCTCGCCCAACTGCGGCAGCAGCCACGGCAATAAGTGGTAGGTGAAGTCGCCAAACGGATGCCCGATGGTGGAAAGCTCCCAGTCCAGCACCGCCACCACGCGGGGCTCGGTGGGGTGGAAGATCATATTGTCCATGCGGTAGTCGCCGTGGACGATGGAGACGGAATCATCCACCGGTACGTTAGCCGGCAGCCAGGCATTGAGCCGATCCATCAGCGGGATCTTGTCGGTCTCCGAGGCTACGTAGTTCTTGGTCCAGCGGTTGATCTGGCGGGCGAAGTAGTCCGTCGGCTTGCCGAAGTCTTCGAGGCCAATCTTGCGATAATCGAGGCTTTGCAGCTGGACCAGCGCGCTCACCATGCCATCGTAGATGGCGGCGCGCCCTGCCGTGTCCATGCCGGGCAAGGTCATTTCCCAGAACACCCGGCCTTCCACCATTTCCATCACGTAGAACATGGTGCCGAGCACGCTGTCGTCCGCGCACAGGCAGAACGCACGTGGCGCCGGGAAACCGGCTTCCGACAGCGCCTTGATCACTTTGTACTCGCGGTCCACCGCGTGGGCGGAGGGCAGCAGCACACCCGAGGGCTTCCGGCGCAGCACGTAGTGGCGGCCAGGCGTGATGAGCTGGTAGGTGGGATTGGACTGGCCACC
Source organism: Gammaproteobacteria bacterium (assembly GCA_043744805.1). Lineage (GTDB taxonomy): Bacteria > Pseudomonadota > Gammaproteobacteria. The sequence continues at coordinate 1,739 of JAYTTZ010000298.1, forward strand.
CTTGAAGCGGCGCACTTCCAGCGGGCCCGCGTAGTCCGCGATCGTGCGTTGCAGGTAAGGCTCGAGCCGCGTGGTGTCGAGCTGCAGATGGGCTTCGACCGCCTTGGTGCCGGAGAATTTGTCTTGTCGTGTGGTGCTCATGAAAGATCTCTGTGCGCGAATTAGCGGGTAGGGCCGGCAACGATGCCAAGGTCATGAAGCTTGCCGATTTCGCCACTGCTCAGGCCTAGCAGATCGGCAAGGATTGCATCCGTATGTTCACCCAGCCGCGGCGCGCGCCGGGCCGGATTGCGGGCCACGGCGCCAAAGTGCATCGGCTGGCCGGCCACCGGGTAGGTGCCGATGTCCGGCTGCTCCACGAGGTGGTAAATCGGGTTGGCCGGCGAACAGTCGGGATCATGATCGATGAGGTCCACCATCTTCTGGTAGCGACCCCAGCACACGCCTTCGGCATCAAACGCCTTGGCCAGCGCGGCCAGCGGCAACGCGCCAATGTACCCGGCCAGCAGGCCGGCGATTTCGCGGCGTGCGGTGTAGCGCGCGCCTTCCTGGTCCAGATCCAGATCGAGGCTGCCGCCCAACTGCGCCAGCGCGTCTTTCAAGCCCGTGGCGGCGAGGAGCCCACTCCACATCTTGGGGCTGATGGCCATCACCATCACCCGCTCGCCGTCGGCGGTGGTGAAGTCGCGGCCAAAGGCGCCGTAGAGGTAATTGCCGCCGCGCTTGCGCTCGGTGCCGTTGATCTTGCGTTCACCCACGAAGCCGAGATGTCCCACCATCGCGAGCGCCACGTCCGCCAGCGCCAGATCAATCCGCTGGCCTGTGCCGGTCTGGTCGCGGAAGCGGAGCGCGGCCAGCAGGCTGGTGGACGCCAGCAGCGCGGCCGTGATGTCCCATGCGGGCAGCACGTGGTTGATCGGGCGGTCGTCGTCTTCCGGGCCGGTGAGGAAGGGATAGCCCACCTTGGCGTTCACGGTGTAGTCCACCGCCGTGGTGCCGTGGCGGTCGCCGACGATGGCGAGCTGGATGATGTCCGCACGGTGCTGGCGGAGGTTCTCGTGCGCGAGCCAGCCCTTGGCGGGCAGGTTGGTGGACATGATTCCGCCGTCAGCGCCGGGCAGGGCAATGAGTCGGGTGATGAGTTCGCGGGCTTCGGGTTTCTTCAGATCCACCGCCAGCGAGCGCTTGCCCTTGTTGAGTTCGGCCCAGTAGATGCTGTGGTCCTCGCTCGTCACCGGCCAGCGGTGGTAGTCGATGCCGCCGCCGATCTGGTCGAAGCGGATGACGTCGGCACCCAGCTGCGCGAGGGTCATGCCGCACAGGGGCGCGGCGATGAAGGCAGAAGCTTCGACGATGCGAAGGCCTTTCAAGATGTCCTGCAAGTCTGTGCTCCTTCCGGTTGCGAGGGCGGGCCGTGTCCGGGCTCAGCGGGCGGCGGTGTGGGACAGGAGATCGCGCGCCACCACTTTCAGTGCGAGGGTTTCTTCCGCGCCTTCAAAAATCGACAGCACGCGGGCGTCCACGAAATACCGGCTCACGGGGGTTTCTTCCGAGTAGCCCATGCCGCCGTGGATCTGCAAGGCCTCGCGGGTGAGGTTCTCGGCCGCGCGACAGGCGTAGAGCTTCACGAGACTCGCTTCCATCTGGCCCTTGCCCTGGTCCATCAGCTCGGCCACTGCATAGGTCATTTCCTGGCAGGCGCGGAGCGAGGCGCCGAGCAGGCCGAGCTTGGCCAACGTGAGCTGGTAGTCGGCGAGTGGTTTGCCGAAGACCTTGCGCTCCTGTGCGTAGCGGGCAGCGGCACGGTAGGCGGCGCGCATGAGGCCGCAGGCGCGGGCCGCAGTCTGCAAGCGTCCGCCCGCGAAGCCCGCCATCGTGAGGTAGAAGCCTTTGCCCTCGGCGCCAGGGCCGCCCACCAGGTTCTCTTCCGGCACGAACACATTGTCGAAGAACAAGGTGTAGGAGTGCATCCCGCGATAGCCGATGGTCGGGATGGCCTTGCCCGACAAGCTGC
>JAYTTZ010000299.1:0-45093 GCA_043744805.1 Gammaproteobacteria bacterium
GGCCACCGCGATCTTCCCCGAACACAACAAGACGACCACGCACATGGGCGGCGAGGGCGCGCCCTGGCTGGGCCAGTCATGGTTTTCCAAACGCAAGCACGTGTTTGCCAATCTGGGCGACGGCACCTATTACCACTCCGGATCGCTCGCCATTCGAGCGGCGGTGGCATCGGGCGTCAACATCACCTACAAGATTCTCTACAACGACGCCGTCGCGATGACCGGCGGCCAACCCGTGGACGGCCCGCTGACGGTGCCACGCATCGCGCATCAGTTGGCCGCCGAAGGGGTCCGGCGCATTGCGTTGGTCGCGGAAGACCCGTCGCGGTGGGACGACAAGTCCAAGCTCCCCGCCGACGTGCCTGGCGTCACGTTCACGTTGCACCATCGGGATCAGATGGACGAGGTGCAGCGCGAGTTGCGCGAATTCGAAGGCGTATCGGTCCTGATTTATGACCAGGTTTGCGCAGCCGAGAAGCGGCGCCGCCGCAAGAAGGGCGAGTATCCGCAAAGCCCGCTGCGCGCGTTCATCAACGCAGCCGTGTGTGAAGGCTGCGGTGACTGCGGCGTGCAGTCCAACTGCACTTCGATCATGCCACTGGAAACCGAACTCGGACGCAAGCGCACCATCGACCAGTCCTCCTGCAACCAGGATCTGTCCTGCGTGAAAGGCTTCTGCCCAAGCTTCATCACGGTGGTGGGCGGAACACCGCGCAAATCGCGGCTCGGGGTGGACGGCGACGCTGCACTCCCCATCCTGCCGGATCCGGTCCTGCCGACGCTCGGCGCCCAGCCCTACAACATCCTCATCACGGGCATCGGCGGGACCGGCGTGATCACTGTCGGCGCGCTGCTCGGCATGGCGGCTCACCTCGAGCACAAGGGCACTTCCGCGCTCGACATGACGGGGATGTCGCAAAAGAACGGCGCGGTGACTTCACATGTGCGCATCGCACGCTCGCCTGCCGACATCCACGCCCAGCGCATCGCGACGGGCGAGGCGGATCTCGTGCTCGGCTGCGACATGCTCACCGCGGGCGCCATGGACGCCATCGCCAAGACCCGCCCTGGTCGCACCACGGCCGTCATCAACCTGCACGAACAACCCCCGGGCGCGTTTACCCAGACACCCGATTGGCAGTTTCCCACCGCCAATATCCGTAGCCTCATCGACGAAGCCACCGCGCAGCGCGCGCATTACGTGGACGCGACACGCATCGCCACCGCGCTGATGGGCGATTCCATTGCCGCCAACCTCTTCATGTTGGGGTATGCCTTCCAGCACGGGCTGATCCCGCTGGAGAAGGGGTCGATTTTCCGCGCCATCGAACTCAACGCCGTGGCCGTAGAGGCCAACAAGCGCGCGTTCGAATGGGGCCGTCGGGCGGTGGTGGACCTTGCGCTGGTGGAACGGACGGCGCTGGGCACGCCTGCTGGAGGGCCCGCCCAGGCGGAAGGCCTCGCCGCACTGCTGGCGCATCGCGCGGCGCTCCTCACCGACTACCAGGACGCGGCCTACGCGCGACACTATCGAGCAGTGGTCGAGCAGGTGCACGCTGCCGAGTCGAAATTCCGTGGCGGCGAGGCGCTCTCGAACGTGGTCGCGCGCAACCTCTACAAGCTCATGGCCTACAAGGATGAGTACGAAGTGGCCCGGCTGCATTCCGATGGCCACCTTGAAGCCCGCCTGCGCGAAGCCTTCGAAGGGGACTTCGAGTTCCGCTACAACTTCGCGCCGCCGCTGTTCGCCAGGCGCGATGCTTCGGGGCATCTGGTGAAATCGGAATACGGTCGCTGGCTGCAGCCCGCGCTCCGCCTGCTGGCCAAGCTCAAGTGCCTGCGCGGGACGCTGTTCGATATCTTTGGGCATACGGCAGAGCGGCGCATGGAACGCCGACTCGCCCGCGATTACGAACGCTCGATCCTGGCGTTGCTGCCGGGGCTCAATGACACGACGCTGCCGCTGGCACTGGAACTCGCTGCGCTGCCAGAGCACATCCGTGGTTTCGGGCACGTGAAGACGGCGCATGTGGAACTGGTGATGGCACGCTGGCAGGCGCTGGAGGCGACGCTCAGGCAAGCGGCGGCCTTGGTTAGCCGAGTGCCGTGAGGCTGGCAGGGCTGCGTCCGCCGCTGCCATCCCCGCACCGCCAAGTCCGCGCCATCACACTGTCATCCCCGCGCAAGCAGGGATCCCGTGGACGTCCAAACTTTCTTGGGCTTTTCCGGTCCCTTGACCCGTGCCGGACGCGGGGCCCAAACCCCGACCGTCGGCGATCAAACCTTCTGCCTCTGCACTCCCGGGAATCCCACGATGAAAAACGTCCCCACCTTGCTGTTGCTGGTCGCGATGCTGTTGCCGCACGGCGCGTCCGCAATTAACTACGACGATGACGACGATGACGATGAACGTCCGGCGAAGAGCTACGTTACGGCCGTGCCACGCACACCGGCTGAGCGCTACAAGGCCCGAATGGAGTCTTTCAACGCCCAGATCGAGGGCCGGCGCGAGGACTGCAAGCGCCGCGAAGGCATTTCCAAGGATCTTTGTCGCAAGGAAGTAGACCAGGCCGAATTGCAGGGGCGGCATAGCGTTGAAACGCAGCTGAAGGAAGAGCAGGCGAAGGAAGCTGCTGCCAAGCCGGCGACCCCGTGAGACCCAAGGGCCTGCCGCCGGGCAGGGCATCAGGTTGGGGCGACTGATGACCTCTGGCCAAGCGCCGCTCCCCTGCCCCAGCACTGCCGAGGCGATTAGCGTCCTCCAGGCAGGCAAGTCAATGTGCCCTGCCTGGAGCGCCAGCCGGCACTGGCGGACAGCGCGCGCAAGCGTTCCACGCCCACCGGCGCGACGGCTAACAGCGGGACGACTGCAAGGCGGGCCGCAAGCCCCTGGCGAATCGCCTCAATTTGCGGCCATTCGCGGGCGGCACGTGCCCGCAGCAGCGAGGACCCTGGCAATCGCAAGTCTTCCTCCAGCATGGCCCGGGCTGTTGTTCCAGGCCCCTGGCATCTGAAGCAACCGGATGGTGTGTCCGGTAGGCGCCGTGCCGAACAGCATGTGGTCGAACTGGCTGGTGATGGCCACGTCGGTCAGCAGCGCGGTGAATTCGTCGAACGCGGCGATTTCGGTCGTGCAGGCCGGCGCCTTCAATCGGCGCGGCATGGCCTGCTCAACAGCAGGACTTGGCGCCGGGCACCGTGCCGGGCGTGCAGCCACTGGCCGCCGGGATCGCGACGTCCTCGCCCGCGGTCAACAGCCTCGAGGCGGTTTCCATCACCTTGCCCGCCGGTACGCGCTTGATCTTGTCGGCCAGCGCGACGGCCTCGCTGATCTCGGCGTCGGACAGTCCCACCTTGCGGGCCTCCGCGACGTGATACTCGATGCAGGGGTTGCAGTTGGACGCCAGTGCGGCACCGATCGCAACGAGTTCGCGATCGCGGCAGTTGAGCGTTGTCACTGAAGTTTCCTTTGGTCGGATTTGATGCGGTGTCGTCCGGTACGGCTTGATTAGCCATTCCCTTGCTTGTTCAGACGAGGAATGCACCCCAGGCGTTACCACCCACGACAACCCCCAACAGGCCAGCCCCATGCGGCGGTCCTGTCTTGTCACAATTTAGTTCAATACTTCTTGTAGGATTGCCACGATGGATACCCGCACCGCTTCAGCACTTTTCGAGTCCCTGTCCTCCGGCGTCCGGCTGGAGGTGTTCCGACTGCTGGTGAAGCAGGGCACGGACGGCATGGTGGCGGGGGAAATCGCCGCCACGCTTTCGATCCCACCCACCAACCTGTCCTTCCACTTGAAGGCACTCAGCCACGCGGGACTCGCGACCGCGACACAGGAAGGCCGGTTCCAGCGGTACCGCGCCAGCCTGCCGCTGATGGTGGACCTCATCGCCTACCTCACTGAGGAATGCTGCAGCGGCCAGGTGCCGGGCTGCGTGGACCTCACGGCCCTCGAACGCTGCGCAGGCGGCACCTGCTGAGGATCCCGCGATGAACGTGCTCTTCCTCTGCACCGGCAACTCGTGTCGTTCGATCCTCGGCGAGGCGACGTTCAACCACCTGGCGCCGCCAGGCTGGCGCGCCCTCAGCGCTGGCAGCCGACCGACTGGCGCCGTACATCCGCGCTCGCTGGCCCTGCTGGCGCGCGAAGGCATCGCGATCAAGGGCTTGTACAGCAAGTCCTGGGACGCACTGCCGGTGACGCCGGACATCGTCATCACGGTGTGCGCGAGCGCGGCAGGTGAGGAATGTCCGGCCTATCTGGGCCCGGTATTGCGCACGCACTGGGGCGTGGCCGATCCCGCCCACGCCACGGGGAGCGAAGACGCCATCAACGCGGCCTTCACCAAAGCCTATCGCGTGCTCCGGGCCCGCATCGAGGCGTTCCTCGCCTTGCTCCTCCCGACGCTCGTTGCAGACCGCAACCGCCTCAAACCGGCAATGGACCAGATTGGCACTGCCTTCGAGGACGCATGAGCATGAGCACCACGCCAGCCCCGATGAGCATCTTCGAGCGCTACCTCACCCTCTGGGTGTTCCTCTGCATCCTGGTTGGGATCGGCGCTGGCCAGGCCCTGCCCAACGCAGTCCAGGCCATAGGCCGGATGGAGATTGCGAAGGTGAACCTGCCGGTGGGGCTACTCCTCTGGGTGATGATTATCCCCATGCTGGTGAAAGTGGATTTCGGCGCGCTGCACGAAGTCCGGCAACACGTGAAGGGCATTGGCGTCACGCTCTTCGTGAACTGGCTGGTGAAGCCGTTTTCGATGGCCTTCCTCGGCTGGCTGTTCATCCGCAACCTCTTCGCGCCGTGGCTGCCCACCGCGCAACTCGACAGTTACATCGCGGGCCTCATCCTGCTGGCCGCTGCGCCCTGCACGGCGATGGTGTTCGTGTGGAGTCGCCTCACGCATGGCGATCCACTCTTCACGCTTTCGCAGGTGGCCTTGAACGACATCATCATGGTGTTTGCGTTTGCACCGCTGGTGGCTTTCCTGCTGGGCATTTCAGCCATCACGGTGCCGTGGGAAACCTTGCTCACTTCGGTGGCGCTCTACATCGTGGTGCCGGTGGTGTTGGCGCAAACGTGGCGGCGCAGCCTGCTCGGCAAAGGCCCCGGCGCCTTCGAGGCTGCAATGGAAAAAGTCGGGCCGTGGTCAATCGGCGCGCTCCTCGCCACCCTGGTGTTGCTGTTTGCCTTCCAGGGCGAAGCCATCCTCAAGCAACCGCTGGTCATTGCCCTGCTGGCCGTGCCTATCCTCGTGCAGGTGATTTTCAACTCGGCGCTGGCCTATGGGCTCAATCGCATGCTGGGCGAGAAGCACACCGTGGCCTGCCCGTCCGCGCTCATCGGCGCGTCTAACTTCTTCGAACTTGCGGTGGCTGCCGCCATCAGCTTGTTCGGCTTCAATTCGGGCGCCGCGCTGGCCACGGTGGTGGGAGTGCTGATCGAAGTGCCGGTAATGCTGCTGGTCGTGCGCGTGGTGAACCAGTCGAAAGGCTGGTACGAGCAAGGGCGCTAGCCCGGGCGTAGCTCCGAGGGTTCGACCAGCCGGACGGCCTGTGACGCCCACCGGCCGTTGGAAGGCACACGCCCTCCTTGCGGGGGATACCCACCTCGTCGCGCAAGGGTTTAGAGTCCGGCCAGTCGCGCCGAACGTGCCGCGACCAGAACCCGCCGCCGCAGGCGCCGGGATCACCCACGACAACGCAGGCCTCGCCGCCCGCCTGCAGAAAGTGCCCCCACCCATGAGATTGCCGCTGTCCCTCCTGCTCCTCGGCCTGTTGGTGACCCAGGTCGCCGTCGGCGCAGACCACTACGATGACGACGAGGACGACGAAGACGATGGCACCGTCCATCGCACCGTCGTCCCCTCCACGCCGCAGGAAAAATACCAGGCCCGGATGGACGCCCTGCTGCAGGACGTGAAGGCCCAGCGCGAAGCCTGCAAAGTCCTCGCGTCGAGCGCGCCCAGCTTCTGCACGCGAGACCTGAACCTTGCGCAGAACACCGCCAAGCGAAGGATCGAGCAGCAATTCAAGGAAGACTTGGCGCGGGAGGCTGCGGCGGCCCCGGCTGCACGGTAGCCGCAGGCCCTGGCGCCCGGCGCACCCCGGGCGAGGTGGGTGGTCCGGAGTCTCGTACAGCAACGCTATGGACCGGCAGATTCCTGCCTGAGCCTGCGCCTGTTCAGGCTGATTGCGCGATAGAGGATTGCCACCTGCCGCTGGAGATCGAACGGCAGCTGGCTGATGAACTCCCGCATCTGCCGATCGGCCTCTGCGCGCCCATAGCCAGTGCCCCGCCGATGCGTGACCTGGATGCCGTCATCGCGAACCGCGATCATCTGGTTGCCGTAGCAATAGGCCGCTGCGACGACGTCGATGCCCCAGCCGAGATTGTTCTTCGCGTAGTCCAGCGACTGCAGGAACTTCACGACGCACCGCCCCAGGGACCACACCGTGCAATCAGTCAACGCGACTGCCTTGAGGCTGGAATGCGCGACATCGAAAAGCCGCACGAGTGGGGTGGGCCAATCCGTGTGGTCGATCTCGGGCGACCAGATCCCCAGCTGTTCCTGGCTCGCGTGCTGTGCCCGGCAGCGCGCCGCGAGCTTCGGCCAGTCGGCGGCCACCGCATCGGCCTGGATCTGCAACAGGACATCGCCCTCGAAGCGCTGCAGGGCTGCCCGGAACGCAAGACCGTAGTAGTGGTCCGGGTCCAGCTTTATCCAGTCGGCGGACGGCTGCGACTGGACAGTTTCCGTCGCGGAGTCCAACACCGTGAGTCGTTCCACCTGCGGGCGTAACGATGCCTGGATGTGCTTGGCACTAGCGATTTGCCCGGGCCAGCAAAAGATGAACGCATGGAGTTCCATCCACCGATGGATACCCCATTTATCCCGTGGTGGTGGGGCCTCCGACTATATCGGCGCCGTCGTTGTTGTTACCACCTGCATCGTCGGCGGTAACAGAGTGGGCGTGTGCGCTTCGCCGACCGTCCACGCATCAATCATGTCCACCCACACCTGCCGCATGTGGCGCCGCTGCTCACCGTACTCGGCCTTGTTGTAGACACCGCGCGACGAGCTGCCGTCCTCGTGGGCAAGGCATTTTTCGATCCAGTCGCTGTTGAAGACCAGTTCGTTCAGGATGGTGGAGCCCGTCCGACGCAGGTCGTGCGCGGTGAACGACTCCAACGGCAGGGCAGACTCCTTGGCCTTCGCGACCACGACCTGGGTCACCCGGTTGAGGGTCGCCTTCGACATACAACGATCGGCGTCATAGCGCGAGGGCAGCAGGAACCGCGAGCCACCAGCACAGGTGCGAAGTGCCACCATGATGTCCAGCGCCTGCTGCGACAGGTAGACGTTGTGGGGATCGACCGCCTTCATGCGGGTCTTCGGGATCGTCCAGACGGCGTTCTCGAAGTCGATCTCGTTCCAGGTGGCCTCGATGAGTTCGATCTTGCGCACGAGCGTGAACAGGACAAGGCGTAGCGCTAGGGGAATGGCGGGCAGCGTAGCCGTGGTGTCGAACACGCGGTGCATGACGCGGATCCGGGACGGCGACAGCGCGCGGTCCTGGGCCACGAAGGTGGCGAACGATGATGGGCCGACTTCGTTCGCGGGGCCGGCGCCGTGTCGCTGTCTCCCGGAGGAATTTTACCGTCAAACTGGAAGGCATCCCCCCGATAAATGTCGATAGATCTCGACAGACGTTCTCTCTGTGGGACAACAACAAAGCAGCGCTTTTCGATAAACCCCGCTAGACCCCGAAAGCCTCCGAATTATTCCCACTCGATCGTCGCCGGCGGCTTCCCCGAAATGTCGTAGACCACCCGCGATACACCGGGCACTTCGTTGACGATTCGCCGCGAGCACGTCTCTAGCAGGTCGTAGGGCAAATGCGCCCAGTGCGCGGTCATGAAATCGATGGTCTCCACCGCGCGGAGCGCGATGACCGGTGCGTGGCGGCGGCCATCGCCGGTGACGCCGACGCTTTTCACGGGGAGGAAGACCGCAAACGCCTGGCTGGTCTTGCCATACCAGCCGGCCTTGCGAAGTTCTTCGATGAAGATGTGGTCGGCGAGGCGGAGCGTGTCTGCGGCCGCTTTCGTCACTTCGCCAAGGATGCGCACGCCGAGGCCGGGGCCCGGGAAGGGATGGCGGTGGACCATCTCGGCGGGCAGGCCGAGTTCGAGGCCAATGCGGCGGACCTCGTCTTTGAAGAGTTCGCGCAGCGGCTCCACCAGGGTCATCTTCATGTGTTCTGGAAGCCCGCCCACGTTGTGGTGGCTCTTGATCACATGGGCTTTGCCCGTCTTGCTGCCGGCAGACTCGATCACGTCCGGGTAAATGGTGCCCTGGGCCAGGAACTCCACGCGTCCTAGCTTGGTGGCTTCCTCGTCGAACACTTCGATGAAAAGCCGCCCGATGATCTTCCGCTTGGCTTCCGGATCCGCCACGCCGGCGAGTTCGGTGAAAAAGCGCTGCTCCGCGTTCACCCGGATCACCCGCACCCCGAGATTGCGGGCGAAGAGGTCCATCACCGCGTCGCCTTCCTGGTGGCGGAGCAGGCCGTGGTCGACGAACACGCAGGTGAGTTGCCCGCCAATGGCCTTGTGCAGCAGGGCGGCGACGACGGACGAATCCACGCCACCCGACAAGCCCAACAGCACCTTGCCCGTGCCCACCTGTGCACGGACGCGGCTGATCGCGTCGTCGATGATATTGCCGGCGTTCCAGCTGGCAGTGCAGCCGCAGATGTCTTTCAGGAAACGCTCGACGATGCGCGTGCCCTGGCGGGTGTGGGTGACTTCTGGATGGCACTGCAGGGCGTAGAAGCGACGGGACTCATCGGCCATGCCGCCAATGGGGAGATCTGGCGTCGAGGCAATCACCTTGAAGCCAGGCGGTAGCTCCACCACGCGATCGCCGTGGCTCATCCACACGTCCAGCAGGCCGTGGCCTGCGCTGTTCACGCGATCTTCGATGCCGTTCAAGAGCGCTGAATGCCCGCGGGCGCGGACTTCCGCATAGCCAAACTCGTGGACGTCGCCCGGTTCTACCTTGCCACCGAGCTGCGCGGCCATGGTCTGCATGCCGTAGCAGATGCCGAGCACCGGTACGCCAAGCTCGAACACGGCGGCAGGCGCGGCCGGTGCATCGGCGACGGTGACGGATTCCGGGCCTCCGGACAGCACGATGCCGGTGGGCGCAAAGGCGCGGACGTCGGCATCGCCGGCGTCCCAGGGATGGATTTCGCAGTAGACGCCGATTTCGCGCACGCGCCGTGCGATGAGCTGCGTGTACTGCGAACCGAAGTCGAGGATAAGGATGCGCTGGACGTGGATATCCGTCGAAGAGGCGCTCACGTGTTCAATCCACCCGGTAGTTGGGCGCTTCCTTCGTGATCTGCACGTCGTGCACGTGGCTTTCGCGCATGCCGGCCGGGGTCACCCGCACGAAGCGCGGCTTGGAGCGCATCTCGGGAATGTCCTTGCAGCCCGTGTAGCCCATGGCAGCGCGGAGCCCGCCCAGCAGTTGGAGGACGATGTTCCGCAGCGCGCCCTTGTACGGCACGCGGCCTTCGATGCCTTCGGGCACGAGCTTTTCGAGGTCGCTGTTTTCCTGGAAGTAGCGATCAGACGACCCGTGCCGCTGCGACATGGCGCCCAGCGAACCCATGCCGCGATAGCTCTTGTACGAACGGCCCTGGTAGAGCTCGACTTCGCCCGGCGCTTCCTCGGTGCCGGCGAAGAGGCTACCCAGCATCACCGAATGCGCGCCGGCCACGATGATCTTGGCCACGTCGCCGGAATAGCGGATACCGCCGTCGGAAATGAGCGGTACGCCGGACGCTTCCAGCGCCTTGGCGACTTCCGACACCGCCGTGACCTGTGGCACGCCCACGCCGGTGACGATGCGGGTGGTACAGATGGAGCCAGGGCCGATGCCCACTTTTACCGCGTCGACGCCGGCGTCCACCAGCGCCAGCGCCGCGGCAGCCGTGGCAATGTTGCCGCCGATGACCTGGGCATCCGGGAAATGCTTCTTCACGTAGCGGACCGTATCCAGCACGCCGCGCGAATGGCCGTGCGCGGTATCCACCACGATGACGTCGACCCCGGCGGCAATCAACGCCTCGATGCGCTCGTAGGTGCCGGGCCCGGTGCCCACCGCCGCGCCGACCCGCAGGCGTTCGTCGCTGTCCTTGCAGGCGTTGGGAAATTCATCGGATTTCTGGATGTCCTTGACGGTGATGAGGCCGCGCAGCGCGAACTTCTCGTTCACCACCAGGACTTTCTCGATGCGGTGCTTGTGCAGGAGACCCAGCACCATCGCCTTGTCGGCGTTTTCCGGCACGGTGATGAGCCGCGACTGCGGCGTCATGATTTCGCGCACCGGGGAATCGAAGCGGGTTTCAAAGCGGAGATCCCGGCTGGTCACGATGCCCACCAGTTCGCCCTTGCCGTCCACCACCGGCACACCGGAGATGCGCTTGGCGCGGGTGAGGGCCATCACTTCACCGATGCTCGCGTCCGGCGAGACGGTGATGGGATCGCGGATGACGCCGCTCTCGAACTTTTTCACTTCGCGAACCTGCACCGCTTGTTCTTCGGCGGACATGTTCTTGTGGATGATGCCGATGCCGCCTTCCTGCGCCAGCGCGATGGCGAGACGGGCTTCGGTGACGGTATCCATGGCCGCCGCGAGCAGCGGCACCTGAAGGGTGATCTCGCGCGTCAGGCGCGTGGAGAGGCTGACCTCCCGCGGCAGGACCTCGGAATAATCGGGGAGCAGCAGGACGTCGTCGAAAGTAAGGCCATCGCCCGTAATCTGCATGGCCGGCACCGCTCACTAGCTGGGAAGGGCCAGCAAGTATAGGCGGTGGGCGGGATTCTAAAAACCACCGGGATCCGGCCTGCACCAGGCGGGCATTTTATTTGTAGATACAATTGAACTGGCTAGACTGCGGGCATGCCCCAATCGACCACCCCACCGCGCGGCTGTACCAACTTCAAGCTCCGCCAGCTCCTGCGACGGGTCGCACGCCTTTACGACCAGGAAATGGCGGAGATCGGCCTGAAGACCACCCAGTACTCCTTTCAGGCGAAGGGTCGATGGCAGCTTCGAGGAAGTCAGCTGGGACCCGGCCATCAGCGAAATTTCCACGCGGATCGTCCAATTGCGTGACCAACACGGCGGCCAATCGCGCGCGCCTTATGGCGGTGGCGGCCAGGGCAACCATGCCCGGCGGCGCCTATGCGACGGCCTTCCTGCGCAGCCTCGGTTCGAAAAACCTCTGCAACGCGCTGGCCCAGGAAAAGACTGGCGACTTCTGGGTCAATGGCCATCTTTTCGGCGCCCAGACCTGCCATACCGCCGAAGACCTCCACCATGGCGATTTCCTGTTCGTGCGGGGCCCGAACCCCTGGCTCGCCCACGGTTTCGCGAACGCCCGCCAGCACCTCAACGCGATCAGGAAAGATCCCTCGTGCAAGCTCATCGTGGTGGATCCACGGCGCAGTGAAACCGCAGCGCTTGCGGACCTGCACCTCCAGGTGCGTCCCGGTGGCGACGCCTACCTGCTGGGCGCACTGCTGGCCCTCCTGCATCGGCGCGGTGGCTTCGACCTCGACTTCATCACCGCGCATACCAACGGCTACGCGGCGGTCGAGGCGGTACTGGCGGCGCTGCCCGTGGCCGAGTTCGCAGCTGCCGCCGACCTACCGCTTGCGCAAATCGAAGAAGCTGCCGAGGCCGTCGTGGCCACACGACGCATGGTCGTGCGCGCCGCGCCCGGCCTCCAGCGGGGCCGGCATTCGACGCTCAATTCCTACCTCGAAAAACTGCTGTTCCTGCTTACGGGAAATTTCGGGCGCGAGGGTACCAACTCGCTGCACAGCTGGCGCGCGCCGCTGTGGGGCAACGGCCGGGGCCAGCGTTACGCGCCGACCGATACGGAAATCATCACCGGCCTCCTGCCGCCCAAGCTGTGGTCGGATGCCATCGAAAGCGAGCATCCCGAACACCTGTGCGGGCTGTGGGTGGACAGCAGCAATCCGGTGAACACCGCGGCAGACACCGGCCGCGTGTCCAAGACGCCGGTGGTGGTCGACGTTGCGTTCACCGAAACCGCGAAGCTCGCGCACTACGTGCTGCCGGCGTCCTCGCAATTCGAGCAGTGCGAATACACCCTGTTCAGCTTCGAAACCCCGACCAATGACTTCCATGTCCGCGCACCGGTGATTCCGCCGCTGCCAGGGATCCTCTCCGAACCGGAAATCTATACCCGACTGGCCCGGGCGACGGGTGCATTGCCCCCGGCCACGGCACTGCAACCGCTGCTTGAAGCCGCGCCGGCCATGCGTGCTGCCCTGGGCGACTTGGCGCCCGCCAGCGACCAGGACCTGGGGGACGCGCTCTTCATGCACGTGGTGAGGGGACGCTCCGGCGTTGCTTTCGCCACGCCACCCTCGGCCCGGGCGCTGATCGAATCTGCGGGCCAGCAGATTCGCCTCGACATCCCGCAGTTGCTGGTCGCACTCCAGCAACTCGATGCAAGTGAACTCCTGCCCGATCCCACCTGCCCTTTCGTGCTGTCCGCTGGCCAGCGACGTGCGCAAAACGCCAACCAGAACTTCCGCGACCCGCGCTTCCGTCGCGGCGATCCCGACGGCAGCCTGTCCATCAATCCCGCCGATCTCGCGGCGCTCGGACTGGCCGATGGTGACTGGGTGGCGGTCGAATCCGCACGGGGCCGCGTGATGGTCCGGGCGCGCGGCGCAGAAGGCATGCGGCGCGGCTACCTTCAGCCGCTGCCGCGACCCCATTGCAGGCACGCCATTCCACCAGGCGGTGCCCGTGAAACTTGGACGGCCCACGGCCAGCGAAGCCGAAGTGGCCATGCGCTCCTCGGCCAGCGTGCACGCGGACATGGCGAGCTGAACCTGGCCCGGGGCAAGTGCGGTTTAATACGATCATGAGCAGGGTCATCTACAGCGTCACGCGACTCAACCGCGAAGTACGCGCCTCGATCGAAGGTAATTTCGGCGCGCAGTGGGTGGAAGGCGAACTCTCCAACCTCTCGCGCCCGGCCTCCGGCCATCTTTACTTCTCCCTGAAAGACACTTCCGCCCAGGTGCGCTGCGCAATGTTCAAGCCGCGCGCCGTGCAGATGCGTTTCCAGCCGGCCAATGGCACGCAGGTGCTCGCCTATGCCCGCGTCACGTTCTACGAGCCACGCGGCGAGTTCCAACTGGTGGTGGAACACCTCGAGCCCGCCGGCGAAGGCCTGTTGCGGATGAAGTTCGAGCAACTCAAGCAAAAGCTGGCAGGCGAGGGACTCTTCGAGACCGCGCGCAAACGTCCCCTGCCCGTCTGGCCGCGCGCCATTGGCGTGGTGACTTCGCCTTCGGGGGCCGCCGTGCGCGACATCCTCCACGTGCTGGCGCGGCGCAATCCCGCCATTCCCGTCTTCATCTATCCCTGCTCGGTGCAGGGCACGGCGGCGGCGGGTGAAATCGCGGCGGCCATCGCCACGGCGAACCGTCGCGGCGAATGCGACGTGCTGCTGCTCGCGCGCGGCGGCGGATCGCTGGAAGATCTCTGGTCGTTCAACGAAGAGGCGGTCGTGCGCGCCATCGCGGCCTCGGTCATTCCCGTGGTGAGCGGCGTGGGCCATGAAGTTGACGTTACCTTGAGCGATTTCGTGGCGGACGTGCGTGCGCCCACGCCCTCCGCCGCCGCCGAGATAGCCGTGCCGGAACGCGGGCAGGCAGCGCGCCAGTTCGCGGCGCTGGAACACAGGCTCACGGCCGCGCTCGCGCAGCGCCTCACCTTGCAGCAGCATCGCCTGCAGTCGCTGGGGGCGCGGTTGATCCATCCGGGCCGGCGCATCGAGCAACACCACCAACGGCTGGATGAACTGCTGCAGCGCCTCCGCCCAGCGCTCGCGCGCACGCTGGAAACCAAACGACGGCGCCTGGCGTCTGCAGAAGCGGCGCTGGCGAGTGCGACGCCGGCACGTCGCATGCTCTTGTCCACTGCGCGCCTGCAGACCGTGGAGCAACGACTGCGGGGCACCGCGCCGCTACTCCTGGCGCGCCTCAAAGTGCGGGTGGAAGCGGCTGAACGCACCTTGCAGGCGGTCAGTCCGCTGGCGACCTTGTCGCGGGGCTATGCCATCGTCAGCGGGGCGGACGGCGCGATTGCGCGCGATGCCACCGCAGTGGCGCCGGGTGACGCCGTGAAGGCGCGGCTAGCGAGGGGCACGCTGCAGTTGCGCGTGGAAGGCCACACGGAGGACTAAGTCCGACGTGTGCTTAGCGCACTTCCTCGCCGGCCGCCTGGCGATCCGCGTGGTAGGACGAGCGCACCATCGGTCCGCTCGCCACGTTGGCGAAGCCAATCGAACGGGCGTAGTCCGCCAGGGCATCGAACTCCCCGGGCGCCACGAAGCGCTCGACCGGCAGGTGCGAGCGGCTTGGCTGCAGGTACTGGCCGAGGGTGATCATGTCGCAGTCGTGTGCGCGCAGATCGCGCAATACCGCCCTGACTTCCTCCATGTCCTCGCCCAGCCCCAGCATGAGGCCAGACTTGGTGGGCACCTTGGGCAACACCGCCTTCACTTCACGGATGAGCGACAGCGACCAGGCGTAGTCGGCGCCGGGGCGCACCTTGAGGTAGAGCCTGGGCACGGTCTCGAGGTTGTGGTTGAAGACGTCGGGCGGGGTGGCGCTGAGCGCCGCGAGCGCAGGCGCCATGCGGCCGCGGAAATCAGGGGTGAGCACTTCGATGCGGGTGCTGGGCGAAGCTTCGCGGATGGCGCCGATGCAGGCGGCGAAATGCCCGGCGCCGCCGTCGCGCAGATCGTCGCGATCAACCGAGGTGACCACGACGTAGCGAAGATCCATCAGGCGCACGGCTTCGGCGAGGTGCGCGGGTTCGTGTTCGTCGAGTGGCTTGGGACGCCCGTGGGCCACGTCGCAGAAGGGACAGCGGCGGGTGCACAGCGCGCCCATGATCATGAAAGTGGCCGTGCCGTGGCTGAAGCATTCCCCGAGGTTGGGGCAGGCGGCTTCTTCACAGACGGTGTGCAGGTCTTTCTCGCGCAGCAGTTGCTTGAGTGCAATGACCTTAGGGTCGGTGGGCGCCTTGGCGCGGATCCACGCGGGCTTGCGCGGCAACGCGCCGACGCTCGGCTCCACCTTTACCGGGATCCTGGCGACTTTGTCCTGGCCACGTTGCGAACGGGTGATCGTGCGGTCGGTCATTGGCGTGTTCCTTGGGAAGGCCCGTGGGGCTTACGTCATTATCCGGACAGGAGGATCTCCATGAAACCCTCGTAATAGCGCGCAGAGTAGCGCTGTCCCGGCGTCTTCGAGCGTCCAGCGACAACCCAGCGCGGCGAGACTGGTCACTTCGAGGCCCGGGTAGCCGCAGGGGTTGATGCCCGCAAAGGCATCGAGCGCGCAATCCACGTTGAGCGCAACGCCGTGGTAGCTGCAGCCCTCGCGGATGCGCAGTCCCAGCGCGGCAACCTTGGCCCCGCCGACGTAGACGCCGGGCGCGCCCGTGCGGCGCTCGCCCTCGATGCCAGCGAGTGCCAGGGTTTCGATCACGGCGGCTTCGATCCGGCGCACCAGTTCGCGTGGGCCAATGCCGAGGCGGCGAAGATCGAGCAGCGCGTAGATCACGAGTTGTCCCGGCCCGTGCCAGGTCACCTGACCACCGCGGTCGGACTTGACCACCGGGATGTTGCCGGGGTCCAGCAGATGCTCGGGCTTCCCGGCCAGGCCCTGCGTGTATACCGCGTCGTGTTCCAGCAACCAGTATTCGTCCGGGGTAGCGGCCACGCGCTGCACAGTGAAGTCGCGCATCGCCTCCCAGGTCGGGGCGTAGGGCACGCGCCCTTGCTGGCGCACCACCGGCGGCGGTGGCGCGGGGGTGTTCACAGCACCATCACCACCCGCTCGTGGCCGCTGAGTTCGATGTAGAGCGCGTCGAGTTGCTGCTGGCTGAGCGCCTCCACGGTCACGGTCACGGCAAGGTACTTGCCATTGCTGCTGGCACGCACGGTGACCCGCTCTTCCACCACAGTACCCGCATGGCGTTCGACGATGGAAATGACCAGCGCGTTGAAATCGTCCGCCGCGTGGCCCATCACCTTGATGGGGAATTCACACGGAAACTTGAGGGCGGATTCAGTGTTTTCAGTCATGGGTGCCGGCGCCTTGTGGTGGATCGGAATCCAGCAGATGGGGGCGCATGTGCGCAATCAAAGTGGCACAGCCCGCCACGAGCGGCGCCCGTCGCGCAGGGAGGGCAAGGGCGTAGGCGCCGGCGGTGGGCATGAGGGTGTCGACGTCTTGCGGCAGGCCGCGTCCTCCCAGCAAGTGCCAGACGAAATCTTCAAGCCCGGGATTGTGGCCAATGAGCAGCAGGGTGGGCGTGTCCTGTTCGGCGGTCCGGGCGAGCAGGACTTCCGCATCCGCCAGGTACAGCGCGGGATCCCGGCGCACCTCAGGCCCGGTGTCAGCGGGCCAGGCCTCGCAGACTGCCGCCGCCGTCTGGTGGGTGCGTTCCGCTGGTGAGGCCAGCAGGCGCGTGATCCCGGGAAAGCGCTGGTGCAGCCAGCGGCCCATGTGCACGGCGTCTTCCCGCCCCCGGCCGGTGAGCGGCCGCGCGAAGTCCTGGCCAGTGGGTGACTCGGGTGTGGCGGTGGCGTGCCGCATCAGGATAAGGGTGGATCTCGACATGGCCTTACTTTACGCGCCGCAAGGCACCTCGCTCCAGCATGGAAAATCCTCGTATCACGGTCCGAATCCGGGTTCCGATGCCTTCGCCCAATCTGTACACTCCCATGATGACAGAGGCTTGCGCAGGACTTCCCGAAACATGGTGATGCTGAACGCAACTGTCGAGATGTTGCGCCAGGTGCCCGTACTCGGCAGCCTGAACGACAATGAACTGAAGCGCATCATCGACTCGCCGGACAATCGCCTGGTGAGTTTCAAGCCGCTGGAGCAGGTTTTTTCGGAAGGGGACCCAGCCGACTGCATGTACCTCGTGCTGAACGGCTCCTTCGAAGTCCGGGTGCGTTCCGCGGACAACCGCGAAACCGCCATCGCCACGATCCAGCCCGGCGAATTCTTTGGCGAACAGGCGCTCATGCCGGGCTCCAGCGGGCGACGCAACGCGGGTGTCCGGGCCAACTCCGCCAGCTTGGCGTTCCGTATCGCCGGTTACGCAGTCGCGACCGGCATGGCAAAGGTCGACGCACTCACGCAGTTCGGCGAGGACGGCGTGGCCAGCCTCGCCGACCAGGTGCGGATGCTGCTGCGTTCGGTGCGGGTGTTCCGCTCGATCGCGGCAAAGGACCTGGAGCGCTCGGACGAATGGACCAAGGTCGAGCACCTCGAAGCGGGCGATATCATCCTGCGCGAGGACGAGGAAGGCGAAGCCATGTACGTCGTGCTCGACGGCGTGGTAGAGCCCTTCGTGATGGATGACGATGGCAAGGTGGTCGTGCTCGGCCACCTTGACAAGGGCCAGTATTTCGGTGAGCAGGCCCTGTTGCCCGGTAGCCCCGGCAAGCACGCCACGAACGTTCGCGCGAAGACCGACGTCACCCTGATCAGGGTGGGCAAGCGCCACTTCCAGGCCATCGTCAAGCACGACAAGAACCTGTACGAAGCACTGAAGGCCGTCGGCGATGCGCAACGACTACGCAAAATCGAGGCGATTGGCGGCGGCGACGACTGGTAGCCAGCGCCCCAGCGGCGTCCCTCGCCGCACCCAACCGGAACGGAACACCATTGAACGCACTGGAACTCACAGGACTGGGCAAGACCTACGCGAACGGGCGGGTGGCCCTGGGGGGGATCGACCTCACGGTGGCAGACGGGGATTTCTTCGCGCTGCTCGGCCCCAACGGCGCAGGTAAATCCACCACCATCGGCATCATCACGTCGCTGGTCCGCAAGACCACGGGCACGGTGAAGGTCTACGGCATCGACATCGACGACGACTTCCAGGCCGCCAAGGCCCAGCTTGGCGTGGTGCCGCAGGAATTCAATTTCTCGATGTTCGAGTCGGTGTGGGAAATCGTCATGAACCAGGCCGGGTTCTACGGCCTGTCCCGGCGCAATGCCGCTGCCGAAGCCGAACGCTGCCTGCGGCAGGTCGAACTCTGGGACAAGCGTGACGAGCGCTCGCGCATGCTGTCCGGAGGCATGAAGCGTCGGTTGATGATCGCACGAGCGCTGGTCCACCAGCCGCGGCTGCTGATCCTCGACGAACCGACCGCCGGCGTGGACATCGAAGTGCGCAGGCTGATGTGGGACTTCCTGGCCGATCTCAATCGCCGCGGCACCACGGTCATCCTGACCACGCACTACCTCGAGGAAGCCGAACGCCTCTGCCGCAACATCGCGATCATCGACCGCGGCCAGATCGTGGAGAACACCACAATGAAAACCCTGCTGGGCAAGCTGCATGCGGAGACTTTCGTGCTGGACATCGCAAGCCCGAGGGACGCACTGCCTGCACAGGGCGAGTTCGCGCTCAAGCTCGTCGACAGCACCACGATCGAAGCCGTGGTGGGTCGCGGCAGTTCGATCAACCACCTGTTCGCCTTCCTGAGCGCCAACGGCATCGAAGTCCGCAGCATGCGTAACAAATCGAATCGCCTCGAGGAACTCTTCATGAACCTGGTGCAGGACAATGGTCGCAGCGAGGCGCCGCATGGCTGAGCCCGCACGCGCGCTCGTCCAGCCGCGCTATGCCGTGGCCTTCTGGACGCTCATCTACAAGGAAGTTTCGCGCTTCATGCGTATCTGGCTGCAGACGATCCTGCCGCCCGCGATCACCATGGCCCTTTACTTCGTGATCTTCGGACACCTCATAGGTCCCCGCATCGGGCAGATGCATGGCTTTTCATACATGCAGTACATCGCCCCCGGGCTCATCATGATGGCCATCATCACCAACGCCTATTCCAACGTGGTGTCATCGCTGTTCGGCGCCAAGTTCCAGCGCCACATCGAAGAAATCCTCGTTTCACCGATTCCCGACATCCTCATCCTGCTGGGCTTCGTGACGGGAGGCGTGGTGCGCGGGGTGATCGTGGGGATCGTGGTGACGGCGACCGCACTCTGCTTCACCGAACTGCACGTGGCCCACTGGGGCGTGACCCTGACAGTGGTGGTGCTGACGGCGGCGCTCTTCTCGCTGGCAGGCCTCATCAACGCGCTGTTCGCGAAGAAGTTCGACGACATCTCCATCGTGCCGACCTTCATCCTGACGCCGCTCACCTACCTCGGCGGCGTGTTCTATTCCATCGATATGCTGCCGCGGTTCTGGCAGAACCTGTCGCTCGGCAATCCCATCCTCTACATGGTGAACGCCTTCCGCTTCGGCATGCTGGGCGTGAGCGACATCAACATCGGCGTGGCATTCAGCGTCATCAGCCTGTTCTGCGTGCTGCTGTTCGGGGTGAGCCTGGCGCTGCTCCACAAGGGCATCGGCCTGCGGACCTGAGCGTAGCGCCTACTGGATCATCAAGCGGACGCGATCGATGAGCTGGCTCACCATCGAGCCTGCCGCCACATCCTCGAGTGCCAGCAGCGGAATACTGGCGATTCCCCTGCCGTTCAATTCGATGTGCACCTGGCCCAGGACCTGGCCGGCCTTGATGGGGGCTTCGAGCTGCGCCGGCAGGTCGACGTTGGCCTTCAGCTTGGTGTACTGACCGCGCGGGAAGACCACGCTTGCACCGCCTGGGCCCGGCCCCACCTTCACCGTCTCCTGCGCGCCGTACCAGACTCGGGCGTCCGCCACCTTGCTGTTTGCCGCGTAGAGGCGCTTCGATTCGTAGAACTGGAAGCCGTACTTGAGCAGCGCCTGGCTGGCACGGGTGCGCGCGCCATTGGAGTCGGTGCCCATCACCACGGAGATGAGGCGCATGTCCTCGCGCCTGGCGGAACCCACCAGGCAGTAGCCTGCCGAATCGGTGTGACCCGTCTTGATACCGTCTACCGACGGGTCCTTGCCCAGCAGACCGTTGCGGTTGGGCTGGTGGATGCCGTTGTAGGTGTAGTCGGGAATGGAGAAGTACTTGTAGATGTCCGGGAAGTCGCGGATGAGCGCGGCTGCGAGCAGTGCGAGGTCGTGGGGCGTCGTGTAGTGCCCGGGATTGGGCAGCCCGGTGCTGTTCACGTAGTGGGTGTCTTGCATGCCGAGCGCCTTGGCGTGCGCGTTCATCTGCACGGCAAAGGCCTCTTCCGTACCCGACACGTGCTCGGCCAGCGCGACGCTGGCATCGTTACCAGACTGGATGATGTCGCCGTGCAGGAGTTCATCCACGGTCACGGGTCTGTTCACGTCGAGGAACATCCGCGAGCCTTCCTGTTGCCACGCGTATTCGCTGACGACGGTTGAGTCGGTGAGCCTGATATGCCCTTCGCGGAGCGCGTGGGCGACCGTGTAGACCGTCATGATCTTGGTGAGGCTGGCGGGCTCGGTGCGGGTATTGGCGTCCTTTTCCGCAAGGACCTGGCCAGTGTCGAAGTCCACGAGGAGGTAGGATCGGGCGGGAACTTCGGGCGCCGCCGGGACGGCGTTGAGGTCCGCCCCGGCGACGGCGGTATAGGAAATGAAAAACGCGGCGACAAGGATTTTGACGTTCACTGTTGGGTCCTGGGCATGGCGGGCTGGCCGCGAGCCCTCAATGGTTCACGAAAACATGCCCGCTGATGCCGGCGCGCGCCAGCGCGTCCAGCGCGGCATCGGCGTGGTCGACATCCTGGATGGGACCGACCTGCACCTTGTAAAGACGGCGACCACCGCTGCGGTCTTCCAGCACCCGGATCGGTAGCTCAAGCACTGGTGCGGCGCGATCGTGCAGGCGATCGGCGTTCTCACGCGTGCCGAAGGCCCCGATCTGCAGATACATCCTTGCCGGGTGCCCCGGGCTAACGGGCAGCCGCGGCAGTTCCGAGTCCGGCTGGTCCACCGCGCGGATTTCCACGAAAGCCGTGCCCTTGGCCACCACGTCGAGCTTGAGCGCGGCGGCATAGGACAGGTCAATGATCCGGTTGTGCTTGAAGGGTCCGCGATCGTTGACCCTTAGGGTGACGCTGCGGCCGTTTTCGAGGTTGGTGACGTTGACCCATGTCGGCAGCGGAAGTTGCTTGTGGGCGCCGGTCATCTGGTACATGTCGTACTGCTCGCGGGTTGACGTGAGCTTGCCGTGGAAATCCGGTCCGTACCACGACGCGATCCCCCGCTCGATGAAACCATGACTCGATTTGAGCACCGTATACCGCTGACCGAAGACTTCGTAGGACGCCGGGTTGCCATAGGCGCTGTAGCCGTCGGCCTTGAGCCGGGGCTGGCCAGCGGGCGCCTGGGGCGGCGGCGGGGTGGTGGCCACGGGTGCGCTGGTTTTGTGGGAAAAGAGGCCGCAGCCGGCCAGCACTAGCGTCGCCAGCAGCAGGCTCGCGTGGCGCAGGGCATTGCGGCCCGCAGCGCCGCGCACGGTCAGTGTTCCTTGCCGCGCGACTTCGCCAGCGCCTCGGCCAGCTGCGTCACGGCCAAGGCATATTTTGGGCTGCGGTTATAGCGCGTGATGGCGTAGAAATTCCTGAATCCGAGCCAGTATTCGGACGCATCGCGATTTTCATAGCCGAGCAGCACGGCGTCCAGGGTGTCGTCCACCGCGTCGAGCGGCTTAACACCCTGGGCGCGGTAGGCGGCGACGGTGCGCTTCAAGTCCACCTTGTCGCTCGCCTGGCCAGCATTGGCCGGAGCATCGAGCACCGGCACCGCGATGGGCTGGCCGGGCACCCAGCCGTGCCCCTTGAGGTAGTTGGCGACGCTGCCGATGGCATCCACCGGGTTGTTCCAGATATCGCGATGGCCGTCGCCATCGAAATCAACGGCGAAGTTACGGAAGCTACTTGGCATGAACTGGGGCAGGCCCATCGCACCGGCATAGGAACCCTTGGGTGCCAGCGCATCGAGGTTTTCATCCCGCGCGAGCAGGAAGAAGTTCTCGAGTTCCGAGCGGAAGAACGGCGCGCGCGGGGGGTAGTGGAAGGCCAGGGTCGCCAGGGCCTCCATCACGCCGAACTTGCCGGTATTGCGGCCGTAGAAGGTTTCTACCCCGATGATGGCTGCGATGATCGATGCGGGCACCCCATACTGCTTTTCCGCCGCCTCGAGCGCGCTGGCGTGCTCATCCCAGAACTTGCTGCCGGCGTTGATGCGTTCGGCCGTCATGAAGATGGGGCGGTAGGCGTACCACGGTTTGAATTCGGCGGGCTTTGCGATGGCGGCGAGGATCGCATCGCGTCGCGTACCCTGCGCGAGCGTGGCCTCCAGGGCTTGCGCGTTGAAGCCGTGCCGCGCCTGCATCTGCGAGCTGAAGGTGGCAATGGCGGCGCTGTCGAGGCCAGCGGCGTCCGCCGTGAGGGCGACCCAGGGCAGCAGGAAAAAAATTGCGATTTTACAGCCTGCAACCTTCGATTTCAGACTCACTTGGGCGGGGTTCCTGTGCTGGATTGAAGCTCAGGATTCTACAATGAAGCGTCGATGGGTTTGTATCGACATCAGGATGCCCATGCTCGTCAGCAAGGTCACGATGGACGTGCCGCCGTAGCTGATGAGCGGCAAGGGCACGCCAACCACCGGCAGCATGCCGGTCACCATGCCCATGTTCACGAAGATGTAGATGAATAGCGTAAAAGTCACGCTTGCAGCGATGAGTTTCCCGAAGACGTCCTGGGCGTTCATCGCAATGGTGAGGCCGCGGACCAGCACGAGGAGGTAGGCCGCGAGGAGCATCAACACCCCCAATAGGCCGAACTCCTCGCAGTACACCGCGAAGATGAAATCGGTGTCGTGCTCGGGCAGGAATTCAAGGTGCGACTGAGTGCCGTTCAACCAGCCCTTGCCGGACAGACCGCCGGACCCGACGGCAATGGTCGACTGGATGATGTGGTAGCCGGTGCCCAGCGGATCCGCGGACGGATCGAGCATCGTCAGGACGCGCTGGCGCTGGTATTCGTGCAGGTTGAACCACGCGACGGGCGCCATGATCGCGCCCGCCAGTACGGCAACCAGCATCCAGCGCCATGGGATCCCGGCAAAAAACACCACCAGCGTGCCCGCGGCCATGACCAGGATGGCCGTCCCGAGATCGGGCTGTTCGATGATGAGCCCGCCCGGTATCGCGACCAGCGCCAGGGCCACGCACACCAGCGAGAAGCGCGGTGGTAGCAGTTTGTCGCTGAGGTACCAGGCGACCGTGAGGGGCGTGGCGAGCTTCATGATTTCCGAAGGCTGGAAGCGGAGAGGTCCGATCTCGAGCCAGCGGTGCGCGCCGCGCCCGGTTCCAATCAGGGCCGTCACCGCCAGCAGCACCACGCCAAGCAGGTAGAAGGCTGGCGCCCAGCGCGCCAGTCGCTGCGGGCTGAACTGGGCGATGATGATCATGCACGTGAACCCCAGCAGCATGCGCCCACCCTGCTTGACGACCACGTCCATGGAATGGTCGGAGGCGCTGTACAGCGTGACCAGCCCAATCGCGCAAATTATGAGCAGGCCCCCGATCAGCGGCGGATCGAGGTGCAGGCGCCCGAGCAGGCTGACCCGCTTATCCAGGCGCATTCGCTGCCTGCTGTTGTAGCGCGAGATAGAAGTCGAACAGGGTACGCGCGATCGGCGCGGCCGTGTGGGCACCGGACTCACCGTTCTCGACGATGATGCCGAGCGCGAGCCTTGGCTGCTCCAGCGGCGCGAAGGCCAGGAACAGCGCGTGGTCGCGCAACTCCTTGGTAATGTCCTTCACGTTGATGCGCTTGTCCTGAGCGATGCCGAAGAGCTGCGCGGTGCCGGTCTTGCCCCCGTACTGGTAGGCCGCACCCTGCCCCGTGGCACGCGCAGTACCGCGTTCGCCCTGCACGACTTCATGCATACCTTCGATGGCAACGGCCCAGGCTTCGGCGTTCGTGATGGCGACCGGCCCGCGCTCCACCGGAACGAAGTCATCCCGGTGGCCGTCGGCCAGGGTTTCGAAAGCTTCCACCACGTGGGGGTCAATCACGCGGCCACGGTTGGCGAAGACGGTCGCCGCATGCGCGAGCTGGAGGGGACTCGCCAGCATGAAGCCCTGGCCGATGCCGTTCAGCAAGGTTTCGCCCGGGAACCACGGCAGCTTGCGCGCGCGCCGCTTCCAGTCACGGGACGGCACGAGGCCCCCGATTTCGCCCGGGAGGTCAATGCCGGTGGGCATCCCGAGGCCGAACCCCACGAACAGGTCGTGCATGCGATCGACGCCCATGTCACGGGCGAGATCATAGAAATAGACGTCGCAGGACTCCGCGATGGACCGGATGATGTCGACGGCGCCATGGCCCTGCTTCTGCCAGCAGCGGTATTTATGTTGCGCGCCGGGCAGCTGGTAGTAGCTCGGACAGAAGGTGGTCTTGTGGCGGTCGCGCAGGCCGTATTCGATCGCCCCGGCGGCCATGATGGGTTTGATGGTCGAGCCTGGCGGGTACAGGCCCTGGAGCGCGCGATTGAACAGCGGGCGATCGCGGGCGTTCCTCAGCTCGTCGTACAGCGCGACGCTGATCCCGTTCACGAACACATTGGGATCGAAGGTGGGATTGCTCACGAAGGCGATCACCTTGCCGGTCGAGGGTTCGATCGCGATGATGGCGCCCTTCTGGCCCTCAAGCGACTTGATGGCCTCGCGCTGCAACCGGGTGTCGATGGACAAGTGCAAGGTACGCCCCGCCACCGGCGGCTGGCTTTCGACGACTCGCAGGATGCGCCCCTGTGCGTTCACCTCAACCTGCTGGTATCCCACCTGGCCGTGCAGTTCGCGCTCGTAGGATTTTTCGATGCCTTCCTTGCCGATGTGAGTCGAGCCGCTGTATTCGCTGCCATCAATGCGCCGCAGTTCTTCCTCGTTGATGCGTCCCACGTAGCCCACCACGGGCCCGATCTCCGCGCCCAGCGGGTAGTAGCGCGTGAGTCGACCGGCAATCCTGAAGCCGGGGAAGCGGTAGCGATTGGCCGAGAACACGGCAACTTCCTGCTCGGTCAGGTTGTCCTTCACCGAAATGCTGTCGAAGCGGCGGCGCTGCTTGAGTTCGATGCGAAAGCGCGAAACCTGCTCCGCGCTGAGCGCGACATAGGGCTGCACCTCGGCCAGCGCGCGTTCGATTCCAGCGGACTGCTCAGGCACGACTTCCAGCGCAAAGGAAGCACGATTCTCCGCCAGCAGCACGCCGTCCCCGCTGTAGATGAGTCCGCGGGTTGGCGGGATGGGCAACACTTTCAGGCGGTTGTCCCGGGCCAGCGTGGTGTAGTGATCGTGGTGGACGAGCTGCAGGTAGACGAGGCGCCCCACCAGCACCGCGATCAACGCGACCATGCCGATGAGGCCGAGGGACATGCGTCGCTGGAACACCAGTGCATCGCGCGAAGGTTCCTTGAGGCGGCGACCGAACATCAGTAGGTCCTCATCGCGGCAGCGTGACGGCCTTGCGCCGGAAATCACGCAGCACCACGTAGGCCCACGGCCAGAGGCAGGCGCTGGTCACGGCACCCAGCAAGTGATCGAGCCCGTAATGGCGGGAGCCGAGCAGGTTGTAGATCAGGTTCATGCCTCCGAGGTACAGGAACACGATCGATCCAACGACCAGCGACTGCTGCACCAGCGGGAACACGCGGATACGCTGGTGGTAGAGCACGGCGAGGTAGCCGACGGTCGCCAGGCCCAGGGCGTGCTGCCCAAGGATGGAGCCCTGCAGTACATCGAGCACCAGCCCGACCGCGAACGCCAGGAACACACCGACGCGCTCCGGCATGGCAAGGCACCAGTAGGTCAGGGTGATCGCCACCCAGGCCGGCCGCCAGCCTTGCGCCCAGTTGGGCAAGGGCAGAGCGGTCAGCAGTAGCGCGATGACGAGGCTGAGCCCGATGGCGCCGAACCAGTTGAGGCGCGCAATCACGGTGCTGCCCCCGCGGCTTCGATCTTCCGCTGCGGCCAGACCAGGAGCACTTCGCGCGAATGCCCAATCTGTGCGCTCGGCTTGACCTTGATGTGCGAGAACTGCTCGCCGGGCGCGACGGCGACTTCCGTTACCGTGCCCACCGGATAGCCCGGCGGAAAGCGGTTGTCGAGGCCGGAGCTCACCACGAGATCGCCGGATTTCACGTCGGCGTTGGTCGGTACGTAGCTCAGCAGGAGGTCGTTGGAGGCGCCGGCGCCGACGGCAATCGCGCGTAGCCCCGTACGGTTGAGTTCCACTGCAATGGCGTGGCGTTCGTCGGTGACGAGCAGCACGGTGCTGGTGTAGGGCGAGACCTGCATGATCTGCCCGAGGATACCCTGGGCGTCCGCGATGGGCTGGCCTACATAGATATGGCTACGGCTGCCCTTGTCGATCACGAGTTGCTGCTGGGCAGGGCTGCTGTCTACGGTAAGGATCTCGGCCACGGCAACGTCGTCGTCGCGGGCCGCGCTGGAATCGAGCAACTGGCGCAGGCGCTGGTTCTCTCGCTCAAGGGCGGCGAAGCGCAGGGTACGTCCCACCAGGTGCAGGTTCTCGTCCCGCAGGTGCGTGTTCTCGGTCAACAGGGAGCGATGCGTGGCAAGTACCCTCGCGAGTCCATCCACCAGCTGGACCGGCAGGCTCGCGGCAACCTGCAACGGATAGACCGCCAGCGACAGCACCGAGCGGACTGCCGCAAGGTGCTGGTGCTGGTGATCCACCGAGATCAGCAGGAACGACAAAATCACGCAGGCGACGTAGCGCGCTGTGGGCGACGTCGTGTCTGTGAACAGCGGTTTGATGGCTCGCTCCCCTGCGCGCCCGTGACTTGGTTAGGACTATTCCAACGCCAGGATTTCCGGGCCGTGCTCTTCAATCATCTCGAGGACGCGCCCGCCGCCACGCGCCACGCAAGTTAGCGGGTCATCCGCGATGAGCACCGGCAGGCCGGTTTCCTCCATGAGAAGTCGATCCAGATCGCGCAGCAGCGCACCACCACCGGTGAGCACCATGCCGCGTTCGGCAACGTCGGAACCGAGTTCCGGCGGGGTCTTTTCCAGCGCGGTCTTCACCGCCTGGACGATGCCTTGCAGGGGTTCCTGCAGGGCTTCGAGGATTTCGTTGCTGTTCAGCGTGAAGCTGCGCGGCAGGCCTTCGGCCAGATTGCGGCCCTTGATTTCGATTTCACGCACTTCGTTGCTGGGATAGGCGCAGCCGATTGCGTGCTTTATGCGTTCGGCGGTAGCGTCACCGATGAGGCTGCCGTAGTTGCGGCGGACGTAGTTGACGATGGCGTCGTCGAAGCGGTCGCCACCGATGCGAACGGAATCGGAGTAGACGATGCCGTTGAGGGAAATCACCGCCACTTCCGTGGTGCCGCCGCCGATGTCGAGCACCATGGATCCGCTGGCCTCGCTCACCGGCATGCCGGCACCGATGGCTGCGGACATGGGTTCTTCAATCAGGTAGACCTCGCGGGCGCCGGCGCCTTCGGCAGATTCGCGAATGGCGCGGCGTTCAACCTGCGTCGAACCACACGGCACGCAGACCAGCACGCGCGGGCTGGGCTTGAACATGGAATTGCCATGCACCTTGCGGATGAAATGCTGGAGCATTTTCTCGGTCACTGTGAAATCGGCGATGACGCCGTCCTTCAGGGGACGGATGGCTTCGATATGGCCCGGGGTACGACCAAGCATCCGCTTGGCTTCAATGCCCACCGCAGCGATCTGCTTGGAGCCGGAATCCTTGCCGCGGCGAATGGCCACCACGGAAGGTTCGTTCAGGACGATCCCCTTGCCTCGTACATAAATGAGCGTGTTGGCCGTACCCAAATCGATGGACAGGTCGTTGGAAAACATGCCTCTGAGCATTTTGAACATTCGCAGAGCCCCTCGTTCGGGAAAGAACAATGGTGACGCCAGATGGCGCGTTAACCGGCGGGAATGGGAGACCGACAGACTCGAAAGTGTCGTGGTAGACTGCGCCCGCGCGCCAACGGCTTGCCCGCAGCACGCCTCGCCGTGATTTTCCGGGAGTAGCCGCGCGACGCGTCGAAAAATTTAATCGGGCTGCAATTTAACAACGAGCCGCTCGTTCGGCAAGCTGGCATCGCCCGGTTTTACGGTCTATTTCAATAGAATAACGAGTTCGTCGCATGAGCCTTACCCCGGCCGAGTTACTGCGCGTCGCGCGCCTTGCGCGGCTTCGAATCGACGACCAGGAAGCCAGCCACTACGCTTCACAGATCTCGAACATCCTGGAGCACTTCGCCGCGATGGGCGCAGTAGACACTACTTCTGTTGTTCCTCTCGCGCATGCCATCGAAGTCGTCGGTCGCACGCGCGCCGACGCTATCGGGGCCGAGATTGATCGCGAAACGCTCCAGGCCGGCGCCCCACGGACCGAAGCCGGCTATTACATCGTCCCGCGCGTCATCGAATGAGCGCTGGTACCTTCCCGGAAACCCTGGCCGCGCAGGCTGCAGGCCTCGCCGCGGGTCAGTTCAGCAGCGTCGAACTTACTTCCCACTATCTTGCGCGCATCGAGCGCCTTGATGCGCGATTTAATAGCTTCATTACCGTTTGTGCAGAACGCGCGCTAGCGCAGGCTGCCCGGGCCGATGCCGCCAGGCTGCGTGGGGAGGTGGGCCCACTCACCGGCCTCCCCTACGCCAACAAGGACATCTTCTGCACCCAGGGGGTCCGGACCACGTGCGCTTCACGCATGCTCTCGAACTGGAACGCCCCTTACGACGCTACCGTGGTGGAACGGCTTGATGCGGCCGGCATGGTCATGCTCGGCAAGACCAATATGGACGAGTTCGCCATGGGCTCGTCCAACGAAACAAGCTGGTTCGGCCCAGCGCGTAATCCCTGGGATACCAATCGCGTACCGGGTGGCTCCTCGGGTGGGTCTGCAGCAGCCGTGGCTGCCCGCCTGGCGCCCTCAGCCACGGGCACCGATACTGGCGGCTCAATCCGCCAGCCTGCGGCGCTGTGTGGCATCTCCGGACTCAAGCCGACCTACGGCCGGGTCTCTCGCTGGGGCATGATTGCCTTCGCCTCGAGCCTGGACCAAGGCGGTCCGATGGCACTGACCGCCGAGGATCTCGCCCTCCTCCTGACCGCGATGGCGGGCGCCGATGCGCGTGATTCAACGTCCATTGACCGACCGTTCGAAGATTTCAGCGAACGCCTCGTCCAACCATTGGCCGGCGTCCGCATTGGCCTGCCAAAGGAGTTCCTGGACGAGGGCCTGTCACCGGCGATTCGCGAGTGCGTCGAATCTGGTGCCCGCGAACTGGAGAAACTGGGCGCCATCCTCAAGGAAGTCTCACTCGCCCACGCGGGAATGGCCGTTCCGGCGTACTACGTCGTCGCCAGCGCGGAGGCGTCCTCGAATCTTTCCCGCTACGACGGCGTGCGCTTCGGACACCGTTGCGAAGATCCGGTTGATTTGGCCGACCTGTATACCCGCAGCCGATCTGAAGGCTTTGGCGAGGAAGTGAAACGCCGCATCCTCGTGGGCACCTACGTGCTGTCCGCGGGCTACTACGACGCCTGGTACCGCAAGGGACAGCAGTTGCGGCGGCTCATACAGCAGGATTTTGCGGGGACCTTCACTGAAGTCGACCTGCTGCTTGGTCCCACCACGCCTTCGACCGCCTTCGCACTTGGAGCCAACCGGGACGATCCGCTCACCATGTACCTGTCCGATATCTACACCACGGGCGTCAACCTCGCTGGCCTGCCCGGACTTTCCATGCCCGGTGGATTCGTGGATGGACTGCCTGTCGGCCTGCAGCTGATTGGCAATTATTTCGATGAATCGCGCCTGCTCCAGGTCGCGCACCAGTTTCAGCAGGCGACGGACTGGCACTTGAAGCGCCCCGCCGCGGCAGGATAATCGCATGCAGTGGGAAACCGTCATCGGCCTCGAAATCCACGTGCAGCTGGCCACTGCAAGCAAGATTTTCTCGGACGCGCCCACCCGTTACGGCGCGGAGCCGAACACCCAGGCCAACGCCGTCGATCTGGGACTCCCCGGGGTGCTGCCAGTGCTCAACGACGCCGTGGTGGACATGGCCATCAAGTTGGGCGTGGCGCTCAAGGCCCGCATTTCCCCGGCGTCGGTCTTCGCTCGCAAGAATTACTTCTACCCTGACCTGCCGAAGGGCTACCAGATCAGCCAGTACGATTCGCCGATCGTCGAGCACGGCACCCTGGAAATCCGCCTGCCAGATGGGACGCGCAAGAACATCCGGGTTACTCGCGCCCACCTCGAGGAAGACGCCGGAAAGTCGGTCCATGACATGTTTCCGGGCGCCACCGGCATCGACCTTAATCGCGCCGGCACGCCGCTGCTTGAAGTCGTAAGCGAGCCTGACATGAGGTCACCCGCAGAAGCCGTGGCCTACATGCGGGCCATGCACACCCTGGTCCGCGACCTGGGCATTTGCGACGGCAATATGCAGGAAGGCTCCTTCCGCTGCGACGCCAATGTCTCGGTCCGTCCCAAGGGCACCGACAAGCTCGGCACCCGGGCGGAGGTCAAGAACATCAACTCCTTCCGCTTTGTCGAACGCGCAATCCAATTCGAGACCGGGAGGCAAATCGAATTGCTCGAGTCGGGCGGTACGGTGGTCCAGGAAACGCGCCTGTATGACGCGGACAAAGACGAAACCCGGAGCATGCGGAGCAAGGAAGACGCCCATGACTACCGTTACTTCCCGGATCCGGACCTGCTGCCAATTGTCGTGACCGAGGCTCGAATCCAGGCCATCACGGGAGGTATGCCGGAGCTCTCTGCCGCTCGACGTGCCCGTTACATCGCCGCCCTCGGCCTGACGGAAATCGACGCTGAAACCATCAGCCAGGACCGGGGCTTCGCAGAATACTTCGAAGGAGTGTTGGTCGTTTCGGGCGACCCTCGCCAGACAGCAAACACCATGGTGGGTGAGGTATCCACCCTGCTCAATCGCAGTGGGCTGGAGATCAGGGACATTCCAGTGCCTCCGCAAGCACTTGGACGCCTAATCCGCCGGAGCCTTGACGGAAGCATTTCCGCAAGCATGAAAAAGCAGATCTTCGAATACATGTGGAACGGAGAGGGCGAAGCCGATGAAATCATCGAAAGCCGGGGCCTGAGGCAGGTTAATGACGACGCCCTTATCCTGGGCCTCATCGATACGGTGATCGCGGACAACCCCGATCAAGTGGCCCAGTTTCGGGCCGGCAAGGATAAGGTTTTCGGGTTCTTTGTCGGGCAGGTGATGAAGCGTTCTGGCGGGAAGGCGAACCCCCAGCAGCTTAACGTGCTGCTGAAGCGGAAGCTTGGGGGCACTTGAAGGGACGTCAGGGGATTCGGACGAATCCCCTGCAGGACAGGACGGCCACGCCGCTATCCGGCGTCGACCACCTCGGCATCCGCCGGGCGATCGAGCAGTTCGACGTAGGCCATGGGCGCACAATCGCCGGGGCGGAAGCCGCACTTCAGGATCCGGGTGTAGCCCCCCGGACGAGTGAGGAAACGGGGACCCAGCAGGTTGAACAGCTTGGTCACCGCTTCGCGATCACGCAGGCGGTTAAACGCCAGGCGCCGGTTGGCCACCGAGTCGATCTTGGCGAGCGTGATCAGCGGCTCGGCTTCACGACGCAATTCCTTTGCCTTGGGCAAGGTCGTCCGGATCAGCTCATGGTGGATGAGCGACACCGCCATGTTCTTGAACATGGCCTTGCGGTGGGAACTCGTTCGGCTCAGGTGCCGGCCGGCATTTTGATGCCTCATTGTCTGCTTCCTCTATTCTTCAGGCCTGTCAGTTCTACAGGCGCTCGTGCTCGTAAAGACCCTTGGGTGGCCAGTTTTCAAGACGCATGCCCAAGGACAAGCCGCGCGCCGCAAGCACGTCCTTGATTTCGGTAAGGGACTTCTTGCCAAGGTTCGGCGTCTTCAGGAGTTCGACTTCGGTACGCTGGATGAGGTCGCCGATGTAATAGATGCTCTCGGCCTTGAGGCAATTCGCCGAGCGTACCGTCAGCTCGAGATCATCAATCGAGCGGATGAGGATCGGATCAACCGACACGCCGGGCAGCGGGTTCCCCGGGTCAACCACGAGATCCAGCTCCACAAACACCGAAAGCTGGTTGCGCAGGATCGTCGCCGCTTCGCGAACCGCGAATTCAGGGTCGATCGTGCCGTTCGTTTCGATCGTGATGATCAACTTGTCCAGATTCGTCTGCTGCTCGACCCGAGCGCTCTGCACTTCGTAGGCCACGCGGCGGACCGGGCTAAACGATGCGTCGAGTCGCAGGCGGCCAATGGCCGTGTCTGCGGATTCGTCAGACGGATCCCGGCCCAGTGCCGGTTGGTAGCCGCGGCTGCGCGCGATCTTGAGCGTCATGTTGAGCTCACCATTCGCCCCGAGACCAGCGATATGGTAGTCGGGATCAACGATTTCCACGTCGTGGTCAAGGATGATGTCGGCGGCCACCGCCGCTCCAGGACCGCGCTTGTTCAAGGTCAGCGTGGCTTCATCCCGCGCATGCATCTTGATCGCGAGACCCTTGAGGTTCAGGAGGATATCGGTCACGTCTTCCTGCACGCCCTCGATGGTCGTGTACTCATGGAGCACGTTTTCGATCTCCACCTCAACAACGGCAGCACCCGTCATGGAGGACAGGAGCACCCGGCGCAATGCATTTCCGAGCGTATGGCCGAAGCCCCGATTGAGGGGCTCTATCGTGATTTTCGCCGCATTGAGCCCAAGAGTCTGGACTTCAACGATTTTGGGCTTTAACAATTCACTTACCGCTGCGAGCATTAAATTATCCTTCAGCAACCCCGTTTACTTCGAGTACAACTCGACGACGAGGGATTCGT
Source organism: Gammaproteobacteria bacterium (assembly GCA_043744805.1). Classification (GTDB taxonomy): domain Bacteria; phylum Pseudomonadota; class Gammaproteobacteria. The sequence continues at coordinate 32,964 of JAYTTZ010000299.1, forward strand.
TGATATCGGCAGGGAGATCGCCACGCACGGGCACGGACTTGAAAATGCCTTGCATCTTCTTGACGTCCACATCCAGCCAGTCGGCAAAACCAACCTGTTCGGCAACGGTCAGCGCATCGACGATGCGCGTCTGGTTCTTCGCGCGTTCACGCACGGAAATCACGTCGCTCGGGCTTACCTGGTAGGACGGGATGTTCACCACGCCACCGTTAACCATAATTGCCCGGTGGCTCACCAGCTGGCGGGCTTCCGAGCGCGTGGTCCCGAAACCCATGCGGTAAACCACATTGTCCAGCCGGCACTCGAGGAGCTGCAGCAGGTTCTCACCCGTCGCTCCCTTCTGGTGGGCAGCCTTCGTGTAGTAGTTGCGGAACTGGCGTTCGAGCAAGCCGTAAAGGTAACGAAGCTTCTGTTTCTCGAGCAGCTGCACCGCGTAGTTCGACTGGCGGGGCTTTTTCTTGCTGTCGCCGTGCTGGCCGGGCGGCTTGTCAAGCTTGCATTTGCTTTCAAGCGAACGCCCGCGGCCTTTGAGGGAAAGGTCGATGCCAAGGCGGCGGCTTAACTTGCATTTAGGTCCGAGATATCTCGCCATGCGAATAATCCTTGATGCTTAGACCCGGCGCTTCTTTGGCGGCCGGCACCCGTTATGCGGGATTGGGGTAACGTCAGTGATGTTAGTGATCTTGAACCCTGCGGAGTTCAAGGCACGTACCGCAGACTCCCTGCCCGGCCCCGGACCCTTGACGAACACGTCCAGAGTTTGGGTACCGAACTCATCGATCACCCGGGACAGTTTTTCTGCTGCCACCTGCGCCGCGAAGGGCGTGCTCTTGCGCGAACCACGGAATCCGCTGCCACCCGCTGTCGACCAGGCGAGTGTGTTCCCCTGGCGATCGGTGATCGTGATGATCGTGTTGTTGAAAGACGCGTGGATGTGGGCGACGCCCTCTACCACATTCTTTTTTACGCGCTTGCGTGCCTTGGCCGCAGCCCCTTGTTGTGTCGCCATTACGCTTCAACCTGCCGAATCATTTCTTGACTACCCCTCGTCGCGGACCTTTCCGGGTCCGGGCGTTCGTACGTGTACGCTGGCCGCGGACTGGCAAGCCACGGCGGTGCCTAAGCCCGCGATAGCTACCCAGGTCCATCAGCCGCTTGATGCTCATCGAGACTTCGCGACGGAGGTCACCTTCAACGGTGAAACGGCCAACTTCGGACCGCAGGGACTCCATCTGCTCTTCCGTGAGGTCCTTGATTTTGGCGTCCGACTGAACTTGGGCGCCGTCGCAAATCATGCGCGCCCGCGTCGGCCCGATGCCGTAGATGTGGGTGAGGGCAATCACCGTATGTTTACGATCTGGGATGTTAACTCCCGCTACGCGCGCCATGACTTTCTGACCTCGTTTTCCTGGTACTTAACCCTGGCGCTGCTTGTGCCGGGGCTCCTTGCAGATGATCCGAACCGTGCCTTTGCGCCGAATGACTCGGCAGTTCCGGCAGAGCGGCTTGATCGATGCTCTAACTTTCATATCTCAATTCCTCGTTCTATCACTCAACGACGGCCGTGGCCCTTGAGGTTTGCCTTACGCAACAGGCCGGCATACTGACGTGACATCAGGTGGGCCTGCACTTGCGCGATGAGGTCCATGACCACCACCACGATGATCAGGAGCGATGTCCCGCCGAAGTAGAACGGCACCCTGAATTCAAGAATCAGGAACTCCGGCAACAGGCAGACTAGCGCGATGTAAACCGCTCCCGCAGACGTCAGGCGGGTCATCACGGTGTCGATATAGCGAGCAGTTTGCTCGCCGGGACGGAATCCTGGCACCAGGGCGCCCTGCTTCTTGAGGTTGTCGGCGGTCTCACGCGGGTTGAACACGATGGCCGTGTAGAAAAACGCGAAAAAGAGGATCGCGGCGGCGTACAACATGACGTAGATCGGCTGTCCCGGCGACAGGGCGGTTGCGACTTCGCGCAGCCATCCCATGCCATCGACGTTTCCGAACCAGCTGGCGATGGTGTTGGGGAACAAGATGATGCTGGACGCGAAGATCGGCGGAATGACGCCGGACATATTGAGCTTCAAGGGGATGTAGCTCGACGGCGCCGAAAAACTCTGGGGGCCTCGCTGCTGTTTCGCATAGTTAACCGTGATGCGGCGCTGGCCCCGCTCGACGAACACCACGATGCCGGTGACGACGATCACAAGCGCAAACAGGGCGAATATAAGGAAGACGTGCATTTCGCCGGTTCTGGCCAACTCGATAGTGCCCCCAATTGCGTGGGGCAACCCGGCGGCGATGCCAGCGAAAATCAGCATGGAAATGCCGTTGCCAATGCCGCGCTCGGTAATCTGCTCGCCCAGCCACATGAGGAAAAGCGTGCCGGTCACGAGCGTGGTCACGCAGGTAACCTTGAAGGCGATGCCAGGGCTCAGGACAAGACTCATCCCGGCGGCAGTCTGCTGCTCCATCATTACCGCGATACCAATAGCCTGGAATGTGGCCAAGGCAACCGTTGCGTACCTCGTGTACTGATTTATGGTGCGCCTTCCCGACTCGCCTTCCTTTTTCAGCTGTTCGAGACGCGGATGCACGAAGGTGAGCAGCTGGAGGATGATGGAAGCGGAAATGTAAGGCATCACCCCGAGGGCAATGACGGAGAACCGCTGCAGTGCGCCGCCCGAGAACATGTTGAACATGTCCAGGATCGTGCCGCGCTGCTGGTCGAACATCGCCGCCAGGGCTGCAGGATTAATTCCAGGCACCGGGATGTGTGAGCAAACGCGGAACACGACCAGCGCGCCGAGCAGGAACCAGAGCCGGGCGTAAAGCTCGGTCAGTTGTCCCCCTGCGGCGGGCGTTGGCGATTTGCGGGAAACCGTTGCCATGGGATTATTCGGCGACGCGGCCTCCGGCCGCTTCGATCAGGGCGCGGGCGCCCTTCGTCACCTTGATGCCGCTAATCACAACCGCACGTTCAATCGTTCCCTTGGCGATGATCTTCACTTCGACGGTCGAGTTGTTGATTAGACCCGCCGCCCGAAGGGTCAGGAGATCGATCACATCGCCATCGATGAGTGCCAGTTCAGCCAAGCGGATCTCATCGCGGCCCTGCGCAGAGCGGGAGCGGAAGCCGAACTTGGGGAGCCGCCGCTGGAGCGGCATCTGTCCACCCTCGAATCCAACTTTGTGGTAACCACCGGCGCGGGCATGCTGGCCCTTGTGCCCGCGGCCGGCGGTCTTACCCAAGCCCGACCCAATGCCACGTCCCACTCGCTTACGTGGCTGCTTGGAGCCAGGCGTCGGTTTAATATCGTTAAGACGCATGTTCAGGCCTCTTTCACGTCAAGGAGATAGGAAATCTTGTTCACCATGCCCCGATTAGACGGGGTGTCATCCACATGCACGGTGTGATGCATCCTGCGTAAGCCGAGACCGCGCACGCACGCGATATGCTCGACTAACCGGCCTGCGGTGCTCTTTACCAGCGTCAACTGGATCTTCTTCACATCACTCATGGCACTCAGCCTCGGATTTCTTCGACGGTCTTGCCGCGCTTGGACGCAATGTCGTCAGGCGAGGACATGTCCGCCAGCCCCTTGATGGTGGCGCGAACGACGTTGATCGGGTTGGTGGACCCAATGCATTTTGCCAGTACGTTATGGACGCCAAGGACTTCGAACACCGCACGCATCGGCCCGCCTGCGATGATCCCGGTACCCTGCGACGCCGGTTGCATGTAGACCTTCGCCGCGCCGTGCACCCCCGTAAGTGGATACTGCAAGGTGTCGCCACGGAGCGCGATGTTGTGCATGTTACGGCGCGCATTCTCGAGCGACTTCTGAATTGCCGCTGGCACTTCACGCGCCTTGCCACGCCCCATGCCAACCTTGCCGGCACCATCACCGACCACGGTAAGCGCCGCGAAGCCGAAGATTCGACCACCCTTTACAACTTTCGCGACGCGGTTGACCGCGACGAGTTTTTCCTGAAAGCCTTCTGGGCTGTCGCCCATGCCGTCATTCGTGCTCATAAATTTACCAGGCTACCTTGTTAGAACTTCAGGCCGCTTTCGCGGGCTGCGTCTGCCAGCGCTTTCACGCGGCCGTGATATCTGAAACCTGCGCGGTCAAACGCAACCGATTCGACACCCGCGGCCAATGCGCGCTCGGCAAGTAACTTGCCAACGACGGCTGCCGCCGCGACGTTGCCCCCGTTCGGGAGCGACTCGCGAAGTTCCTTCTCGACCGACGACGCGCACGCGATGACCGTGCTGCCGTCCGACGAGAAGACCTGGGCGTAGATATGCCTGGGTGTTCTGTGGACGCTCAGCCGGGTTGCGCCGAGTTCCTTGATGTGGCGACGAGTTTGCAGGGCTCGGCGCTGGCGGGATTCCTTTTTGTTCATTGCATATCGCTCAGGTCTTCTTCGCCTCTTTGCGCAGGATCTTCTCACCTGCGTACTTCACACCCTTGCCCTTATAGGGTTCGGGGCGGCGGTAGGCGCGGATATTCGCCGCGACCTGCCCGACTTGCTGCTTGTCGACGCCCTTGATCAGAATTTCTGTCTGAGTGGGGGTTTCGATGGTAATGCCCGAGGGCACTGGAAACTCAACGGGATGCGAGAATCCGAGTGTCAGACTCAGCACCGGCCCTTTAGCCTGTGCCCGATAGCCGACACCGACAATTTCAAGCTTGCGCTCGAACCCTTTGGCAACACCTTCAACCATGTTGGAAAGGATGGAACGCGCCGTGCCTGCTTGTGCGCGGGCGAGCGTTGCCTCGCTGCGAGGAACGACGTTGAGGACGTTGCCATCAAGGGCAACCGTCACGTCGTTATGTAACAGGTGTGACAGTGAGCCCTTGGGGCCTGTTATTTTGATGGCCTGGCCAGCAACGTCTATCTGGACGCCGTTGGGAAGGTCAATTGGTTTTTTTGCTACGCGAGACATGCTTTTTCCCTAGTAGACCGAACAAATGACTTCGCCGCCAATGCCCCTTGCGCGCGCTTCACGGTCGGTCATGAGCCCACGAGACGTTGACACTATCGCGATTCCCAAACCACCAACGATGCGCGGCAGGTCGTCGGTGCCCTTGTAGTTACGAAGCCCGGGGCGGCTGACTCGCGCGATGCGCTCGATGACCGGGCGGCCCTGGTAGTACTTCAATTCGACGATGATCTTCGGGTGCGTCGAAGAGGTGTCCAGACGGAAGTCCGAAATATAGCCTTCGCTCTTCAATACTTCAGCGATCGCCTGCTTCTGCTTGGACGCCGGGATGGACACTTCGCGCTTGGCACGTGCCTGGGCGTTGCGAATCCTGACAAACATGTCGGCGATGGGGTCTTGCATGCTCATGAACGGTTAAACCTATTTTATCTTTGCCGAAGCGGCTTACCAGCTCGCCTTGACCAGGCCGGGGATGTGGCCTTCCATTGCATGCCGGCGGAGTTCATTACGGCCGAGGCCGAACTTGCGGTAGTAACCATGTGCGCGGCCGGTAAGACGGCAACGATTGCGGATCCGCGAGGGGCTCGAATCGCGCGGAAGCTTCGACAGCTTGATTCGCGCCTCGTCGCGCTCTTCAAAGCTGCGCTTGCCATCGGCAATGATTTCCTTGAGTGCAGCCCGCTTTGGTGCGTACTGCTTCGAGAGCTTAATGCGCTTGTGCTCTCTATTGATCATCGAAGTCTTGGCCATGCGGCTTATCCTCTCAGCGGGAAATGGAAAGCCTGCAGCAGCGCTCGGCCTTCATCATCGGTTTTAGCGGTCGTGGAAATACAGATGTCCATGCCCCTCGTCGCGTCGACCTTGTCGTATTCGATCTCGGGAAAAATGATCTGCTCCTTGATACCCAGGGTGTAGTTGCCCCGGCCATCGAACGCGCGTCTGTTCACCCCACGAAAGTCGCGGATGCGCGGCATGGCGATACTGATCAGGCGGTCGAGGAACTCGTACATGCGGTCCCGGCGCAGCGTCACTTTGGCACCTACGGCCCAGCCCTCTCGGAGCTTGAAAGCGGCAATGGACTTCTTGGCCTTGGTGACCACCGGCTTCTGGCCGGAAATTGCCGCGAGCTCCTTGACCGCGCTCTCAAGGACCTTCTTGTCGCCAAGCGCCTTGCCAAGCCCCATATTGATGGTGACTTTTGTAATCCGTGGTACTTCCATTACCGAGCCGTACTTGAACTGGTCCATCAGCTGGATGACGACTTTTTCCCGGTAAAATTCCTGCAATCTGGCCATGATCAGGTGTTCCTGCGTTGACTAAATGTCAACGACTTCGTTGTTGGACTTGAACACGCGCACCTTGCGCCCATCCTCGAGCACCTTGATTCCAATCCGATCAGGCTTGGAGGTGAGCGGGTTGAACAGCGCCACGTTGGAACGGTGAATCGGGGCTTCCTTCTCGACGATCGCGCCCGCAGTCCCAAGTGTTGGGTTCGGCTTGGTGTGGCGCTTCACGACATTTATGCCCTCGACGACGACCTTGTCCGTCGGAAGCACCAGCAGGATTTTACCCCGCTTGCCCTTGTCTTTTCCGGTGAGGACGTAGACCTCATCGCCTTTTCGAATCTTCATCATGATCCTGATTCCTGCCTTACAGCACTTCCGGTGCCAAGGAAACAATTCGCATGAAGCGCTCGCTGCGCAGCTCGCGAGTCACGGGTCCGAATATGCGGGTGCCGATCGGCTGCAACTGCTTGTCGAGCAGGACCGCAGCGTTACCGTCGAAACGAATCACCGAGCCATCGGGACGGCGGACGCCCTTTCGCGTCCGAACCACGACTGCATTGAAGACGTCGCCCTTCTTGACCTTGCCACGTGGGATGGCGTCCTTGATGCTTACTTTGATTACGTCACCCACATGGGCATAGCGGCGATGGGAGCCTCCCAACACCTTGATGCACATCATGCGTCGTGCACCACTGTTGTCTGCGGCGTCGAGATAGGACTGCATTTGAATCATTGTTAATTACTCCGCTTGCCGCTTCGCTTAATTCAGACCACGGTCGCTCGCGTGATGACGCGCTGGAGGCGCCAAGCCTTCCGCTTGGACAGCGGACGACATTCCTCGATTGCAACCAGGTCACCCTCGGCGCAATCGCCATTTTCGTCATGAGCCAGCAATTTCGTCGACTTACGCATGTACTTCTTGTAAATCGGGTGTTCGACCTGTCGCTCGATCAGCACCGCGATAGTCTTGTCCATCTTCGTGCTGACGACTTGGCCGGTGAGGGTCCGCTTGGTTTTTGTGGTCGACTCCATCAGGCGCTCCGGTTCTTCTCGGTCAGGATGGTCTTGATACGTGCGATATCGCGACGTACTTCACGTGCGACATCGGAGCGAGGTCCCTGACCGGAACCACGCTGCATCCGGGCGTTGAATTGGTCGCGCCGCTTCTCTAGCACGAGCGCTGCCAATTCTTCGGGCGATTTTTCACGCAATTCTTTTGCTTTCATCACATCACCTTGCGGGTAGCGAAGGTCGTTCGGATCGGAAGCTTGGCACCTGCAAGCCTGAAGGCTTCCCTGGCGACGCTTTCGTCGACGCCTTCCATTTCGTAGAGAACCATGCCGGGCTTGATCCGGCACACCCAGTACTCGACGCTGCCTTTGCCGCTACCCATACGCACCTCGAGCGGCTTGGTCGTGATCGGCTTGTCCGGGAAGACGCGAATCCACACCCGGGCCCCTCGCTTCACGGTACGCGTGATGCAGCGGCGCGCGGCTTCAATCTGGCGCGCGGTTAAATTGCCGCGCGATGTGGCCTTGAGCCCGAAATCGCCAAACGACACGGCACTCCCACGCTGGGCCAAGCCTGTGTTGCGACCCTTATGTTGCTTGCGATACTTCGTGTTCTTAGGTTGCAGCACGACTAATTCTCCTCAACCTGCAGTTGCGGCTTCCGCCGCGGCGTCAGCCTTACCCAGGTCGGCCCGGCTCAGGACCTCGCCCTTGAAGATCCAGACCTTGACGCCAATGACGCCATACGTGGTGTGCGCTTCGGCAAAGCCGTAATCGATGTCCGCACGCAAGGTGTGTAGGGGGACGCGGCCTTCGCGGTACCACTCGGTGCGGGCGATTTCTGCACCGTTAAGCCGGCCTGCGACGTTTATCTTGATGCCCAAGGCACCAAGGCGCATCGCATTGGACACCGCGCGACGCATTGCGCGGCGGAACATGATGCGGCGCTCAAGTTGCTGGGCGACCGATTCAGCTACCAAGTAGGAGTCCAGTTCCGGCTTCCGGATTTCCTCGACGCTAATGTGCGCCGGGATCTTCATCAGGGCTGAGACCTGCTTGCGCAGCGATTCGATGTCTTCGCCCTTCTTGCCGATCACGATGCCAGGGCGCGCCGTGTGGATGATGATTCGGGCGTTGTGCGCAGGGCGCTCAATCTGGATACGGCTGACCGAAGCGTGCGCGAGCTTCTTGCGCAGGAACTTGCGGACCGCGATGTCCGAGTTCAGGTAGTCGGCATAACGGCGGTTGTCCGCGTACCAAGTCGACGTCCAGTCTTTGATGATACCCAGGCGGATGCCGTAAGGATGTACTTTCTGGCCCATGTTTAACGTCCCGCCTCTTCCACGACTATCGTCACGTGGCTTGTGCGCTTGAAAATCTGGTTGGCACGACCGCGCGCTCGCGGCATGAAACGCTTCATGATCGGACCTTCGTCGACCATGATGGTCTTCACCTTCAACTCGTCGACATCCGCACCGTCGTTGTGTTCGGCATTCGCAATCGCCGACTCAAGTACTTTCTTGATGAGACCCGCGGCCTTCTTGTTACTGAAGGTCAACAGGTTGATAGCTTTATCAACCGGTAGTCCGCGGATCTGGTCCGCGACGAGTCGGGCTTTTTGCGGGGTGATCCGCGCCTGACGCAGTTTTGCGATGGTCGCCATTAGCTGGGCTTCCTGATTCTTACTTGGTCTTTTTGTCGGCCACGTGGCCGCGGAAGGTGCGAGTCAACGAGAACTCACCCAATTTGTGACCAATCATGTTTTCCGTCACGAATACCGGCATGTGCTGTCGCCCGTTGTACACGGAGATTGTCAGCCCGATCATGTCAGGCACCACCATCGATCGACGGGACCAGGTCTTGATCGGTCTCTTGTCGCTGTTTGCGCGTGCGGTCTCCACCTTCTTGATGAGGTGGTGGTCCACAAACGGCCCTTTCTTAATGGAACGAGGCATGCGTGTTCTCCACTATTACCGCTTGTCGCGCCGACGCACGATCATGCCGTCGGTACGTTTGTTCGTACGGGTCTTGTAACCCTTGGTAGGTTGTCCCCACGGGCTCACCGGATGGCGACCTCCGGAGGTTCGCCCTTCGCCACCACCATGCGGGTGGTCCACCGGGTTCATGGCTACGCCGCGGACGGTGGGGCGGATGCCGCGCCAGCGCTTTGCGCCCGCCTTGCCCAACTGGCGCAAGGAGTGCTCGGAGTTGCCGACTTCGCCAATGACGGCACGGCAGTCGATGGCCACCCTGCGCATTTCCCCCGACCGGAGTCTTAGCGTTGCGTAGCCAGATTCGCGCGCGACGAACTGGATGGAGGCACCCGCGCTGCGACCAATCTGCGCACCCTTGCCGGGCTTGAGTTCGATGCAGTGGATTACGGCGCCGACCGGAATATTCCGCAAAGGAAGGCAGTTGCCTACCTGGATCGGGGAGTCTACTCCAGAACGGATCGTTTGCCCCACCGAAAGACCCTTGGGCGCGATGATGTAACGACGCTCGCCGTCCGCGTAGAGCAACAACGCGATGTGTGCTGACCGGTTCGGGTCATATTCGAGCCGTTCAACCTTGGCAGGAATGCCGTCCTTACGCCGTGTGAAATCAATGACCCGATAATGGTGCTTATGACCGCCCCCACGATGCCGTACCGTAATCCGGCCAGCGTTGTTCCGGCCGGAGTTCTGGATCTGGCGCTCAAGTAGCGCTTCGAACGGGCGTCCCTTGTAGAGCTCGGGCGTCACGACCTTCACCATGCCGCGGCGGCCTGGGGAGGTCGGTTTCGTCTTGATAATTGCCATTCAGGTTTCTCGCTTACGCTGCGCCGAGTAAATTCAGGGTGAATCCGGGTTTCAGCGTGACGTAGGCCTTCTTCCAAGCGGAATGAGACCCGGTGCGTCCCCGGAAATTAGTAGAGTCGGCGCGCACGTTCATGACACGGACAGCCTTTACTTCGACGCTGAAGAGCTTCTCCACAGCGGTGCGGATCTCGGGCTTGGTCGCGTCAGGCAGCACCTTGAATACGTATTGGTTCTCGGCGGACAGGCGCATGGCCTTTTCCGACATCTGCGGCGCCAGCAGGATTTGCAGCATCCGTTCTTCGGTCATGACAGGCGCTCCTCAAGGCGGTTAATGGCGCCCTGCGAAATCAACACACGGTCGAATGAGATCAGCAGCGCTGGGTCGATGGCGTCGACTTCGGCCAACCCAACCCAGAAAAGATTCCGGGCGGATAGATAGAGCTGCTCGGAAACGGTTTCGGTGATTAGCAGGACTGAGCCTGTCCCATGTACCGAAAGCGTACCCACGAGCGCCTTGGTCTTGGCCGACTCCGTGTTTATCTCATCAACGACTATCATCCGATCCTGACGAAGGAGCTCCGAGAGGATCGAACGCACCGCGCCGCGGTACATCTTACGATTAACCTTCTGCTCGTAGTTCCGGGGGCGGGCAGCGAATGCACGTCCACCGCTGCGCCAGAGCGGGCCGCGGGTCGTACCGGCTCGGGCCTGACCCGATCCCTTCTGCTTCCACGGCTTGCGCCCGCCGCCGCGCACTTCTGCACGCGTCTTTTGCTTCTTGGTCCCGGACCGCGCGGCAGCAAAGTACGCCGTCACGACCTGGTGTACGAGCCCTTCGCGATACGGTTGCGCAAAAACGCCATCCGCCACCGCGAGGCTGCCGGCGACGGTGCCACCGTTAAAATTTCTAAATTGCAGTTCCATCACTTCCGACCTTAGTTCTTGGCTTTGACGCTAGGCTTAATTACGACGTCGCCGCCATTTGCACCAGGCAAGGCGCCCTTGATCAGCAGCAGGTTCCGTTCGTGATCGACGCGAACAATCTGTAAGCGCTGGATCGTGCGCTGCTTGTCGCCCATGTGGCCGGACATCCGCTTACCCTTTATCACTCGGCCTGGCGTCTGCCGCTGGCCGATAGAGCCGGGGGCGCGGTGCGAAAGCGAGTTACCGTGGGTGGCGTCGCCCATCGAAAAATTGTGCCGCTTGATTGTTCCGGCGAAGCCTTTGCCGATCGTCACGCCCGTCACGTCAACCAGGGCACCATCTTCGAACAGGCCTGCCTTAATTTCATTGCCACTGGCAAGGTCGGTGCCTTCGTCCTCGGCAAGGCGAAACTCCCAAAGTCCGCGGCCAACTTCGACCGACAGCTTTGCGAATTCCCCACCTTCAGGCTTGCTGATGCGATTGCGGTGCTTGCTGCCTGTCGTGACCTGCACGGCCCGGTAGCCGTCGGTTCCCACGCTTTTGATGCGGGTAACACGGTTGGGTTCGACTTCAACCACGGTGACAGGAATCGCCTCGCCGTCAGCGGTGTAGATTCGGGTCATGCCCCGTTTGCGTCCAATGAGTCCGAGTGCCATGGCGTTCGCTCTTAGTTCAGCTTGATTTGCACGTCCACGCCGGCGGCGAGGTCGAGTTTCATCAGGGCGTCTACGGTTTTGTCGGTCGGGTTGACGATATCAAGGAGACGTTTGTGCGTCCGGATTTGATACTGGTCCCGAGCGTCTTTGTTCACGTGGGGCGAAACGAGGACCGTGAACCGTTCCGTCTTCGACGGCAACGGAATTGGACCACGGATTTGAGCCCCAGTACGCTTCGCGGTCTCTACGATTTCGCGAGTTGACTGGTCGATGAGTCGATGGTCGAACGCTTTTAGTCGGATCCTGATGACCTGCTGATTCATATGCTAATTCCTGCAGCCCGCCGGCTCTGGACCTGCGGACCGCTGCTACCCTTGACCGTACTATTTATTAGTCGGAAAACATTAATCAGGTAATGATCTTGGCGACGACGCCGGCGCCGACCGTACGGCCGCCTTCACGAATCGCAAACCGAAGACCTTCTTCCATCGCAATCGGGTTGA
>JAYTTZ010000300.1:0-3689 GCA_043744805.1 Gammaproteobacteria bacterium
CGCCAACCAGTACCGCAGACGCGGCGACATTGACTTCGACGATGACATTCGGGCTAGCACTCCGCGGTGATGGAGGACACACCCTCGCAGGAGGATCAGTCGAACGGAACCACCGGGTTTATGGAGCGCTTACCCCAACCGAGCACGGCGAGTGCGAGCCCGATGCGGATCCAGCGGTTGGCGAGGGAGTGGAGCATGGATGTTGTGTCCCTGGCAGGGCCTTGATGTTGCGTGGAATTCAGTGCCAGACCAGCGTCTGCCTGGCCGGGCATTACGACGGAGGGATCCAGGCGCATGCAGGGCGACGAGCAATAAAAGGCACGACTTCGAGGTTCTGGGCAATCGCTCCTACACGGTTCCACCGGCAATGCGGATCAGTTCGCCAGCGGGCATCACGATCCATGCGCGCAACGCCGGCTCGGTCGCGGCATGGTTGCGGATGGCCGCCAGCGGCATCGCCGAAAATGCCGTGGAGAGGCCGTCAGCAATCGTCGCGCGCGGGTGCTGCACGCTCACACTGAGGTAACGGGACGCGCTCAGGCCCGTGTGCGGATCGAAAAGATGGTGGAAGCGGCCGGCGACATCAAAGCTCAGGCCATATCCGCCTGAAGTCGAGAGCGCCGTATTCGCCAGCGGGATTTCTTCGATCAGGCCAAGCGGGTTGGCGGGATGGCGGATCCCCACTCGCCAGGGACGACCTTCAGGATGGCTGCCGCTGGCGTAGTACTCCCCCAGGTCCACCAACACGTTCGTGAGCCCGAGATCGCGCAGGAGATCAGCGACTCGATCCGTGATGTAGCCCTGGGCGATACCGTTCAGGCTCAGGGCCATCCCGGCTTGCTCGAAATTCACGACCGAGTCGCTACAGTGAAGTCGCCGTGAACCCACGAGCGCACAGGCCCGCGCAATTTCCGCGGGCGCCGGCCCGGTCGTCGAGCCACCCCGGGCGAAGTGATTGCGATACAGCAGCCATAAGGGCTGGACGGTGGCATCGAAGGCCCCGGCAGTCTGCCGGTCCAGGATTTGTGCCTCACGCACCAGATTGCAGAAGTCGGCCGGTGGATCGGCCTGCCTTCCCGTGGCGTTCAAGCGGGCGATGCATGAATTCGGGCGCTGCAGGCTGAACAACGCTTCCAGCCGGGCGACTTCCGTAGTGCAGGCGCGAATGGCTGCCTCGGCGTGCGACAGGTCGACATCCCCGATGGTGATGCTGGCCTCGGCGCCCATCGTCACGCCGCGCCAGGTTCGCACTTGGGCTCGCGGGCGCGAATCAGCGACAGATGCGCACAACAAACTCCCGGCGGTACCGGCGATTATCCGCAGAAAGCGACGGCGATTGAGTCCCTGGGTTGGCGTTGAAGTGGTGCGACTCGTCATGGTTTTGACCTCAGGGTCGACGGGCCCATAGCCAGGTTCCAGTGAGCGCCAGCGCCAGCATCGCAATCGCCGCTGCATCCATCAGCCACTCGCCATAGCGGCCCAGGATGCGGCCACTATGGAGATCGAGCAGCACTCTTTCCCAACTGAGGATGCGGCCGCGGTAAGCGTTGGTGAGCTGTGCTAACAGGGGCGCTGGCGGTCGGCTTGGCAGGATCCAGGCAATCTCGGCGGTGCTACCTGCATGGGGTTGCCAGCGGACAAAATCCGCATCCGGGCCGAAAACGCCACGTGGGCTTTCGACGAGCAGGCTGCCGTCCGGATGGTGACCGAGTCGCGTCACTTGCGGCGGCGCACCGGACACGCGTTCGACAAGATCGCCGGTCTGCGTGAACAGGAGCAATTCGCCCGCCGCTGCCACCAGCAGCAGATCGCCCTGTCGGCTAGCCCCCTGGAGGCTCGCGTATTCGCCGGGCAGGCGTTGACTGTCCAGGAACAGTTGATGCCCCACGCTAACGAGATGGTGCTTGCCCGCACTGAAGCTGGTGATGCTGGTTGGCGCCTTGATGCCATACCAATCCAGCAACGGCGGCCAAGCCACGTAGTGCTTGTTGAGTTCCAGCGCCGTGCTGCGATTCAACACCAGCCCGGTGAGGGCAAGAATGCAGACGAAGGCGGCCGCACTGAGTCCAACGTAGCGGTGTACTGCACGCAGCGAGCCTGGGTCGGGCATGGCCTGGTGACTAGGGTGCCGCGAGTGCGGCTTGCGTCTTCGCGTGCAGGTACAGAGCCATCCGGGCCAGGCGCTGGACCGCGCCAACGGATAAGGTCGCGCCGGAGATGCCGTCGATTGGGCGATTCAGGCGCTGGTCCGCACCTAGCCCGACAGCATCAAACTGTTCGGTAAAAAAAGGATAGCGAACTTCCCACCCGCGACTTTCCCGAAACTCCAGGATCTTCAGGTTTTCAATGCGATCGCCGTCGATGACGATCCCGGTCGTGATGGGAAGATCCTTGCCTATTTCATCGAGTATCCAGGCGCTGCGCCCTTTATCTTTCCAGTAACGCAGGCGCAGGCTGGGATAGTCATGGCCAAGGATGGTGCGAACACCTTCACGGATGGGACCGGTCAACCAGATGACCTGTGGCTCCGGGATCTGGTCCGCAAAGGTGTCACTTAGAAAGCGGGTCGGTGCGAGGTAGACCTCGGCATCGGCTGCCGGTGCCAGGGCCCAGACTGCCGCGGCACACAGGATGGGCTTCAGTGGTCGCATTGGACGTGTTGGCCCTAGAACTGGTAGCCGACGCCAAGATTGAATCCGTCCTGGTCCTCGCCATCTTCGTTGTCCTGGATCTGCGCGTCGGCCTTGAAGACGACGTTCGGGTGGGGCCAATAGTTGACGCCCGCGTTGTACTGGCGCTCCTCGGCGTTGCCCTGCGTGCCGGCATTGTTGTTCCATTGGTTGTACCGACCGAAGAAGCCGATTTCACCCGGAATGAACGCGATCTGCGTGCGATAGGAAGGTTCGACGTACCAGCCATACTGGACGTCTCGGCCGGTCGAATTGCCGGTTGCAGGCCCAAAGCCGGGGAGGCCGTCACCAAGATCCCAGTGTGCAAACAGCGCCCGCAAGCCAAAGGGGCCGTGTCGAAGATCGGCGTGGGTTTCAAACAAGAGGGCATCGATCTCATCGGCGAAGGCGCCCTGCGCGACGTCCTGCTGGTACTGCATTGAAGCCGCCAGCTCGACGCCGGGATAGCCGGTCCATTTGATCTGGCCGGTGACTGCGCCGGCGTTGGCGATGGCTTCGGAGACCTCCTTGCGGCCATTGCGGATCTTGAACGCGTTGCTGCCATCAAGCGGTGTGTCCAGACCGGAATGCAGCATGACGTGATAGCTCAAGCCGGGGATTGCGGCCGGCGCCACTTCGCCGCGGAGGCCTATCCCGGCTTCCCACCAGGTTGAGGGCAGGATGTTGGTTTCCACCGGATTGCGTTCCACGCCATAGAACGTGGGAGGCTCATGGGTCTGATTTAGCAGGCCGACCGGGATCAACTGCAGGCCGGCAGCGAGCCGATGCTGGGCGTTGAGATCCATTTCGATGTAGGCCTGCTCGAGCTCGACTTCTCCATTCTCACCTCACCACTGACTGCATGCTCCAGTTCAAGCTCGGAGAAGAGCCGGATTCGGTCGTTGAACTGATGCCCAAAGAACAGCACGAAGCGGTGGAAATCGACTTCGGTTTTATCGGGCGCACCGCCAGCACCATCGAGATTGTTGTAGTGCAGTTCACCGTAACCGCCAATTTGGG